>JBBSHS010000019.1:0-36591 GCA_038232515.1 Acidimicrobiales bacterium
CTTGCCACGACGTGTGTGAACCTCGCCGAGGTCGAGCGCGGACTCCAACAGCGCGAGCGTCGGCGGGCGACCGCGTTCCTCGACGGGCTGCGCTTTCTATCGACCGACAGGGAGGCGGCCCGACGGGCCGGTCGCTACCAAGCCGACTGGGCCAAGCGCGGGCGGACAATCCACACCGCCGACGCCCTCATCGCCGGCACCACCCGGTCCCACGGCGCCGTGCTGCTGACTCACAACCTCGACGACTTCCCGATGCGCGACATCCAGGTCGAGCCACCTGAGGTGGGCGATGTGTGACACATGGCCAAGACCGGCGCGACCCTCAGCGCCCGGTGGCCAACCCACGGTCGTCGATGCGTGCTCGAGATCCCGGGCTACGTGCTGGAGACGACGCTGAAGAGTCTCGGGCTCGCCCCGAGTCGTGAGCTTCCAGCCAGGCCGAGCGGGTTGGCTCCGTGAGAACCGTGAGAACCGCCGTGAGAACCATCCGGCGGTAAAAGGTGGTGAGCGCCGGACAACGGTGGTAAGTTGATGGCATGCAAACGCCCAGGTCAGGGGCTAGATTGGTGAGTAGCGGTCAACGCCGGTCAGAGAAGGATACCCAATAGCATCTGACTACGGATCAGAAGGTTGGGGGTTCGAATCCCACCGAGCGCGCCAGATGTTTCCGCAGCTCAGCGGCCTGGCCGAGCATCTGAAGGTCCCGAGCCGAAGGGCGCCATCCCTATACCGTCCCTATGACTGTAGGGATGGACGATCGGTATAGGGATGGGCGGCAGCGGGCGCGTCGGGGTTCAGGGTCGGTTCGGGAGCGGCAGGCGGGGTGTGGGAGGTCCGGGTGGTGGTCGCGAAAGACGAGGTCAGCGACCGTTCTGTCCAACGGTCTTCACCGTGCACGGCGACGCCGAGCTGGCCCAGGCGGCCCGCTGCGAACTGGTTGAGCGGTTCGGCGTCGATCGGAGCACGTTGTACTGCCAAGGAGCGCGTTTGACTGTCGCCGAGCTCCGCGAGCGGTTGGTCGCTGGCAACCAGCACTGGCGGCCGGCGACCCGATCTCAAACCGCGCCACCGGCATCAGCGTGGGAGCGGCCGAGCGGTGAGAGCTCCCTGCCGCGAATGCGATGATCCCGGTTTCGAAAAGGAAACCACCGTACGGAACCGGCGATCACCAGCCCCGGTTTCGGCCATGGCTGGGTTGTCGACGAGACAGGTTGCTCCGCCCGGTAACCGGCAAATCGGGAAGGTGTACCCACCTCATGATGTTCCGCCCTCGGTGGGCGCCGGGGTGTCACCCTACCGGCGGCTGGTGGTCAGAGATGCCCACCCGTGGTCAGGTCGGTCAAATCCTCCGGGTAGGTGATGTCGATCTCGGTGATCGATCTAGGAAAATCGGCCTTGTTGTTGGTAAGGAAGCGGTCCGCCCCAGCACCGACGGCAGTGGCGAGGTGAACGGCATCGGCGGCTCGAAGCCCGTACGACGCACCGAGTGCCGTCGCGAGCTCAGCAGTGGCAAGGTCAACGGGCCGCAGGTCGAGCCGGCTGAGCAGGGCGCCGAGCTCCTCGAGCTCATCGGTCGACTTCTCACGCAACGGCTTGGTCAACAACTCGGGCAGGAGCAGAACCGACCCTACGCCGGCGGTGACGGCCGTTCCTTCGACCGGCTCGGCAGGGAACAGCGCGCGGACCAGCTGCCCCAGCTCGTGTTCGGCAACGGCGGCGTAGATCAGGACGTCGGCGTCAAACGCGTCCACCATCGCCCGGTTCTAACGACCCGCTCGAGCCGCCCGAACCCCCGCAACCAACGCCTCGGCGCGTTGGCGGCTAAGGGTCGGCCGGTGTCGGAGGCGTGACCCGCTGGTTCGATCCAGAACCGCTCGCACCGTGGCCGCAGCGGCTAGCGCCTCATCGGCTCGACGGGAGCGCAGGGCGTCGGGACGAACGACCACGGCCACAGGCTTGCCATGGCGGGTGATCGTGACCTCCTCGCCGGCAAGGACACGATCGAGTATCTGGGGCAGAGCAGCCCTCGCCTCGCTTACCGTCATCGTCGCCGTCGACACAGGTGGATCGTACCACTGTGTACAGCGACGTACCATCCCCGTCCCCCGAGGTGGGCCTGCGCCGGACCCCTGGCAATCGGCCTGGGTGGTCCCAGACGACGAGCGATCCCGGAGCGCGACGCGACCCCCGGGCTCAGCTCCGGGTGCCCTGGAACGCCGGCTCGGTGCCTGCGGTGCGGACGTCGCCGACGGGCATGTCGTGATAGTTGCCGCCGGCCGCTTCGCCGCCTGCCTATGTCACAGTGGCCACCCTCTGAGGCAGGCCCAGGAAGCGCAGCACATCGGCCGCGTCTTTGCGCAGCGCCTCGAGGAGTATCTCCTCGAACGGGCAACGATCGCCCGGGACGGGCGAGCGGCAGGTTGTCGACGCCGTCGCCGCCGCCCGCTCGTGGCTCGCGAGCGAGGGTCCGCCGATGTCCCATGGCCGGTCCCAGGCTCCCGGACGACGGCGCCCACAGAGAGCTCTTTGCACGACAGCTGGCACCCCTGATTCCACGACGATCATGAGTGCGGGCGCTGGTTGGGCGGGACCGCCACGGGCTGCGAGGGCGCAACGGAGCATCGGGCGCGTCGGCCCTCGTGTTGCGCGGCCCGACGGCGATCAAACCGCCAAACATACGGTCGGCGGATGAGTCCAGCCCTGGAGGCTGCCCTTTGTCGGCGGCAGCGCCCGAGCGGGAGCCGCATGGTGGGAGTACCGTCCACGGAGCGGCGCGACGATGCGCTCGGGGGGACGATGCCATGGACGCCATCACGCTGCTCAAGACGGACCACAAGAGCGTGGAAAAGCTGTTCAAGCAGTTCGAGAAGCTCGGGAAAGGGGCCCATGTCGCCAAGGGCGAACTCGTGGCACGGATCGTCGAGGCCCTGGCCGTTCACGCCGCCATCGAGGAGCAGGTCTTCTACCCGGCCATACGTGCCGAGGTGCCGGCCGTCGCCGACGATGTCCTGGAGAGCCTCGAGGAACACCACATCGTGAAGTGGGTGCTGTCGGAGCTGGACGGCATGGACCCCAAGGCGGAGCGATTTGTGGCCAAGGTGGCGGTGTTGACGGAAAACGTCCGTCATCACGTGGAAGAAGAGGAGGGCGATCTCTTCCCGCAGGTTCGCAAGGTGCTCGGCCGAAAACGTCTCGCTGAGCTCGGCGACGCCCTGGAAGCGTCGAAGAAGTCCGCCCCGACCCACCCTCATCCCCGTACGCCCGATACACCCCCCGCCAACGTCGTCGCCGGCACGGTGGCGGGCGCGCTCGACAAGGCCCGTCAGGCCGGTGAAGCGGCGGTCAAGAAGGTGTCAAGGTCGACAAGGGGTCGATAGACAATCCACCAAGGCAGCTGCGGGGGGTCAGTCCACAGGCGGGCCGTCGGCACCTTTGGAGCTGACCATCCGCACGGTGCCCTGGCTGTCTCCTCCGACCGGCTTGGCCACCCCCTTCGACGATCTGTCCCAGGAACCGGCTCGGCTTTGGAGCTCCACCGAGGTCGAGCATCTTGAGGAACGGTATGGCGGCGATGAACACGCCGAGCGGCGGATCGATGATGCCGATGCCGACGGCGAGGCCGATACCTCCGAAGTAGCCGAATGAACGGGGCCAGTCGATCTCCAACGGCCCGATCCGGCTGACCAGACCACCGTCTTCCGCTTTGGCCTTGGGCCGGCCCCGCTGATCACCACCCCTGGTCTTTGCGGCCGTTGGCCGACCTCCTCTGGGCGTTGTCACGATGTCAACCCCTTTCTCTTCAGTCCCACGACGTTGCCCGGGTTCCGGTCGAGGCCAGCTGCACAGGCCCACCATGCCCGACCCGGATGGCCGGAACTTCGCCGATGAGATCGTCAGCTGCCGGTGACGGGCCAGACGCCGGTGTGGACGGTGGTGCCCCCACGGACGGGGAGCGGAGGATGTCCAGGGCCTTGGGGGCGGCCCATCCGATCGCCGTGGCGCCGGCGGCTGATCCGGCGGCGGTGGCCCAAGCCAAGGGGCCAAGCGGGGTACAGCCGAAGAACTGACTGACCACCGGGGTCTGGACGATGGCGGCGAGGAGGGCGGCGGACCCGACCGAGGCAGCCAGGACGGTGGGGTGGGCCCCACCGGAGGTGACGGTCTGGCCGAGCTGAGTGCCGACAAGGGCGACCAGCGCCACGGTACCGGCCCGTTTCGGTCCTCCGGTCACCGACGCCAGGCTCCACGCCGCTCCGGCACCAGCGGCGGTGATCACGGCCCGCATCACTATTGCGTGCTGAAGGGGCGCTCCGAGGGAGCGGTCGGGCCCTTCATCGAGAAGATCCTGATGGTCGCGGCTTCGGGGTGGGCGCACGGCGATGGCCAGGGCGGGTGCCACGTCGGTGAGGAGGTTGACGAGCAGGAGCTGGCGGACGCCCAGCGGAGTCCGGCCGGTGAGGGCGCTGGCGCCCACGGTGAAGGCGATCTCGCCGAGATTCCCTCCAAGGAGGATGGCGAGCGCGTCGCGGACCGAACCCCACATGGCCCGGCCTTCGATGATGGCGTCGACGATGGTCTCGACACGATCGTCGGTGATGACGACGTCGGCGGCGTTGCGGGCGGCCGGCGTGCTGTGGGCGCCCAAGGCGATCCCGGCGTCGGCCAACCGGATGGCTGCCGCGTCGTTGGCGCCGTCACCCGTCATGGCCACGGCCCGACCGGTTCGCTGGTAGGCGGTCACGATGCGAACCTTGTCGGCGGGGGCGACCCGGGCGAACACCGATACCTGGTCCACCACCCCACGAAGCGCGTCGTCGTCCAAGGCTTCAAGTTCAGCGCCCGTCATGATCCGCCGGCCATTGAGGATCCCCAGTTCGGCGGCGATACCCTCGGCGGTGCTGGGATGGTCGCCGGTGACCATCACGACCTCCACGCCCGCCCTCCGCAGGCTCGAAAGAGCGCCCGATGCGGAGGAGCGAACAGGGTCGGCCAGAGCCAGCAGCCCGAGGAACTCGAGATCGTCGACCAGACCGTCCTCTACGGTGACTGTGTCAGCGTCGACGTGGCGCTCGGCGACCGCCAGGACCCGCAGACCGCGTCGGGCCAGGCGATCGACCACGCCAGCCAGCCTGCGCCGCTCCGTGGCTCCCACCGGTCGGGGCCCGGTCCGGCCTAGCCGGGTGGAACATCGGGCCAGGACGACCTCGGGGGCGCCTTTCACGGTCAGGACGAGTCCGGCCTCGGCCCGGCCCAGGCTGGCGTGGTAGCCCCGGCTGGGCTCGAACGGCAGGTCGGCCGTCGCCGTCCAGCCTGGGGCGCCGAGGACCAGGTCCGCTTCCCACGTCCGGGCCGCCTCCACCACCGCCTGGTCGGTCGGATGGGGCAGCGGCTGGCCCCCAAGTGGCGCCGGGCTGGCTCGGCGGGCGGCGGCGAGGACGCGGCGATGGCGGTCCGACAGGGCAGACGCGTCGGCGTCGGCGTGCCCGTCGAAGATCGAGTGCAGATGGATTCGGCCCTGCGTCAGGGTCCCGGTCTTGTCGATGCAGAGCACCTCGACACGGCCCAGAGCTTCGAGCGCACCGGGGTCACGGACCAGTGCCCCCCGAGCCGAAAGGCGGCGGGCGGCCGCAAGCTCGGCCATGGTGGCCAGCACAGGAAGCCCCTCCGGGACGGCGGCCACAGCCAAGCTCACCCCCGCTCCCAAGCTGTCCGACAAGGGCCGACCCCGCAGGAGACCTGCACCGATGACGCCGGCCCCCCCCAGTGCGGCGAAGGGCAGAGTCAAGGCGCTGAGCCGGGCCATGCGTTGATCGACTCCCCTGGGGGCCTGCTGACGCTCCTGCCAACGGGCCCCGGCGGCGGCTTGGGTGTCGTCGCCGGTGGCCACCACCACGGCCATGGCGTCACCGGCCACGATGGTGGTGCCCTCGTACAGCATCGACGTCCGCTCGGCCATGACCGGGGCGAAGCACGGTTGTGGCGACTTGGCCACCGGGAACGATTCACCGGTCAGATTGGCCTCGTCGACCTCCAGATTGGCGGCGTCGATGACCCGGGCGTCACCGGGTACGACGGAGCCGGCCTCGACCACAAAAACGCTCCCGGGGACCAACGAGTCGCTCGGTACCAGGTCGATGGTGCCGTTGTGGACGACCCGGGCCGGGATGGCGCTCCGGTCGGCCAGGGCGGCCACCGATCGTGCCGCCCGGAACCGTTGGCCGGCGCCGACCAGAGCGCTGAGACCCGTCACAGCCCCGATCAGGGCGGCATCGATGGGAGAGCCGACGGCGGCGGAGAGCGCAGCCCCGCCGGCCAGGAGCGGAGTCAGGGGGTTGGCTAGTTCGTGGGTGATCGTCTGGGCGAACACGAGCGGGGCCGACAGCGACCGCCTGACCGGCCCCTGACGCCAGGACGCGGCTTGGGGGCTGAGCCCGTGGCGCGAGCTGCCGAGGCGGTCGAGAACCTCGTCGACATCGAGCTCGTGCCACGGCGGAGGGTCGCGCAGCTGAGCCCGGGGCTGGCGGGACAGGACGATCGCCGCTCGGGCGCCGTTGGCCTGGGCGGCCAGGGCCGCCAGGTTGACGGTGGTCATGGCCCGTCGGGCCGCCGCCGGAGCCCCGCTGACCGCCAGTAAAGAGCCGACGGCTGTGCCCGTCAGGGTCAGCGCCGCACTCTGCCGGCTGACCTCGTAGGCAACCGCGGTGGCGTCGATCATGAAGACGGCTTGCTCCAGCCCGTGCACCATGACGTGGCCGCCCCACGCCGGAGTGCCGTCGACCGAAACTCCGATCCCGCAGTCGGCTGCCACCAGGGCTCGGGCATGGTCACCGGCGACGAGCACCACGGCGCAACCGTCAGCCTGCAGATCCCGCACTGACTCGCACAAGGAGCTTCCGCCATCGACCAGCAGGTGACCGCCGAGCCGGGTCAAGAGGCTCTGGTCACCGCCGGCTATGGCGATCATGTGGCCGGCTCGGCGGGCCGCTTCGGCCAGCGCCTGCGAGCCGGCGGTGAGCTCCGGAACGACGGTGAAGACCGCCACCACCCGTGCGTGGTGGGCCAGTCCGAGCACCTCCGGCCCGCTCTGTCGACCCCCCAGCTTGCGCAGCGCCCGCCGTAGCGCCAGCGGGCGCTCCACGTCGAGGGCCACCAGGGGACCGATCTCCCATTCTCCCCGACGCCGCGCCGCGCCCGGCGCCGACGGGTCGAGCAGGGCCCGGATCTGGCGCTGGGTTTCGACGTGGTCAGCGTCCCCCACCAACTCCACGCGGTCCACCTCGACCAAGCCGGAGAACAGCACGCCGGCGTCCAGGCAGACCGTGTCGACCCGGTCCAACCGGCGTAGGACCGAGTGGTCGGCCACGATCACGTCACGGCCGGCCAGGGCCCTCCCCAACTGGGCAGCGAACATTTCCCGGCCCAATCGGGCGCCCTTGGGTATGCCGGCCAGGATCACGGCCGCCGCCCGGCGGGGGTCGCGGGTGGCGGCCAGAGCAACCCCGAAGCCGGCCAGCGTGGCCAGGGCGGCCCGGTCGGTGTAGGACTCGACCGGACCGGGCGGCAGCGGCGTCGGCCGCGGCTGCCGCCCGACCGGTGTGCCCCATCGCCCGACCGGTTGGGTCCGGGTATGGACCTCGGCCCGTTCCCAGGCCTGCCGTCGGGTCGCCGCCTCCACGAACAGGCCGGTGCGGTGCACTCCATCGACCAGCAAGCCGAGCGGCCCCTGGGCCAGGCCTTGGGCCACGGCGTTGACCGATGCCAGCGTGATGTCCGCCAACGGCGGGCCGAGCAGCTCATCGGCCACCCGCCGCAGTCGCGGCTCGCTGTCGACGATGGTGACCAGCGAAGCCAGCTCTATGGGGAACGGTGTGAGCCGCACCGCCGCCCCCAGAACGCCGGCCCCGATCCCGGCCATGTCGGCCACAACCCCGGCCAGCGCCCTCCTGGCCGGTTCTCTGTCTCCGGGATGGTCAGGCCGGTCGAACGAGAACCTCTCGTCATGGACCTTCTGCGCCTCCTCGGCGGCCTCCACGATCTCGACCAGGTCCCCCACCCCGACGGCGTCGCCGTCGAAGGCGACCACCACCCGGCCCACCACGGCGTTGACTTCGGCCCAATGGACTCCTTCCACCCGGCGCAGGGCGTCCTCCACCCGGTGAGCCAATGGAGCCGAACCCTGCCGCGTGGCCGTTTTCAGCTCGATGTGGGCCCTGTCCTGTCCGGCCCATACCCGGCGATGTCGTCGCCCGGAAGGCCCGAAGCGCCAGATGTGCCGCGTGCGAGCCGGCTCCTCCCTCAACCCGATCGTGTTCACGCAGGGCCGAATGTCAGGTGGCGCTCTGAGGTCGGATCACGCCCGCCGGCGTCGGGGAGCCAACACCGGCAATGCCGGAGCACCGGCGGCGAGAGCCAGGCAGGCCACCCACCCGGCCAGGGCCTCCAGCCACACGGTGACGCACACCTCGCCGGATGTCCCGTCCGTGTCACCGTGTCGACGGTACCCGTCGGCTCTGAACCACCTGGCATCGCCGCGACGATCGACGCAGGTCGCGGGGGGCAACGGCGGCGTGGCGAAGTTCGACCGAGCAAGGGCCACACCTCCACTCAAGCTCACCGGCGTGTCGCAGGAGTGGACCCAGATCGACCAGAGGGCCACGCCGAGGCCAACACTCGCCACTGTGGCCCGTTCGGACCGGCTTGGTAGCCTCCGAGGATGGATCCTGAGACCCTGGCCGCAGTCTTTGCCGGAGGTGGGGGCCTCGTCGCCCTCCTGGGCTACCGCCGCCAACGCCAGCAGGCCCCCGGCCAGACCACCCCAGGGCAGCGGGCCGCCCAAGTCGGCGGACAGGCCGCCGACACCACCGCCCGAGCCGTGCAAGCCACCACCAGCGCCTTGGCCAAAGGAGCCATCGCCGTCGGCGAATCCGGCATCGCCGTGGCCACCAAGGTCACAGGCGGCACCGGTCGCCTCGCCAGCCGCGCCGCCAGCACCCTGGCCGGCGCCGGAGTTGGCGTCACGGGCCAGGTTCTGGCCAGGAGCACGGGCCTTGTCGTCGATGGGGCAGGAGCAGTTGCTGACGGCATGCCCCGGCCTCTTCAGCGCCGAGGCCCGGCCACCTCCTCCCAGGTCGCTCCGTCGAAGGGGCGGCCAGCCAGACGGCGCCGCCCAGACCAGACGCTTGGCGCCTAGAAGCCGACACGATGGAGTCATCTCTGAAGGAGCGCTCCGTGTCAAGACAGCACCGAAGGCCCCCGCAGGGTGCGGGTGAAGAACATCTCCGCTAGTAGGCCGAAGGATGACCTGACCGCTCGTCGGGCGGGGGCGAAGCCCCGGTAGACTTTGTGAGAGCCGGAACGGCCCGGCAATCCCCCGGAGTGTGCAACGGGCCGTAAGGGCGGCCGGGTCTATACCAACTCAGAGGCCGTCGGTCGGCTCAGCCCACCGGCACGGGCCACCTCCCCATACCGCCCGCTCAGGTCAGGATATTGACGGCACGAGCGCCCACGATGGCGATGGTGGTCAGCGACACCAGGGCCTGGCCGCCCATGAGAAGCTTGGCTCGAGCGCTCAGGGGCATGGTGTCGGTGGGGCTGAAGGCGGTTGAGTTGGTGAGCGACAGGTACAGATAATCGACGAACCGCGGCGACCAGCGTCGGTTCGTGACCGCCGGATTCTCCATCTGAGGGAACAGGAAGTCCGGTGGTCCATGGTCGACGGAGCACCTCGCCACCGGTCCACCCCGGTCCAGCTCCCAGTACCACAAAGACCAGACGAGCACCTGGGTGACCCAGATCCCCACACCGGCCAAGACCAGCTCACGTCCGTTGGCCCTGCCGCCGCGCAGGAGGAAGCGGACGAGCAGCACCAGCGAAACGGCGTTGGCGGCATTGATGAGCGCGATGAGGGCGATCGACAGCGCTCGCAGGTTCGTGGACTCGGGGGTGAGTCGACTGGGGTTGGCGATGACCAGAGGAATGAGCAGGACAAGCTCCATGACGGGCAGCAGGTACCTGGGCCCCGGAGTCAGCCTGTCGGGCAGCAGAACGTAGATCAGCAGGGCGACAGTGACGGCGGCGGTGGCCGGCCACCGGGATTCCCCTGAGGAGATGTACCCCCACGCCGCAGACGAGCCGTCGCTCGCATCGTCAGGATCGGTGGCCACGTGCAACTCTCTCCCGTTCACGGCGGCCACGTCGACTTCCGGCGGTCCCCTCGACCATCGGGCCGGCTGAAAGGGCGACAGAACGTCGTGAAGGTGGCCTACGGCGGGATCTGGTGAACGCCACTCATAGAGGGTCGGCGCAGCCGCGGAGTTTATTTAGCCTCCGCTTAGCCCGTGCCCCATGCGGGAGGGGCATCCTCGTGCTGTGCGTGCACGCCGCCTCTTCGGCGCCGCCCTCTGGCTGGCGACCACGGCGGCCGCCACGACCATGGTCTGGGCGGCGACATCGGTGGTGGCGGCCGACGTGACCGATCGACCGGCACCGGTGGTCGCCCACCGCGATGTCGTGAACGCGTTGTCGGGCCCAACCGGTGACGGTGCGGCTACGGCCGTGACGACCTCGGTGCCGAGGGGCTCCACGACGGTGCCACCCCCGACTTCGGCAGCCGGACCGCCGCCGGTGTCGCCCGGTGCGCCGCCGTCGTCGATCCAGGTCACGCCGCCGGGCACGGCACCGCCCCCGTTCCCCACCGGGACGACGGTGAAGCCGCTCACGCCGAGCACCCGCCCGGGCCCACCGCCCACGCCAGCCCCAGCGGCGACCGCGACCTACTCGAGCAATGGTGGCGTGGTCACGGTGGCGTGCAGCGGCCCCAGCACCATCCGCCTGGTCTCGGCCACTCCGGCCGACGGGTTCATCGCCCTTGTCGTCAGCCCCGGGCCCCAGTACGTCGGGGTCGACTTCCATTCGGCCAGAGCGGAGGTCACGATCGGCGCCGTCTGCATGTTCGGCCAGCCGTTCGTGGCCGACGACCAAGGGCACCGGCCCGGCGGCTGACCGCCCTCTGCCGGCAGCGGCAGGGCTCAACGGGGAGTGGTCGCACCGCCCAAAGTGACCTCGATGCGGGCCCCGCCCCGGGCGCCGCGTCCGGCCACCACCCGGCCGCCGGATCCCTCGGCCGTCCGGCGGACGATGTCGAGGCCAAGGCCGGTTCCCGACCCGCCGCTGGACCCCCGCCTCGGCATGGCCGACCCGGGCAGTCCCGTGCCCTCATCCTCGATGACCATCGTCCATTCCCGCCCAGCGCCGGCCACCACCTCGACCGAAAACGGCGTCCCGTTGGGGGTATGGGTGAAGATGTTGCTGACCAGGGCGTCGATGCAGACCTCGAGGTCGGCGTTGGACACGGCGACGGGCTGCACGCCGTCGGGCACATCGAGGTCCCAATGCCGGCCCTGGTCGCGGGCCAGGATCGACCAGAAGGCCATGCGGTCGCTGACCACCTGTCCCAGGTCGGACCTGCCCCGGCTGCTCCGATCCTCGTGGCGGGTGGTGCTCCGCGACTCCTGGATCACCCGCGTGACGACCTGTTCCAGCCGGTCGATGTCGTCGGCCATGCGCTCGCGGTCCTTGGCCGTCCGGAGCCCCTCGGCATCCAGGCGGAGCACCGTCAGCGGTGTTCTGAGCTGATGGGACAAGTCGGCAGACCCCTCCCGCTCGGCCGCCAGCAGCTCACCGATCCGACCGGCCAGCTCGTTGACGGCCACACCCACCTCGGCCACTTCGGGCGGTCCGGCGGGCTCGACCCGGGCCGCGAGCTCACCGCGCTGCAGCTGTCGGGTCACCGACAGCAACTCGCCCATGGGGCCGATGATCGACTGGGCCAACCGGTCGGCCAAGGCCACCGCCAGGACCACGACGGCGAGGCCGATGGCGGCCACCACCGCCCACGCCCGGTGGACACCATGGTTCAACAAGGCGGCGGCGACCCGGACCCGGACCACGCTGGCGCTCGCATCCGAGCCGACCGTTCCGACCAGGATGTCGCGCCCACCGCCGGGCCCGGTGGCGGTGAAGGAACGGCCTTTGCGGGCCAGCTCGACCTCGGCGTCGACGGGGATCGGGGCGCCGATGACCGTGCCGTCCGGTAGGTAAACGGTGATGGGGCGGGGATTGCCGGCATCGGCCTGTTGGACCAACTGCCTGATGGTTGCCGTGTCGTGTACTGCGCTCAGCGCGCCGGCCAGCGACCGCGATTCGAGCTTGGCCGCGTCGAGTGCCCGATTGGCGGCGACCACCTCCAGCAGCCGGGCCAGCGGAAGGCAGAAGGCCAACACGATCATCGCCGTCACCGCCGCCGCCGTCAACGCCAGACGGTCCCTCACGCGATGTCGGGGCTCATGAGCATCACGCCCACGCCCCGCACACTGCGCAGGTACCGGGGTGCGCTGGCCGACTCGCCCAGCTTGCTCCGCAACCACGAAAGGTGGACGTCGATGGTCTTCTCCGGACCACCGTAGGGCTGGCGCCACACCGCAGCCAGGAGCTCGCGCTTGGACACCACCTCACCGGGACGGCTGGCCAGGTGCCACAGCAGGTCGAACTCCTTGCGGCTCAGGTCCATGGTCCGCCCGTCGATGGCGGCCACCCGGCTGCGCAGATGAATGGTGAGCCCACCGATCTGGACCGGCTCGTCGGCGTCGTCCACCCTGCCCCGGCGGAGCACGGCTCGGATGCGGGCGTCAAGCTGGTCGGCAGAGTACGGCTTGACCACATACTCGTCGGCGCCGGCGTCCAGGGTGCGGATGATGTCCCGCTCGTCGTCGCGGGCGGTGGCCACGATCACCGGGACGGAGCTCACCGCCCGCAGCATTCGCAGCAGCTCGAGACCGTCGATGTCGGGCAGGCCAAGGTCGAGGACGACCACGTCAGGACGCCGGTCGACGATGTCCGCCAGCGCCCCCAACCCGCTGGAGGCGCCCAACACCACGTGACCTCGTTCGGACAGACCTCGGGTGACGGCGGCGAGGATATGGGCGTCATCCTCCACCACGGCGACGGTCGTCACGGCATCGACGCTACCGGGCCGGCGCCGTGGCGAATGGAACGGCAAAACGCCGGATGTGCCGATGTCGTGACAAAACGACGTCCATAGGCACGAAGACTTATGTGCGGCTTTGCCGGGAGTTAGGCATCGGGCGCCCACACTGAGTCCAGTTGCCGCGCCACGGCGTGATCAGCGAAAAGACGACCTGCTGGCGACAGCGGCGATCGTCACCGGTCCTGCAAGAGCAGGCGGCCGGACCACCCAATGGAAAGGAATCACGACATGCCCGGATTTCTGGTTGCACTGATAGCCAAGCTGGCCGGATTGGGAACCGTGGCCAAGACCACCGTTGCTGCCGTCGCCGCACTGACCATGGCGCTGGCCGGCGGTGCCGCTGGCGTCATCCCGCTCGGCGGTGGCCACGCCTTGGTGGCTCAGGGCACCCACGAGGCAACTCAGGGAGCGTCCTCTGCCGCCAACGCAGCAACCACCTCGGTGGCATCGACGACGACGGCGACGGATGTGCAGGCCGCAACCGGAGCCTCGGTGACGTCGCCCACGGCTTCAACCTCGAGCCAGACCAGCACCGGCGTGGCCACGCCCACCCACTCCACCTCGGCCAACTTCCCGACGCTGCCTAGCGTTCCCACAATCAGCGTCCCCGGGCTGCCGGCTCTTCCCAGCTGCGTTTCCGAACTGATTCCCACGGGCGGGGCAGTGCCCAACCCGGCCACGCTGGTCGCCCAGCTCCCCGCCTGCATCTTGAGCGTGGTGACGGCGAACCTGCCGCTCGGCACCATCCAGAGCGTGATCGGCTCGTCCAATCTGCCCGTCGACGTGTCCAAGTGCCTGACGTCGGTACTGAGCGCCGTGCCGACCTTCGTCGGCGGCAACCTGTCCGGCTTGCCCCAGCTCCTCTCGGCCTGCCTGCCCACGGGCTCGATCCCCGGCATCGGCTCGATCCCCGGAATGGGCTCGATCCCAGGGCTGGGCGGCTCGATCCCGGGCATGGGCGGCTCGATCCCGGGCATGGGCTCGATCCCTGGCATGGGCTCGATCCCGGGCTTCGGCTCGATCCCGGGCTTCGGGGCCGGCCGCTAGAGCACAGAGCGGCACCCGCGAAACCCCCCGGCGCCCTGGCCCGGGGGGTTTCGTCGCGCCCGACAGCCGTGTGGCACCACCCGCCTGGTCGCGTACGATCGCCGGCGTGAGGCGACAGATCTCGGCCGTCTTCGGCTCGCCCCACCCGAGCACCCTGTCGCCCAGCGGCGGCCGATGCGTCGGCTCCTGTCCCCCGGGCCACCCGTGAAGATCCTGTTCTGTGGCGTCCGGGGCTCGACGCCGGCGCCCGGGCCCGAGTTCGCCCGCTACGGCGGCAACACCTCCTGCGTCGCCGTGGCCCACGACGGTGAGCCGCCCAGGCTCGTGCTCGACGGCGGCACCGGGCTCCAACGCCTCTCGCACCACCTCGACGGGCAGCCGTTCCGGGGCACCATCCTCCTCGGCCACCTGCACTGGGACCACACCCACGGCCTGCCGTTCTTCTCCGCCGGTGACAACCCGGCGGGCGAGGTCGACGTGGTCATGCCGGCCCAAGGCGACCCCGAGGCCGTTCTCGAGCGGGTCATGTCGCCCCCGCACTTTCCCATCTGCCCCGGCCAGCTCCGGGGCCGGTGGCGCTTCCGGGCGCTGGAGGAGGGAGAGCACCGCTTCGAGGGGTTCGCCGTGGTCGCCCGCGACATCCCCCACAAGGGCGGCCGGACGTTCGGCTACCGCGTATCCGATGGTGCCGCCTCGCTGGCCTACCTCTCCGACCACAGCCCGGTGACCGCGGGCGACGGCCCCGACGGCCTGGGTGCCTATCACCAGGCCGCCCTCGACCTGGCCGCCGGGGTCGACACGCTCATTCACGACGCCCAGTACACCGCGGCGGAGTTCCCGGCCCGCCGCAGCTTCGGCCATTCGGCCGTCGAGTACGCGGTGGGCCTGGCCGAGCAGGCGGGTGTCCGGCGCCTGGTTCTGTTCCACCATGATCCCAGGCGTACCGACGACCAGGTCGACGCCCTGGTGGCGGGCTGCCAGGGACGACGAGTGGAGGTGGTGGCCGCCGCCGAGGGCATGACGCTCGACCCTGAGCGCCGTCCGCCTCAGCCCAGCCGGCGCAGCGCGGCCTGAGCCGCCCACCACCCGCACATCCCATGGACGCCGGCGCCGGGCGGGGTGGACGACGAGCACAGGTAGGCATTCATCCCGGCCACGGGCAGGTCGTAAGGGTGGGTCGACAGCACCGGCCGGCCCACCAGCTGCAGGCCGCCGTGGGAGCCGCCGGCCACGTCGCCGCCCACCTCGTTGGCGTTGTGGCGCTCGAGGTCGTCCGGGAACATGACGTGGCGGCCCAGCACCCGGTCGCCAAAACCGGGGGCGAAGCGCTCGATCTGGTCCTCCACCGCCGTGGTCATGTCCACCCCCGAGCCGTTGGGGACGTGGCAGTAGGCCCAGAACGTGTGCTTTCCGGCCGGCGCCCGGGACGGGTCGAACAGGCTGGGCTGGGCGCACAGCACGTAGGGCCGCTCGGGATGGCGGCCCCGGGCCACCTCCCGCTCGGCCGCCGCCACCTCCTCCAGGGTGCCGCCGAGGTGGACGGCGGCGGCCCGGGCGCAGCCCGGCGCCTTCCAGGGCACGGGGCCGTCGAGGGCGTAGTCGAGCTTGAACGACCCCGGCCCGTACCGGAAGCGCTCCAGGCGGGCCCGGTAGCCGGCCGGCAGGCGGTCGCCGGCCACGGCCACGACCTGGCGGGGGGTGAGGTCGAAAAGGACGGCCCGGGCCGAGGGAAGGTCGGCCAGGGACGCCACCGGGTGGCCGGTGACGACCTCGCCGCCCAGCGTCGCCAGGTACGAAACCAGGGCGTCGGCGATGCGTTGGGAACCGCCGCTGGCCGCCGGCCAGCCGACGGCGTGGGCGCTGGCCGCGAAGGTGAGCCCGAACGAGGCCGTGAGGGGCGAGCCCAGGTCGAGGATGGCATGGGCCGCCAACCCGGCGAAGAGGCCCCGGGCCGCCTCGCCTTCGAACATCCTCCGGGCCAGCGGCGCCGCCGGCCACAGCGCCCGGAGGCCGAAGCGGGCCATGAGCACCGGGTGCGAAGGCGGCCGCAGCAGCGGGGCCAACAGGGCGTCGGCCAGGTCGTCCCAGCGCTCGGCCAGCGGCCCCACCAACCGGCGCCAGGCCCGGCCGTCGTGGCCCCCGAGACCGTCGGCGGTGGCGCCGATGGACCGTTCCAGGACGGCGGCCGTGCCGTTGGGCAGGGGGTGGGCGGCCGGCGCTTCCGGGTGCGACCAGGCCAGGCCGTGTTCGGACAGGGGCAGGCCGGCGAAGAAGGGCGAGGCGGCACCCAACGGGTGGATGGTGGAGCACACGTCGTGCACGAACCCGGGCAGGGTGAGCTCCTCAGACCGGGTGCCGCCCCCGGCCCGGTCGGCCGCCTCCAGCACCACCACCGACAGCCCGGCCCGGGCCAGGGCCACGGCCCCGGCCAGGCCGTTGGGGCCGGCCCCCACCACGACGGCGTCGACGTCGGGCGCGCTCATTGGGCTCGCAGGACGGTAGCCGGGCGCAGCCTGGCCGCCACCCAGCCGGGGGCGCCGGCCAGCAGGTTGACCAGCACGACGGTGGCCAGCACCACGACGACTACGTCCCCGACCGGGATGACCGCGGCCGAGCGGCTCCCGAGCTGGCCGACGACCAACGCCCACGACCAACGGCCCAGGGCAATGCCGAGGGGCAGCCCCGCCACCAGCGCGATGACGGCCACGGTGGTGGCCTGCCAGGCAACGGTGGCCGTCACCTGGCGGCGGACGAAGCCGAGCGTCTTGAGCACGGCCAGGTCCTGGCGCCGGCGCCGGATCGTCGTCACCAGGGCGTGGCCCATGACGCCGGCACCGAGCACGACGAGCAGGGCGGCGAGCACGAACGGCAGCCCCCCGACGCGGCGCAGGTTGCCGACCTCGTCGGCGGTGGTGAAGCCCAGCACGATCCCGGGGAAGTCACGCTCCAGGCTGGCGCGGGCGGCGCCGCGGTCCACCCCCGCGGCATAGCGCACCAGGAAGAGACTGGGAGGAGCGGCGTCCGGAAAGAGCTGCCGGGCGGCGGCGCCCGTGACTATCGCCCCCTTGTTCATACCGCTGGCCGCCATTCCGGGGGGCGGGGTGGTGACGGCCCGGCCCACCACCCGCACGGTCATCCGCCGATCGCCGGCCTGCGCCTCCACGGTGTCGCCCACATGGTGGCCGATGGCCGCCAGGGTGGCGCTGCCAACGAGGATCTCGTCCGCCTGCCTGGGCTCGCGGCCCTCGACGACGGTCGGGAACACCTCACCCCTCTCCGAGTCGATGGCGGCAGCGTCGACCTGGTGCCCGGCCAGGCGCAGGCCCGAGGTGAAAACCACGCCGGCGAAGGACCCGACGGCCGGGTTGGCGCCCAGCAGTGGGATGTCCCTGGAAGCCACGTCGCCCTGGCTGTTGGGATTGCCCACAATCACGTCCCAGTTCCAACCCTGCTGCCGGGGGTTGCCGGCCAGGGCACCCAGGCTCGTGCCGAAGATCAGCGCCGCCATGACGCCGGCCACCGCCGCCGCCGCCACCACCATGGCGCCCCGAACGGCCACGGCGGCGCCGTTAGGGCCGGGCTCCAGCGACAGCCGCACGCCGGTGGCGGCGGGTGCCGGGAGCCCGGCGCCGGCCAGGGCGTCGGCCACCCGCGAGCGCCGGACCGGGGCGGCGCCGGCGTGGGAAGCCGTCGCTGCCGTCCGGGCCACCCGCCAGGCCGACAGCCCCGCCCGCAGGAGCACCAGCACCAGGGTCAGCGCCGCGCCGGCGGCCAGCACCCCGACGTCGACGGAGACGCCCGGGCGGATCTCGGCTGTGGCGGCCAGGCCGATGGGGAACAGCGGCGAAAGGGCCACGGCCACGGCAGGGGCGAGGACGGCGGCGGCGAGGGCCACGAGCATCGCCCGGCACAGCGCCGCCACGGTGAGCTGGGTGGTCGTCATGCCCAGGGCCCGGAGGGTCTGGTGGTCGCCGGCGTCCAGCGCCACCTGGCGCGACAGGGCTGGCCCACGATGAGCAGGCCGGCCAGCGCCGCCAGCCCGGCGAAGGCCAGGAGGGCGACGGCCTGGAAGCGCGTAGCCCGCTTGACGGCGACGGCGGCGGCGGCGGTGTCCGAGCCGGTCAGGATCTCAGCCTGGTCCCCGATGACGGGGCGGGCTGCGGCAGTGAAGGCATCCAGGTCGGCCAAGCCGTGGCGGAGACGGATGCGCACGCCTTCCATGCCCGGCAGGTCGTCAGGCCGGGTGCCCAGCCCGGCGGCGTACGCCCTCAGGAACGCCGGAGTCATGACGACCACGTCCCGACCCAGATAGGACACGACGTCGTTGTCGGCACCCGGGTTGACGTCGGCCGGTGCCCGCACGACGCCCACCACCTGGAACGCGAAGGCGGGCCCGGCGGGAGGGGCGTTCACCAGGCCCCCGGTGTCCGCCGACGACTGCACCTGGTCGAGGGAGTAGGCGTGCAGGGTGACGCTGCTCCCCACCCGCAGGCGGAGGTGGCGGGCGGCCCGCTCGTTCACCATCAGCTCGGCCGGGTCGTCCACCCGGGCCTGGCGGCCGTGCAGGACGAGGTTCCGGTTCATGGTCCGGAACGCCCGCTCGTCGGCGGCGGCGAAGGACACCAGCGGCACGGCGTCCGTGCCGTCGGCCGTCCGGCTCAGGAAGATGAAGGGGAAGCGGTCGCTGTCGGCCACCTGGGGCAGGGCGGCCACCTTCTCGGCCGTGGCCGAGTCGGCCGTCTGCACGTAGAGGTGCTCGGGCCGCGAGTACCCCACCAGGCGGTCGATGGCGGATCCCGTCCGGCGGGCGCCGGCCACGGCGGCGATGACGACGCCGCCGGCCAGTGTGGCCAGCACGGCGAGGGCCACGGTGGCCCACACCCGCCGGCGCAGGCCGCGCCGGGCCACGGCCCACGCCGCCGCCAAGGTCCGCCGGTCGCTGCCCCCCACCGCTCTACCCCTCCTCGCGCCGGTGACCCCTGCTGACCTCGGTCAGGGCCTCGGGGTCGACCTCGTCGGCATCAGCCACGGCCACCTTGACCGGCGTAACCGCCCTGAGCGTCGCCGTCCTGGCCCCGCCTTCGAGCACGGCCCGTTCGCCCAGGATGGCGCCCGGTCCCACTTCGGCCACTTCGGTGCCGTCGACCTCGACGGCCAGCACTCCGTCAAGCAGCAGGAGCAGCGTGTCGCCGGGGTCGCCCTGCTCCACGAGGACCTTGCCCGCGGCCAGCTTCTTCACCTTCGGCTTGGCGCCGGCCTTCATGATCTGGGAGGACAACTGGCGCTCCAGGGCCGTCTCTGCCACCGTCACCAGCGCCGGCGACTCCTCGTCACCCCAGGGGGTGTGGCGGCCGAAGGCGGTGCGGTACCACTCCTTGAAGTCGATCATGCCCGTCTTGGCGGCCAGGGCTCCGGCGTGGTCGTAGATCCAGTGGCGCGGGAAGGGGCTGGCGCCCACCACCTCCCAGTCCGAGGAGCCGTCCGCCCGGATGGTGAGGGCCAGTGTCGACCAGGCCAGGGGTGCCACCACCTGGACGAACGGAGGGCGCCGGACCCGCCTGGGGGCGGGCACGCCGGTGCGCCCGCCGGCGGTCTGGACGAAGCGCACGGCGGCGTCGGACACCTCGGGCTCGGGCTGCAGGTCAGGGAAGGGCACCGCCGCGAAGACCACCGCCTTCGGCCCCATCTGGATGGTGGTCGAGCCGATGAGGCCCCGCCCGGCGTGGCCCCAGGCCACCACCCGGCCGTCCTCCACCTCGATCCAGGCCCGCAGCTCGTTGGCGAACCGGAAGGCGTCGGCCTGGCGCAGAGCCTCCAGGTCCTCCAGCACGTCGGGCAGGGGGGCGTCGTAGTGGCTCAAGCCCATCTCGAAGGGCAGCTTGGTCATCCCCCTGATCGCCTCGGACGGGATCCAGGAGATCGAGGTGACCGAAGCCTCGATGCGCATGTGTCCTCCTCCAGCCGGCCGGCACCTGGGCGGCGCCGGCCCTGCCTGCACCCTACGGAACCCGCCGGTCGCGTTCCAGGGTGCCACCCGGCCTGGCCGGGTGGGGCAGGCCGCACCCGGGTGGGGAGGCCGTACCCCCGCAAGGGTGCGGGCGCCCCTGGGCCCTACGCCGGCTGCCGGCCCCGATATTGGGTCGTACCGTGGCCTTCAGGAGCCATTTGGGCCGCTGAAGGGCACCCGACGACCCAATTTCGGTGCCCGGGGTGCGTCGGTACCAGTGGCGGCCTGTCACTCCGAGCGCAGGACGGCCGCCGTCGGGGTGCGGCCGGCGGCACGGGCGGGAGCGGCGGCGGCGAGGTTGGCCAGGACCAGCAAGACGACGACGAGCCCGGCCAACTCGGCGAGCGGGAGGGCCGCTCGGGCCAGTACGGACAGTTGCCGGGCGAACAGGGCCCACAGCCACCGCCCGAGCGCGACACCCAGAGGCAGGCCGACGGCGAGACCCACGATCATGGTGATGCCCGCCTGCCAGGCCACCGTCGCCGACACCTGGCGGCGGGTGAAGCCGAGCGACTTCAGCAGGGCCAGGTCGCGGCGGCGGCGGCGCACGGCGGCGGCAAGGCTCAACCCCAGCGAGACGAGCACGGCGAGCACCAGCCCTCCGGCCAGTAGGGCCGGGGTGGAGCCCATGTGCGAGGAGTTCACGATCTCGGCCGGACGTTGTACGGGCAGGAGGACAGCGTTCCCCGGCTGCTCATCGAGTTCGTCGGCTTTGGCCGCGATCTGCTTGCCGGCGGCGGCGCGGTCGGCTCCCGGTCGAAAACGGATGAAGAGGGCGTTGGGCCCACCTCGGCCGGCCCCATTGCGGCTGATACCGGGGATTTTGTCTGAGGGCAGGGCCGCCCCGGTCCCGAGGGAGGTGTAGGCACCGTGGCCGATGCCGACGGTGGGCAGCACCGCGCTCCCGACGATGCGCATCGGGACGGCGTGCTCTCCTCTACCCACGACCACGGTGTCGCCTAGCCGCTTGTGCAGATCGGAGAGGGTCCTGGCCCCCAGCACGATCTCGTCGGTGGCCCGGACGGTGCGACCGGAGCGCAGGGGAGGCGAGACGGCAGCGCCCAGCTCGACGCCCAGGACGGCGAAGTTGTGACCGTCGAGCTCCACGGAGCCGAAGTACACGCCCGACCAGGCGGCGACGTCGGGGTCGGAGTCCAGCAGCGTGTGGGCCTTGGCGGTGTTGACGTTGCCGTAACCGGCCGAATCGACGACGGTGGCGTCCCACGCCCACCCGTACAGGTGAGGATGGCGGATGAGGGAGTCGAGGCTGGCCCCGAACACCAGCGCCGCCACCAAGGCGACCACCGCCACGACTGTGCCGCCGAGGGCGGCCCGCACCGGCGCCGCAGTGCGGCCCTCGCCCGGTTCGAGGGCCAGGCGCATGCCGACCACGGCGGGCACGGGAAGCCCGGCCGCGGCGGCCGCTCCCGCGGTCGACGACCGTGCCCGAGCGGAGCCGGCCCGGGCCGCCTCCCGGTGCGGTGCCTGGCGGGCGCCGGCCACAACCGCTACCAGGCCGAGGCAGACGACGAGGACGGCGGTGCCCAACCCGATGGCGGCCCAGTCGAGCGAGGGGACGGGGTGGACCTCCACGAGGCGCACCGGCCCGATGGGCGTCAGCCACGAGAGCACCCACGCCACACCTCCTGCCAACAACCCACCGACGAGCACCGAGCCGGCCGCCCCCGGGAGCCCGGTGGACGAGATCAGGCCAGGGCCGGCACCCATGGCCCGCAGGGCGCCGAGGTCGTCGCGGTCGGCGTGCAGGAGGCGGCCCAGAGCCTGGCCGACGAGCAGGATGGTGGCCAGGCCGACCAGTGCGCCGAAGACGCCCAGGGCGACCCCCAGCGGGCGCACCGCCCGCTGGGCCTGGGTGGTGATCGTCGAGTTGACCCGGAAGAACTCAGGGGCGTCCGCACCTCCGTTCTCGTCGAGCAGGGACTGGTAGTCGCGCTTGAACTGGGCGACGTCGGCGTCGCCGTTGCGGAGCTGGAGGCCGGACCAGAAGTACAGGGCGCGGGGGAGCTCCCGCCTGGTGAAGGCGGCGAGCCGGGAGAGGACTCGATGGCCTCTCTCGTCCAGACGCCGATCTCCAGGCGCTGGCCCACCTTGAGGTGGTGCTCCCGGGCGAGGTTGGCGTTGACGGTCACCTCGTCCTCGCGGGATGGCTGGGGCAGGCGCCCCCGGGTCGGGGTGAAGCGGTCCTGGGTGAGGTACAGGCCGTCGACGCTTCCCACCGCCTCCATGTCGGTATAGGAGGGGTCGGGCTGCCCGTCCGGCAGGAGGGGCGCGGCGTAGAAGGCCACGTAGGTGGCGGTGCGGGCGACCCGGGGGAGGCGGCCGATGGCGTCGACGACCTGGGGGTCATAGGGGCCGAGGTCGACCTGGATGTCGGACGGGTTGGTCGAATGACGGAACCGGGTGAAGGCGGAGACCGTTCTGCGGGCGCCGGCCACCGAGGCCAGGGCCACGCCGCCCATGAGCCCGAGCAGCAGGGCGATGCCGATGTAGGTGGGGGCCCGCCGGCGGAACGACACCCGGAACCGGTACCAGACGGCGTTCACGGTGCCAGTATCGGCCCGTCGGCGCGAATCGGAAAGGGTGCCAGCCGGTGGCCGGGGCGGGGGCCAGCCCCACCCATTATGTCCGACACCTGGCCGCCCGCCGTTGGGCCCCTCCGCCGGGTGCCCGGCCGCGAAATTGGGTCGTACCGTGGCCTTCACGAGCCATTTGGGACGCTGAAGGGCACCTGCCGACCCAATTTCGGCGGTGGTGTCCACCGCCGATCTTCGGGGGTGCCACCCGGCCTGGCCCGGGTGGGGAGGCCGTACCCCCGCAAGGGTGCGGGCGCCCTTGTACCCTCGGCCCGACCGGGGGATGGTGGGCGCATGGCTGAGGGGCAGATCTCCGTCTTCCTGGCGGATGACAACCTTCTGGTGCGTGAAGGGGTGCGGGCCCTGCTCAAACTGGAGAACGATCTCACGGTGGTGGGCGTGGCCGCCGACTACGACAGCCTGGTGGCCGGGGCCGAGGCGGCCGCCCCCCAGGTGCTCGTCACCGACATCCGCATGCCGCCGTCGTTCCAGCGCGAGGGCATCGACGCGGCCAAGGAGCTGCGCAAGCGCCACCCCGGCACCGGGGTGGTGGTCCTTTCGCAGTACGACGATCCCGAGTACGCCATCTCTCTGCTGGCCGAAGGGTCGGCCGGTTACGCCTACCTGCTCAAGGACCGGCTGGCCGAGGGCGACCAGCTGGCCCGGGCTGTGCGGGAGGTGGCCACCGGCGGCTCCATGCTCGACCCGGCCATCGTGGCCGCGCTGGTCAACCCGGTCGCCAAGGGGAGCGAGCTGACCGGCGCCGAGGACGACCTGCTGCGCATGGTGGCCCAGGGCCGGCCCATCAAGGCCATCGCCGCCGCCCAGGACACCACCGCCGAGGCCGTGGCCGACGCCGTCGAGCGCCTCTTCCTCAAGCTGGCCCAGGAGGCGAGCTCGGGCACGGCCGGCTCGCTGCGGCGCCTACGCCTCCTGCACCAGGCCATCGTGGAGCGCGAGGAGCAGGGCGAGACCCTGAGCCGGCTGCTGCCCGGAGGGGTGGCCGACAAGCTGCGGCGCGAGGGCCGCCGCATCGGCCAGACCGAGACCCTCGACGTCACCGTGCTGATGTCGGACATCCGTGGTTACTCCACCATCGCCGAGCACGCCGACCCGAGCGTGCTGGCGGGCCAGCTCAACGAGCACCGGGCGGAGATGAACCGGGCCATCCTCGACGTGGGCGGCACGGTGATGCAGTTCGTGGGTGACGCGGTGATGGCCGTCTTCGGCGCGCCCCTGCCCCAGGCCGACCACGCCACCCTGGCGGTGGCCGCCGCCTGCGCCATGCACGCCGGCCAGTCCAAGGTCAACGCCGGTTGGCGAGCCGGGGGACTGCCCGCCTTCGAGCTGGGCATCGGGCTGTCGACCGGCCCGGTGGCGGCGGCCATGCTGGGCTCGGACGAGAGGCTCGAGTACACCCTCGTGGGCGACACCGTGAACCTCAGCCAGCGCCTGCAGCAGTGGGCCGAGCCGGGCCAGACCGTGGTCAGCGAGGCGACCGGCGCGGCGCTGGACGGCCGGGTCGCCCTCGAGGCGCTGGAACCCGCCCTGGTCAAGGGGCGCGACACCCTGGTGCGGGCCTTCCGGCTCGCCGACACCCATCCTCAGGAGAACCCATGAACGTGCTGGAGACCGTCGGCCTGCGCAAGACCTACCAGTCCGAGGGCGTACCCGTGCGGGCCCTGCGGGGCGTGGACGTGCACGTGGCCCAAGGCGAGTTCGTCGCCGTGATGGGGCCCTCGGGGTGCGGCAAGTCGACGCTGCTCAACCTGGCAGCCGGGCTCGACAGCCCCAGCGACGGGCAGATCTCGGTGGCCGGCGAGTCCCTCGTGGGCAGGGACGAGAACCAGTTGGCCCGCATGCGCCGGGCTCACATCGGCATCGTGTTCCAGTTCTTCAACCTGCTCGAGGGCATGAGCGTGCTGGAGAACGTCGCCCTGCCGGCCGTCATCGCCGGCTCGTCGCGCAAGCAGGCCGAAAGTCGGGCCCGCGATCTGCTCGACCTGCTGGGGCTGGCCGACAAGGCCAAGAGCGCACCGGGCGTCCTGTCCGGCGGCCAGCGCCAGCGCCTGGCCATCGCCCGGGCCCTGGCCAACAAGCCCACGCTGGTGCTGGCCGACGAGCCCACCGGCGCCCTCGACACCGAAGGGGGGGCCGAGGTGCTCGAGCTCTTCCGTCGCCTGCACGCCGACGGCCAGTCGATCGTCATGGTCACCCACGACCGGGAGGTGGCGGCCGCCGCCGACCGCATCGTGGCCATGCGCGACGGCCGCATCGAGGACGGTTCCCCGCCGGCAGCCACATCGCCGTCCGCCGACCTGACTTTCCGCAGCACCACCGAGGCCTGAGCGCCGGTGACGGCCGTCTGGGCCTGCGTCCGGACCGACCTCCGCTCCCGACGACGGGCCTGGCTGGGCCTGGCGCTCATCGTGGGGCTGGCGGGCGCGGTCGTGCTCACCGCCGCAGCCGCCGCCCGCCGGACCGACACCGCCCTACCCCGGTTCATGGTGGCCAGCCGGGCCCCCGACGCCCTCATATCCCCGCAGGGGAACGGCCTGGGGGACTTCGACGCCGACGTGGCCAAGCTCCCCGAGGTGGCCGACCTTGGGGAGGTCGCAGGGACGCCGCTCGTCGGGATCGACGCGCAGGGCCACGTCGACCCGCAACTGGCCTCACCCCCGGCCAGTGTCGACGGACGCGTCGGCTACGACATCTACCGCCCGAATGTGCTCTCGGGTCGGATGCCCCGCCCCGACCGGGAGACCGAGGTCCTGGCCATCGGGACGACGGCCAAACGCCTGCACCTGAAAGTGGGAAGCCGGCTGACCCTGGTCGAGCTCTCGGCCGAGGAGAACAACACGAACTCCTTCGACCCCCGGAGGGACCACCCCCGCCACACCTTCACGGTGGTCGGCGTCGCCACCATGGTCGACGACGTCGCCACCCGGCCTGCCGCGAGCGGCACCCACAACCTTTTGCTCACGCCGGCCTGGTTCAAGGCCCACGGCGACCCCTCCAACCTGGGCTACAGCGGCGCGTTCGTCCGCCTCCGGCCCGGTGCCGACCTCGCCCGGCTGCGCCAGGAGGTCGACCAGGTGGCCAGCCGGCACCCCGAGGCCGGGTCCGGCGTGTTCTTCTCGACCTACGCCGACCGCTACCGGGCCGAGCGGCGGTTCACCCGGTCCCAGGCCGTCGCTCTCGGGCTCTTCGCTGTGCTGGCGGGTGCCGCCGCCCTCCTGATCGTCGGGCAGGCCATGACCCGCCACCTCGCCTCCGGCGCCGCTGACCACCCCACCCTGCGGGCCCTGGGCATGGCGCGGGGCCAGGTACTGGCCGCCTCCATGATCCCCGCAGCGGGCGCCGCCAGCGCCGGCGCCGTCCTGGCCGCAGGCCTCGCCGCTCTGGCCTCCCCGCTGGGCCCGGTCGGGACTGCCCGCCTGGCCGAGCCTCACCCGGGCGTGGCCGTGAACCTGGGCCTGCTGGGCGTGGGCGCCTCCGTCATCGCCGCGCTGCTGGCCGCCTGGGTCGCCCTTCCCGCCTGGCGGACGGCTTCCGCGGCCGAGCCCGCGTCCGGCGCCTCCAGCGGGACCGCGACCGGGTGGGCCGGCAGCGTGACCCGGGCCGTCGAGCGCAGCGGCCTCCCGCCGAGCGCCGCCGTCGGCGCCCGCATGGCGCTCGAGCCGGGCAGGGCTCGGACGGCGGTGCCGGTGCGCAGCGCCGTGGTCGGGTCCGTGCTGGGCTTGGCCGCGCTGGTGGCGGCGTTCTGCTTCGTCACCGACCTGGGCCATCTGGTGTCCACGCCTCACCTGTACGGGACGACGTGGGACCTGGGCCTCGACGCCCAGTCCGGGTTCGGGTCGTTCAGCCCCGACCAGGTGGGCGCCGTGCTGGCATCGGCTCCCGATGTGGCCGCCTCCGCCGGCGGCCAGTACGGCAGCCTGACCATCGGGGGACGAGCCGTCGCCGCGGTGGGGCTCGACGACCTGCGCGGCCACCTGTTCCCCACCCTCCTGGAGGGGCGGCGCCCGGCGGGCCCGGACGAGATCGTCCTCGGCACCAACACCCTGCGCCGGGCCCACCGCTCGGTGGGCCAGTCCGTCGACGTCGACGCCGGGGCCGGGGCCCGGCCCATGCGGATCGTGGGCCGGGCCGTGTTCCCGGCGCTCGGACGGGGGGACTTCTCGGCCACCGACCTGGGAGAGGGAGCGGCCACCACCGCGGCCGTGCTCGCCTCACCCGACGCCCCGCCCGGCAGCTACAACTTCATGCTCCTCCGCCTGGCCCCGGGCGCCGACCGGCACGCCGCCATCGTCCGCCTGGGGCAGACAGCGGCCGGCTCCGGCTGCGTTCCCGGCCAGTGCCCGGCGGTGACGCCGCGACCGGCCGACATGCAGAGCTTCGCCAGCGTGCGCTGGACGCCGGTGGTGCTGGCCGGGCTCCTCGCCCTCCTCGCCGCCGCTACCATCGGCCACGCCCTGGTCACCTCCGTGCGCCGCCGCCGGCGCGACCTCGCCATCCTCAAGACCCTGGGCTTCGTCCGACGCCAGGTCTCCGCCGCGGTGGCCTGGCAGGCCACCACCCTGGTCGGGCTGGCCCTCCTGGTCGGCATCCCCCTGGGCCTGGCCACCGGACGCTGGGGATGGGCCCTGTTCGCCCGCCAGCTGGGGGTGGGCAGCGAGACCAGTTTCCCCGCCCTCGCCGTGCTCGTCATGGTGCCAACCGCTCTGGTGGTGGCCAACCTGGTATCGGCTCTGCCCGCCCGGTCGGCGGGCCTGACGCGGCCGGCCCTGGTCCTGAGGTCGGAATAGATGAGCGCCGTCCTCTTGCGGGCCAGGGCCGACCTGCGCGCCCACTGGCGGGCATGGGTGGGCCTGGCCCTGCTCGTCGGGGTGGTGGGCGGGGCCGTGACCGCCGCCGCCGCTGGGGCCCGGCGCTCGGACTCCGCCTACCCGCGGTTCCTGGCCGCCACCAAGGCACCCGATGTCGAGGTTTTCTCCCAGGGCGGCGACTCGCCCTTTGCCCAGATCCCCTTCGACCAGCTGGCCAAGCTGCCCCAGGTGGCAGCTGCCGCCCAGGGCACGTATTTCGGGGTGGCCGACATGCCCGATGTCTCCCTGCTCGCCCCGATCGACTACGGCGAGGGCCGCACCATCCTGCGCCACAAGATGCTCGCCGGCCGCCAGCCCGACCCGCAGGCCGCCGACGAGGCGATGGCCAGCTTCACCCTGGCCAACCGGCACCACCTCCGGGTGGGCGACACCCTCCCCCTCTCGCTCACCGCTGTGGGCGACGACAACCCAGCTCCGGTGCCCGTGGTCCTCCGGGTCGTGGGCATCGAGGCGACAGCCGCCGAGTTCCCGCCCCAGTTCGGCTCGGGTTCCCTTCTGGCCTGGGCCACGCCGGCCTTCTTCCGGGCCCACGCCGACACCCTCAAGCACGAGGACGCCGTCGCTCTGCGCCTGCGCCGGGGCACCAGGGACGCTCCCGCGGTGCTGGACGAGATCCAGGGCCTGGCCGGCGGCAAACCGGCATCCGCCTATCCCATCACCGACCAGTCGTTGAACACCGAGCACTCCATCCACCTCCAGGCCCTGGCCCTGTGGGCCCTGGCCGGGCTGTTGGGTGTCGCCGCTCTGCTGGTCATCGCCCAGCTCCTGGTCCGCCAGGCCAATCTGGAGTCGGGTGACCACCCCGCCCTGCGGGCCCTGGGCATGAGCCATGGCCAGCTGTGGGCGCTGGGAATGGCCCGGGCCGCCGTGGTCAGCCTCCTCGGCGCGGCGGTGGCGGTGGTGGTGGCGGCCCTGCTTTCGCCCCTCACCCCGGTGGGCCTGGCCCGCATCGCCGAGCCCCGGCCCGGCTTCGCCCTTGACGCCGCCGCCCTCGGGTTGGGCGCCCTGGCCATCGTCGCGCTGGTGACGGCGGCGGCGGCGTGGCCGGCGTGGCGGGTGGCCGTGGGCCATGACGAGACCCAGCCTTCGTCGGTGACCGGGCGGGACCGGCCGTCGGCCCTGGCCGAGGCACTGGCACGGGCGGCCGCACCGGTCCCGGTGACCACCGGCGTGCGCCTGGCTCTGGAACCGGGCCGGGGGCGCACGGCGGTGCCGGTGCGCAGCACGGTGACGGGCGCGGTCATCGGGATCGTCGCCCTGGCCACCGCCTTCAGCTTCAGCGCCAGCCTCGGCCACCTCCTGGGCACCCCGCGGCTGTACGGGGTCAACTGGGACGGCCGGGTCGCTGAGAACTCCGGGGAAAGCATCGCTCCCGCCCTGCCCGCCGTGGTCGGGGACGGCGACGTGGCCGACGTCTCGTCCGGCTACGCCGGCTTCTCGGTCGTCATAGGCACGCTCCGGGTGGAGGGCATCGCCGTGGCCCCCGACCGAGGCACGTCGCTGCAGCCCACACCGGTGGAGGGCCGGCTGCCCACCGAGCCGGACGAGGTCATGCTCGGCGGGCGGACCATGGCCGCCCTGCACGCCCACGTCGGCAGCACGGTGCCGGCCATCGTGGCCGACGCCACCCCGGGACCGCTCCCCCTGCGGGTCGTGGGCCAGGCCGTGTTCCCGGCCCTGAACAACGGCACCGGCATGGGCAAGGGCGTGGCCATGACCCCCGACGGCTTCCGGCGCATGATCCCCAGTGGCGCCCCACCGCCCGACACCATCCTCGTCCGGTTCCGTGAGGGGACGAGCCCGCCCAGGGCTCTGGGCCAGCTGCAGCGGCAGGTAGCGGCGGTCGGCTCCTTCGACGTCCTGGCGCCGGACCGCCCGACCGACCTGGTCAACTTCGGCCGGGTCCGCAGCCTCCCGCTGGTGCTGGGCGGCCTGCTGGGCGTGTTCGCGGCGGCCACATTGGCCCACCTGCTGGTCACCTCGATCCGCCGGCGCCGGCGCGACCTGGCCGTGCTCAAGGTCCTAGGCCTGGTGCCCGCCCAGGTCCGGGCCACCGTGGCCTGGCAGGCGACCACGCTGGCGCTGGTGGCCGTGGCCGTGGGCCTTCCCCTGGGCGTGGTGGCCGGACGCCTGGTGTGGCGGCTGTTCGCCGGCCAACTCGGCGTCCGGCCCGAGCCGGCCGTGCCCCTGCTGGCCCTCGGCCTCCTGGCCCTGGCCACGCTGGTGGTGGCCAACCTGGTGGCCGTGCTGCCGGCGCGGTCGGCGGCCCGCACCCAGGCCGCCCTCGTGCTGAGGTCGGAGTGAGCGCCGTCATCCTCCGGGCCCGGGCCGACCTGCGGGCCCACTGGCGGGCCTGGGTGGGCCTGGCCCTGCTGCTGGGCATGGCCGGCGGAGCGGTGACGGCGGCGGCGGCCGGGGCCCGGCGCACCGACAGCGCCTACCCGCGCCTCCTGGCCGCCACCCGGGCCCCCGACGTCGAGGTCTTCTCCGACCCCACCGACCCCACCTCCGCCTTCGCCTCCATCCCTTTCGACCAGCTGGCCCGCCTCCCCCAGGTGGCCGAGGGGGCGCCGGCGGCCTTTTTCTCGGTGGTGGACCCGCCTGACGCCAGTCTCGTGGCCGGGCCCGACGACCGACTGGGGCGCTCGGTCGGGCGCCACAAGATTCTCGCCGGCCGCCAGCCCCGGCCCGACAGGGTCGACGAGATGATGGCCAGCTTCACCCTGGCCAGCCAGCACCACCTGCGGGTCGGAGACAGCTTCGGGCTCTCGCTCGTCGCCGTCGGGGACAGCGACCCACCTCCGGTGACGGTGGAGCTACGAGTGGTGGGGATCGAAGCGTCGGCGGGCGAGTTCCCGCCCCAGCCCGGCACCGGGGTCAACCCGGTGTGGGCCACGCCCGCCTTCTTCGCAGCCTACGGCGACAAGGTGAAGGTCTACGACGCCACCGCACTGGGCCTGCGCCGTGGGGGCAGGGACGCGGCCGCCGTGGAAGGCGAGATCCAGCGCCTGGGCGGGGGCAGGCCCGTTGAGTCCTACATACTGAACGACCAGGCGACGAACACCGAGCACTCCATCCACCTCCAGGCCCTGGCCCTGTGGGTGCTGGCGGGGCTCTTGGCCCTTGCCGCCCTGTTGGTCGTCGCCCAGCTCCTCGCCCGCCAGGCCAATCTGGAGTCGGGCGACCACCCTGCCCTGCGGGCCCTGGGCATGAGCCGTGGCCAGCTGTGGGCGCTGGGGATGGCCCGGGCCGCCGTGGTCAGCCTCATCGGCGCGGCGGTGGCCGTGGCGGTGGCGGCCCTGCTCTCGCCCCTCACCCCGGTGGGCCTGGCCCGCACGGCCGAGCCCCATCCCGGGTTCGCCCTCGACGCCGCCGCCCTCGGTTTGGGCGCCCTCGCCGTCGTCGCGCTGGTGTCGGCGGCAGCGGCGTGGCCCGCGTGGCGGGCAGCTGGGGCCAACGCCGGCCTCCAGCCCTCGACGGTGGTCGGGCAGGGACGACCGTCGGCCGTGGCCGAGGCCCTGTCACGGGCTGCCGCCCCCGTCCCGGTGACCACCGGCGTGCGCCTGGCCCTCGAACCGGGACGGGGCCGCACGGCCGTGCCGGTGCGCAGCACGGTCACGGGGGCGGTCATCGGCATCGTGGCCCTGGCCACCGCCCTCAGCTTCAGCGCCAGCCTCGACCACCTCCTGGCCACCCCCCGCCTCTACGGGGTCAACTGGGACGGCCACGTCTTGGCCCTGGGCGGCAACAACGTTGCTCCCGCCCTGCCGGCTGTCACCCAGGACGTCGACGTGGCCGATGCTTCGTCGGGCTACTCCGGCTTTCCCATGGTCATCGGCACGGTCCGGGTCGACGGCATGGCGGTGACAGCGGAGCGAGGGACGTCGCTGGAGCCGATACCGGTGGAGGGCCGCCTGCCCAAAGAGCCGGACGAGGTCATGCTCGGCGGCAGGACGATGGCCGCCCTTCACGCCCATGTCGGCAGCACGGTGCGGGCCATCGTGGCCGACGCCACCCCCGACCCTCTCCCGCTGCGGGTCGTCGGCCGGGCGGTGTTCCCGAACCTGGGCGACGCCATCGGCCTGGGCAAGGGCGTGGCCATGACCCCCGACGGCCTTCGGCGCATGGTTGCCACCGGCGCCCCACCGATCGACACCATCCTTTTCCGCTTCCGACCCGGGATCAAGGCCTCCCGGGCCCTGGCCGAGCTGCAGCGTCGGCTCGGCCCTCTCGGGAGCGTCACCCAGGCGCCGGACCGCCCGACGGACCTGGTCAACTTCGGGCGGGTGCAGAGCTTCCCGCTGGTGCTGGGAGGCCTGCTGGGCGTGTTCGCGGCCGCCACCCTGGCCCACCTGCTGGTCACCTCGATCCGCCGGCGCCGGCGCGACCTGGCCGTGCTCAAGGTCCTGGGCCTGGTGCCGGCCCAGGTTCGGGCCACCGTGGCCTGGCAGGCGACCACGCTGGCGCTGGTGGCGGTGGCCGTGGGCCTGCCCCTGGGCGTGGTGGCGGGCCGCCTGGTGTGGCGGCTGTTCGCGAGCCAGCTGGGCGTCCGGCCCGAGCCGGCGTTACCCCTCCTGGCCCTCGGGCTGCTGGCCCTGGCCACGCTGGTGGTGGCCAACCTGGTGGCGGTGCTGCCGGCCCGGTCGGCGGGCCGGACCCATCCGGCGCTCGTGCTGAGGTCGGAGTGAGCGCCGTCATCCTCCGGGCCCGCGCCGATTTCCGGGCCTACTGGCGCGCCTGGGTCGGCCTGGCCCTCCTCGTGGGGCTGGCCGGCGGAGCGGTGACGGCGGCCGCCGCCGGGGCCCGGCGCTCGGACAGCGCCTACCCGCGGTTCCTGGCCGCCACCCGGGCGCCCGACGTCCAGGTCTTCTCCGACCCGGACGACCCCAACTTCGCCCAGATACCCTTCGACCAGCTGTCCCGGCTCCCCCAGGTGGCCGAGGCGGCCCCGGCGGTGGCCTACGCCGTCGTGGACCCGCCGGACGCCGCCCTCATCGCCGGGCGCGACGAGCGCGTCGGGCGCTCGGTCCAGCGCCACAAGCTGCTGGCCGGCCGCCAGCCCCGGCCCGAGTCCGCCGACGAGGTGATGGCCAGCTTCACGCTGGCCCGCAGCCACCACCTGCGGGTCGGTGGCATCCTCAGCCTAACGATCGCCGTGCCCGGTGGGGACGACCGGTCTCCGGTGACGGTGGCCTTGCGGGTGGTGGGCATCGAGGCGTCGGCCGGGGAGTTCCCACCCCAGACGGGCACCAGCACCGATCAGGCCTGGACCACGCCCGCTTTCTTCCAGGCCCATGCGGGCGAGCTCAAGATCTACGACGCTGCCGCGCTGCGCCTGCGCCGGGGGAGCAGGGACAGCGCCGCCGTGCTGGGCGAGATCCAGCAACTGGCCGGGGGCAGGCCCGCCAACGCCTTCGCCTCCACCGACCAGTCGGTCAACACCGAGCGGTCGATCCACCTCCAGGCCGTCGCCCTGTGGGCGCTGGCCGCCCTGTTGGCCGTCGCCGCCCTCCTGGTGACCGCCCAGCTTCTCATCCGCCAGGCCCACCTGGAGTCGGGTGACGACCCGGCCCTGCGGGCCCTGGGCATGAGCCGGGGCCAGTTGGCGACGGTGGGAATGGCGCGGTCGGTGGTCGTCGGGGGGCTGGGCGCCGTGGTGGCGGTCGGGCTGGCGTTCCTGCTGTCGCCCCTCACCCCGGTGGGTTTGGCCCGCACGGCCGAGCCGGGTCCCGGCTTCGCCCTGGACGCCACCGCCCTGGGGTCGGGGGCCCTGGCCACGTTCGTGCTGGTGACGGCGGCGGCGGCGTGGCCCTCGTGGCGGGCCGCCACGGCGACCCGAACGGAGCTGCGGGCCTCGGAGACGGGGGGCCGGAACCGGGCGTCGGCCGTGGCCGAGGCGCTGGCCCGGGCGGCGGCACCGGTGGCCATGACGACCGGCGTGCGCCTGGCCCTCGAACCAGGCCGGGGCCGGGCGGCGGTGCCCGTGCGCAGCACGGTCATGGGGGCGGTCATCGGGGTGGTGGCCCTGGCCACCGCGCTGGGCTTCGGGGCCAGCCTGGACCATCTCCTGGCCACACCCCGGCTCTACGGGGTCACCTGGGACGCCCAGGTGGTCAACCCGGCCACTGACGACGTCAGCGCCGCCCTCCCCGTCCTGGACCAGGACGGGGACGTGGCCGATGTCTCGTTCGGCTACGCCGGCTTCCCGTTGGTCGTCGACGGGGTCAGGGTCGACGGCATCGCCGTGGCACCGGTGCGGGGCGCGTCGCTGGCCCCCACCCCCGTGGAGGGACGGCTCCCGACCGAGCCGGACGAGGTCATGCTCGGGACCCGGACGATGACCGCTCTGCACGCCCGCATCGGCAGCACGGTCCGGGGCATCCTGGGAGACGCCACCACCGACCCGGTGCCACTGCGGGTCGTCGGGCGAGCGGTGTTCCCGAGCCTGGGCGACGCCATGGGTCTGGGCCAGGGACTGGCCCTGACGCCGGCCGGCTTCCATTACATGGTGCCCGTGGGGGGGCCCAAGCCCGACCTCATCCTCGTCCGGTTCCGGAGCGGGGTCGACGCGTCACGGGCCACCTCGGCACTGCAGCGCCGGGTGGCGCCGGTCCGGCTCGCCGCCCTGGCGCCGGCACGGCCGGTCGACCTGGTCAACTTCGGCCGGGTCCAGAGCTTCCCCCTGGTGCTGGGCGGCTTGATGGGCCTGTTCGCGGCGGCCACCCTGGCCCACGTGCTGGTGACCTCGATCCGTCGCCGCCGCCGGGACCTGGCCGTGCTCAAGGTCCTGGGCCTGGGCCCGGCCCAGGTGCGGGCCACGGTGGCCTGGCAGGCGACCACGCTGGCCCTGGTGGCCGTGGCCGTGGGCGTGCCCCTCGGCGTGGTCGCCGGACGCCTGGTGTGGCGGCTGTTCGCCCACCAGCTCGGGATCACGCCCGAGCCGGCCGTGCCCCTCCTGGCCCTCGGGCTGCTGGCCCTGGCCACCATGGTGGTGGCCAACCTGGTGGCGGTGCTGCCCGGGCGGTCGGCCTCCCGTACCCAGCCTGCCCTTGTACTGAGATCGGAGTGAGCATGGCCACAGCTGTCGCGCCCAGCCTCGAGGACCATCCTGGCGTGCTGTCCGACGGGCGACGGCGGCCCCGGGGCACACCGGCCCTCGCCGTCGTCGCCCTGGCACTGGCCGGCGCCGGTGTGGTCGTGGCCGTGGCCGTGGGCGGCGGGAACCGGGCCGCGGACGGCTTGCGGGTGGCGCTGGTGGCATCGTGGAGCCTGGCCGGGCTGGTCATCGCCATACGCCGGCGCGACGAGCGCCTGGGGCCCATCGTCTTGGCCGCGTCGTCGGTGGCCGGGGCCGCCACCGTGGCCAGCGCCCTGGTGTGGGCCGACCGTCACGGGACGTCGGTCCCGGCCGGCGTGGTGGCCGTGGCCCGGTTGGTCCTCCCCCTGGCCGTCGCCTGCCTGCCCGCGTTCGGGATGCAGCTGCTACTCAGCCTGCCCGACGGGTCGTGCCGCGTGAGCCGGGCCGTGGTCCGCTCCGGCTACGCCGTGGGTGTGGTGGTCGGCGTTGTGCTGTGGGCCGGTCGGCCGGCGCTGCCGCTGTGGCCGGTGGGGCTGGAATCGCTGGCGGCCCTGACCGTAGGCTTCGCCGGCTCGAACCCGCGCTACCGACTGGCCCGGGGGGCCGAACGCCAGCGCATGCAGTGGTTCGGCTGGGCCGTGCTGGTGGCCACCGAGGTGACGCTCGTCACCGTGGCCCTTCGGCTCCTGGCCGGTTGGCCTCCGCACGGGGTGGTCGTGGTGGCCGCCGCCACCGTACCGATGCCGCTGGCGCTGGCGGTGGCCACGTCGCCGCGGCTGCTGCACGGGATCGACCGCCTGCTGGCCTACACCGTGTCGGTCGTCGGCCTCAGCGGGGTGGTCGTGGCCGTTTACGTCGTGGTGGTCCTGGGCCTGGGCCGCACGCCCACCGCCCACGAGCGGTCGCTGCTGCTGCTGTCCATGCTGGCGGCAGCGGTGACCGCCCTGGTCTTCCTGCCCGCCCGTGACCGCCTGGCCCAGTTCTCCAACCGGCTGGTCTACGGCGAGCGGGAGGCGCCGGACGAGGTGGTGCGCACCTTCGGGTCGCGGCTGTCCCGGGCCGTCGCCCTGGACGAGCTGCTGTTGCAGGTGGCCGAGTCGCTGCACAATTCGCTGGCCCTGTCCTCGGCCGAGGTGTGGACGGGGTCCGGCGGCCGGCTGGAGCGGGTCGTTTCCGTGCCCGACACCCCCTCCGCCCGGCTCTCGCTCTCGCCCGACGAGGAGGCGGTGGTGGCCCGGGCCGGGGTCAGCGGCTGGGCCTGGGCCAAGGTCTGGATGCCCGAGCTGCTACGGGGCCGCGAGGAGATCCGGCTCCGGGTGGCGCCCGCCGTCCATTCGGGGCGCCTCCTCGGCCTCATCGTCGCCGTCCGCCCGGCAGACGGCGACCTGTTCCGGTCCGACGACGAGGCCGTGCTGACCGAGCTCGGCCGCCAGCTGGGCCTGGCCCTTCACAACGTCGCCCTGGACTCGGCCCTCCAGGCCTCGCTCGAGGACGTCCAGCGCCATGCCGACGAGCTCCGGGCGTCGCGGGCCCGGGTCGTGGCCGCCTCCGACGCCGCCCGGCGCCAGATCGAGCGCAACCTCCACGACGGCGCCCAGCAGCACCTGGTCGCTCTGGCCGTCAACATCCGCCTGGCCCGCCAGCTCTACGACGTCGACCCCGGCGCCGGCAAGGAGATGCTCGAGCAGGTCGGCCACGACCTGCAGGACGCCGTCCAGGAGCTGCGTTCGCTGGCCCACGGGATCTACCCGCCCCTCCTCGTCGACCGGGGGCTGGGCGAAGCCCTGTCGGCGGCGGCCGGGAGGTCGGCGCTGCCCACCGAGCCACAGGTGGACGGCATCGGACGCTACCCCCAGGACGTCGAGGCCGCCGTGTACTTCTGTTGCCTGGAGGCCTTGCAGAACGCCGGCAAGCACGCCGGCGAGGGCGCC
>JBBSHS010000020.1:0-36090 GCA_038232515.1 Acidimicrobiales bacterium
GCACCGCCTGTTCAGCTTCATCTCCATGAACTGGCGGGGCAAGCCCCTCACCACCTACCGGACCGTGGTCGAGCTCATCGCCGCCACGACCACACAGACCGGTCTCACGGTCCAGGCCGACTTCGACGAGGGCTACTACCCAACCGGCGTCAAGGTCAGCGACGCCGAACTCGCCGCAGTGCCGATCAAGCCGCACGACTTCCATCCGGACTGGAACTACAGCATCCTCCCGATGCCCCCATAAGGCTCAAGTAATTGCAGCACGGGCCCTAACGGGCTTTGGACTGAAAGATGCGGCGGAGAGCACCCTTGAGAGCATGGCTCTCACCACTGGCCTTATCACCCTAAGTCGGTTGGACGGGATCTTACTGCCGCCACGACATCCGGTGGTTAGTTAGCCACACGCGTACCATATATCCGACCACGAATGCACACCGTCGAAGTCTAGGCTCGGCACTCTTGGCCGGTCTCGAACGTAGATCGGCGGTACACGAAGACGCTGACGGCAAGGAGAGCAAGAACGCCGACAACAAGAGCGCCGGTGGAGAACTTCCGGCGCCATGCGCTGTCCACGACAGACGTATTGTGCGTTCGGCCGAACACATCCCCAATGCGAGCCTCGATTGTTCGTACCGCAGCCCGACGGACTGATCCTGGCGGAACGATGATCTCGCCCGGATGATCACGGTCGGTGAGATTGAGCGCTAGACCGCGCCGGGCAGTGTCCGCGGTCTTGGCAACGTTTTGGCGCACGCCTGCTGTGGTCGTCGTTGCCATCTTGGCCCGTCACGGAACGCCGGAGGCATGCGCTATGGCAACACCCCAGGCGACAACGCCGACATATGTGACGAGCTCGTAGCGGCGGGAGGCCAAGCGGGAGACGAGCCCGCCGACGGCCACCGCCACCGGCACAATCCCAACGAGCAGGTACAGGCCCGACGAACCGCTGGGAACGCGGGCGTTGTAGGCGACGAAGCCGACCAGAACGAGGGCCGGGATGGCGGCCGAGCACACCCAACCAAGATGGGACCGACCGGCGCCGGCCGCCCACAGCCAACTCGCCAGGACCAGCGCGCTCGTCAGGAGCGCCACGACGAGCAGCCAGCCCCCGACAGTGTCTCGCCACGGGGGCTTCACCCCACAGTCAGTCGCCCACAACCATTTCCACGCCGAGCCGTAGAAGGAGTGCTTCGCTGCGCACCGTCCGAGGGCGATGCGGGTGAAGAAGCCGACCGGGTAGTGCGCATACAGGCCGCCCAGCTGGTCGAGGTGGAACAGGTCGGCATTGAGCGGCGTCGGCGTCCCGTACAGGGCCACGTTGCGGCCGTAGAAGGCGGCAAGCAGAACCCCTCCGGGAGCGAGGGCAGTGACCAGCGGACGCAGGCGGTCACGGTGGGTCCAGACCAGCACCGGCACGACGACGACCAGAGCGAGGAGGCCGGAGAACTTCGACAGGCCGGCGAGCGGAGCGCCTATCCCGAGCCAGACGTAGCCGCTGCGCCGGCCCTGCCGCAGTGCAACAACCGCGAGCAGAAGAACGGCCACACCCAGGCCGGCTGCCGTCTCCGGGTAGATGCGGGTGGCCACGTTCGCCTGGCCTGGGAGAAGCCACACCAGGGCGGCGGCGGCCGACGCCCCGACCCATCGGCCGCCGAGGCGGATGACGATGACGGCGGCAACAACGCCTTCGAGGATCCATGCCACCGTCGCCACGGCGCGGCCGCCGTCGGTCAGCGTGAGCCCGGCCAGTTTGGCCGTGATGACGCTTGCCCCGTAATAGAGCGGCGGGTGGTAGAAGGCGAAGCCCTGGTCCGCATGGGGCGGCCAGTGGTGCACCTGCAGCCACCGGAGGTAGTCGATCTGGGCGTCGTAGTCCCCAGAGATGGCCGGATCGAAGGTCCGGTACGCCTTCACCGCCACCAGAATGAGCAGGAGCGCCAGTGGCAGCAGGGCCAGAGCGGTGCGCCTCCACCCGCTCACGCCCACCGCAACGAGCCTAGTGCCGCGTCAGGCAACCTTTGCGCGGATTGAAATAGCACGAAGTGCCTTGTCCTCGGTGTGGCGGTTCCTCCAACCGATGTAGCGGCGGATCATCGAATTCTGCTCGTCGTGGGGCCGGTGGTCGGGTGCCGTCGAGGACGAAGTAGCGCAGGGCGGTGAACTGGCACTCGATTAACCGGCCCTCGGGGGCAGGTCAAGCAAATGTTCCGGATCAGCCCGAATTCTTCAGCCGGCGGAGGTGGCCGTCGAGGCCTGTGACCTGCTGCCATTCACCCAGTCGCTGTGCCTGGAGGGCGAACTCGCCGTCGCCGAGCCCAAGCGGCTCCGCTACTGCCTGCTCCACGCCGCCGGCCGCCTGACCCGCTCCGGGCGGCGGACCTCCCTCCGGATCCCGGCCAATTGGCCGTGGGCGAAGGAGCTCGCCGGTGCGTTCAACCGCCAGGACTCGCTGGTCCTGCGGACCTGAACTCCCGGGGGTGGGACCGGCCCCGCCCTCACGACCCTCTGCTCGCGGGACTGCCGCCCGACAGGTCAACCGGCTCGTCCTGTTCGGCCGCGTCCCAACTCCCGGTCCGGCGTTCCACACCCCGCCGGTCCGCGCGCCGCGCGTCGAAGCATCGGTCCTACACGGGCCGCTACCGAGGAGCTTGTTGAAAAGTCCGGGTTCGCTCGTATGGAACGGCCCGTCTCCCACCGTCAGTCGAGTTCCAAGGCCAGACGCAGCGACTTGTCGATCTCCTCCTGCTCGTCGTGCCTGACGTGTCCGACGAGATCGCCGAGCCGCTCCGGAGCTACCGCTGCTGTTTGCTCGACGAGCACTTGCGTCTGCTCGTCGCCAACGGTGATCGTCGGGCGGAAGACACGGTGCGGCGCAGAACGCGAAGTCGGCGCGACGAGGATGGTTGACAGCAGCAGGTCATCGGACTGCACGACGACTGCATACCGGGGCCCGCGCTGCTCGCTGCCCCGACCACCACGCGGGGCGCGCAGGCGATAGACGTCACCACGCACGCAGCGTGCCGATCTCGTCGAGCACCTGTCGGCTCTCGGCGAGATCAGCCGGATCCGCCGAGGCATCCTGGGACTCTCGCCGCATTTGTTCCCGCCGGCGCAGCCGAACGGCGTCGACGAGTGCATGGCGGATTGCTTCGGACACCGAGGAGCCGTCGGCGGTCAACTCTGCAAGCGCTCGCTCGGCTCGTTCGTCGGTTCGGAAGTTCACGACAGCCATGACGGGAACCCTACCCATTGTGTAAGACATATGTGCTACGAGATGGACCACGCATCTTCATCAGCCGGGACCATCACGGATGCATCTATCCTTCATCGGCGATGAGGGGCGACCCGGCATTTTGCGGTGGTGGGCATCTGCCGGGCGTGCGCGGTGCTGCCGGCGGACCCGCCGAGGCGTAGTGTGAACAGCCGCAAACGGGGAAGGCTTGGCGGATGACTCCCCAGACGACGTCGCGCATCATGGTGCTGCTGTCCATGGCGTACGGGCTCAGCGTCGGCGCACTCGCCATCGCCGACTCAGGCGCCCTCAGCGGGTTCACGATCATTGGCGCGATGGTGCTGGGCTTCCTCTGGTTCGCCCGATCGCTCTTCATGAAGCGTGCCCGGTAGCCACGGGTAGTTCGCCGCCGGTCGTCGGTCACGACCGCAGGATCGCGGTGCGAATGTTCGGTCCCCTCGAGCTCGACGTCAGCGGGTGCCGACTCGGCGCCGGGGACTTCGGGGCCCGCAAGCCCAAACAGCTCCTCGAGATCCTCTTGTGCGTCCGGGGCCATGCCGTCGCCAAGGAGCGAATTGCCGACCTCCTTTGGGGGGAAGCGCTGCCGAAGAACCCGGCGGCGACGCTCGAGACCTACGTCTCCGTCCTTCGACGCCGCCTGGCATCGGACGGGAACCCCGGGATTCTCCTGACTGAGCCCGGGGCGTACCGGATCGCCGCCGAGACGGTCGATGTGGATGTCGACCATTTCGACTCGCTGGTCCGCCGAGGCGGGCGGCCGGCGCTGACCCGGGCACTCGACCTCGTGGTCGGCGACCTGCTGGAGGACGAACCGTACGGCGAGTGGGTGCTACAGCTCCGGGAGACGTACCGGGAGCGCAGGGTCAACGCCATGCTCGACGTGGCCGAGGAGGCGCTGGAGTCGGGGGACAACGACGGGGCTCTGGTCCATGCGGAGGACGCGCTGCGTGCTGCACCGATGCAGGAACGCGCCTACCGCATGTCGATGCTGGCCCGCTACGCCCTGGGTCGCCAGGACGAGGCCCTCCGGGCGTTCGAACGTTGCCGAACGGCCCTGGCCGAAGGGCTGGGCGTCGAGCCGCTCCCCCAGACAATCGCCCTGCAGGCGTCCATCCTGCGCCACGAGGACGCCGGGGGCCTGCTGCCCCGACGTCGCCCGCCGACACGAGCAGCGATGACGCTACCGGTGGCACGCGTCCCGCTCCTGGGGCGGGTGCAGGAACTGGCTGAGCTCGAACAGCATTGTGAGGAAGCCTTGACCGGCACGACCGCTGTGATCGTGGTCCGCGGCGAGCCCGGTATCGGCAAGACCCGGCTGGTGGACGAACTGTTGGCCCGGCTGCCACACATACCGGTCGGTCGGGCCAAGTGTTTCGAGCTGGGCTCCGACCTTCCCTACGTTCCCCTGGCCGAGGCCCTACGAGGTCTCGGGGGCGTCGATCATCTCAATGACTCGCAGCGGTCGGCCCTCGGCGAGATACTGCCCGAGCTATGCCGGCCAGACGTGGGCCGGCCAGACGTGGGCCGGCCGGAGATGGGCCGGCCGGCCCTCGCACCGCAAGCGGCCAGAGCTCGAGGATTGGAGTCCTTGGCCGCCCTCGTCCGAGACCGTGGGCCTATGGTGCTCTTCGTCGACGACCTGCATTGGGCCGACGCCTCGACGGTGGCCGCCCTCGGCTTCCTGGCCCGCCGATGCGCGACCGTCCCCCTGGTCATCGTCGTTGCCTTGCGCAGCGAGGAGGCCGGGCCCAGCCATCCTGCCCACCGCTTGGAGGCGACCCTCTCCATAGAGTTGGGCCCGTTGGAGGCCGTCGACCTGAGCCCGCTGGGGGTCGATCGTCTGTACGAGCGCACCGCCGGCCACCCGCTCTTCGTGGTCGAGCACCTGAGGGCCGGTGCCAACGGAGCGCCGGATGGTGGCCGCGAGACCTTACGGGAACTGATCCTCTCCCGCTGCCGGGCCGCGGGCCCGCAGGCGCATCGGATCCTGGCCGCGGCCTCGGTGATCGGCCGGTCGTTCGATCCGACCGTCCTGGCCCGAATGCTCGATTCGCCGCCGAGCCGGCTCACCGAGGAGCTGGAGACCCTTTGCCGGCGCCGGTTGCTCGATGTCGTCGGCATGCGCTTCGATTTCCGCCACGACCTCGTACGTGACGCGCTGATCGCCAGCCTGTCACCGGCCCGGCGTCGGGCCCTCCACGCTCGGGCGCTGGAAGCGCTGGAGGAGATCGGGGCGGGTGCGGGCGAACTTGCCCGCCACGCCGAGGAGGCCGGCGCCTGGGAGCGATCGGTCCGGTACTCCCTCCTCGCCGCCACCTCTGCAGAGGATCATTGGGCCAACATCGAGGCGGCCGCCCACCTCGAGAGGGCCAAACGAGGCGCGGCCCAGGCGGGCTCGCTCGATCCGGCGGCAACTGAGGCACTCCTCGTCCGGCTCGGTCGGCTCCTTGTCAGGATCGGCCGCACCCCGGACGCCGAGGCGCTCCTGCGCGAGGCCTGCGCCTCCGCCGAGGAACGCGAGGACGACCGCTCGCTGTTCGAGGCGCTCGACGCCCTGACCGCCGCCCGCCACCGGGGAGCCGGTTCCCCCTCGGACGCCTTGGGCCACGCCACGTCGAGTCTCGAGGTGGCCGGCCGGACCGGCGACAGGATGCTTCTCAGCCGCGCCCACATCGCCATCGGCAACGCGAGCGGCAGCTTGGGCATGCTCCAGGATGCCGTCGACCATTGCGGTTCCGCCCTGGAGCTGACCGAACAGAGCGGCTCGCAACTGCCGGCCCTCGCCGCAGCGCGGATCGGCCTGATCATGCACCACTGGGCTCGAGAAGGTGAGTCGATGGCCTGGTCGGAGCGTGCGGAGACCGCGGCGCTCGAGCAGCATGACGAGGAGACGCTCGTGATGACCCGATGGGCCCGGGCCCTTTCCTGCGCCGCGGTGGGCCGGTACCAGGACGCCTGGTCGGCACTCGACTCCATCGGACGGATCGGCCACGGGGAGGAGGTCTTCTGGCACGCGCGGGTACCGAACACCTACGGGTCCATCCTGTCGGATCTCTGCCTGTACGAACCGGCCCTCGACCGTGACCGCGAGAGCCTCGAGGCGGCCCGATCGTCGGTGCTCAAGGTGGTCCGGGAGGCCGAACTGCAGACGGTGCTCAACGTGGCCACCGACCAACTGGGGCTGGGGCGGGTGGACGACGCCGCGGCCAACCTGGACCTGGTCCGCGCCGAGGTGTCCCACGTCGAGGACGCTCGGTTCCGCTACCTGAGCCGTCTCCACTTCCTCGATGCCCAGGTAGGGCTGGCCCGGGGCGATCCCGAGCTGGCCTTGGACGCGGCCACACGTTGCCTGGCCTTGGCCACGCGGCACGCCCTCCCCAAGTACGAGGCCCGAGGGCGGATGGCTCTCGGCTGCGCGCTGGCCGCTCTGGGCGACGTGACCGTCGGGGTGGGCGAGGCCCGGCGGGCGGCTCGTCTCGCTGATCAGCTCGGCTACGTCGGAGTGAGTTGGCGGGCGTGGTGGGCCGCGTTCGGCCTGACCGGCGCCGTTTCGGACCGGCGCAATGCCCAGGCCGGCGTACAGCGAGCGGCAGCCGGCGTGGCCGACACCCTTCGAAGCCAGTTCCTCCAGGCCGTCCCGGTCGACGGCTGAAAGGTTTTCCAAAGGTCGGACGGTGAAGGTGTTCACATGGACGAAACCAGGAGCGGGCCGTGCATGCGATGACCGTCTACTTCTCGTTGCCGGCGGACACCGACTGGGCGGCGATGCGCGACGTCGCTCGCCACCGGGCGCCGCTGTACGAGGACATGGCCGCGCTGCGATCGAAGTCGTGGGTCGTGGACGCCGATCAAAGCCTCTACGGGGGACACTACGTGTGGGAGTCGGCCGATGCGGCCGATGCGTTCCTCGGCTCCGAGCTCTTCCAGGGCTTCGTCGCCAAGTTCGGGCCCCCGGAGGTCCACACCTACGAGGTCGTGGCCTGCGTCGAGCGCGGCACCGTCGTAGCCACCCCTGACGACATACCACCCGCGGGGCGCAAGGGTGCCCGCTCATGAGCCGGCGGCAGCGGGGCGAGCAGGGTGCCAGTGCCATCGAGGTGGTGGTGGGCATCATCGTCGTGGCCATACTGGCCACGGTGGTCGTCTACGTCGTGCGGGGGAACGACGAGACCAAGAAGGTCCAGGCCCGGGTGGCCGACACCGAGGGGATCAAGGCGGCACAACGGGAGTTCTGCGACAAGGTGGGCACCGTCGGTACCGAGGACCAGCTGGCGGGACGGGCGCCGGCGGCGGACGGGAAGACCTACACCCTGCTCACCGAGCCGTCGGCGGTGTACGACCTGGCGTTCATCGGCGGTGGCGCCTGCGGCAAGGATCCGCTCACCTCCGGGTACCTGATCACCGGTGATGCCGCGGCGATGGCCCCAGGTGGCGGCTCACCGTTCGTCGTCGGTGCCGGCGCGCTGCAGCCCTCCACGCTCCTCAACCCGGCGGTGACCACCCAGGGCGGCATCCAGGCGCAGTCGGCCATGTTGTTCAACGGCCTCGTCAGCATCGGTCCCAACGCCACGCCCGTCCCCGAGCTGGCCTCGAGCTGGGTCATCTCGCCCGACGGCAAGACCTACACCTTCACCCTGCGCAAGGACGTGCTGTGGAGCGACAGCACCCCGTTGCCGAACCCCACCCAGCGCGTCACCGCCGAGGACGTGAAGTTCTCCTACGAGGCGGCGCTGCTCCTCTACCATGCCCGCACGTCGAGTTCCATACCGGGGGCGCTGGCCACCCCGTGCAGCGACCCGGCCCCCGGCACGGCGACCCCACGTCGGCTGAGCTGCCCGTCGATCGTCGCCGACGACACGACCAGCCCGGCCACGGTGAAGTTTCTCTTCGCCGACACATTTGGTCCCCTCCTCCAGCAGGCGACCATGACCGACGGCGCCATCATCCCCAAGCACATCTGGTCCGGCTGCGCCAGCGGCGCGGCCGGGGTGTGCCCGACGCCCACGGCGGCGTGGCCGGCCGGCCAGCCTCCCGTCGGCACCGGCCCGTTCCGGTACAAGTCGGAGTCGGCCACCGAGCTGGTCTACGAGAAGAACCCCACCTTCTGGCGGACGGGCGTTCCCTACTTCAACGAGATGAAGCAGATCGTCACCACCGGTCTGCCGGCGCTGCAGGCCGGGGCCATCGACTACACCAATCTCGGCACCATCGCCGATGTGGACGCGGCCAAGGCCGACCCGAGGGTGGTCGTCGACACCGGCACCATGGCCCCGGGTGGCTCGACCAACTGCACCCAGACCGTCATGTTCAACCTGTGGGACCGGCTGCAGTCGCCGGCGGCCATCCGCAACGGCACGGCCACGCCCCACCCCCAGCTCGGCGACAAGGAGCCGACGCCCATGATCGACCCCGACGGCGCCGGCCCGGAACCGGCCCAGCCCCGGGGGCGGCTGGTGCGGCGGGCCATCGCCATGAGCCTGGAGCGCGAGCCCAACGTGAACGGGTCGAACCCCGGCTACGTGGCCCTGAGCGGGAGTCCCGGCGCATCGCTCGCCAAGAGCCCCATTAACAGCGGGATGCCCGTCGGCAGCACCCCGGCCCCCCTCCCGGCCTACGACAAGGCCAAGGCCGAATCGTTCCTCGATGCCGCCGGCTTCCCGGACAGCAATGGCGCCGCCCCCGGCGGCCGCTTCACCCTGGGTCTGTCGAACTTCGCCACCCCCGCGCTGGGCACGGCCATGCAGGAGAACATGGGCAAGGTGGGCATCGAGGTGGGCTTCAACCCCGGACAGACCAGCCTGACCCCACCCTTCCCCCAGACCGTGCCGCTGTTCGGTCAGCGGAACTTCGACATCCTCATCGTCTCCAGTTGCCAGAACACCGACCCGGAGATGGGGATCCGGCGGGTCTACGCCACCGACGCTGTCAACGGGCAGTCGTTCACCAACGGCTCGGGCTACACCAACCCGGGCACGGTCGACGTGTGGTTCAACGAGGGCCGCAAGAGCCTCGACCCTGCCGTGCGCACCGCCGCGTACAAGAAGATCAACGACCAGGTGGCCATCGACCTGCCCACACTGTACCTGCTGGAGACGGTGTCCAATCGGGCCTACAACGCGAATTGCCTGGGGCTGCGGCCCTACACCGGCCACTTCCCCGAGTACGGGTCGTGCCGCCGGTGACCCGGCCCTGAGCACCAGCTCGTGAGCGGTCGCTACGTGCTGCGCCGCCTGGCCCAGGTCGTCCCCACCGTGGTCGGCATCCTGGTCATCACCTTCGTATTGATCCAGCTGGCGCCGGGCGACGCCGCCGACACGCTGTCGGAGGGCGACGCCGAGTACACCCGCCAGCTCCGGGCCCGCATGCGTCTCGACCGCCCCCTGATCGAGCAGTTCTGGGCCTACGCCAAGCGGGTGCTCCGGGGTGACCTCGGGGTGTCGTCGACCCAGAACGGACGCAGCGTCAAGGGCCTGATCGGCGAGTACCTGCCGCGGACGATGCTGCTGATGGGCACGGCGGTGGTCCTTTCGACCCTTGTCGGCATCGCCCTCGCCGCCCGGGCTGGCCGCCGGCCCGACGGCCCCCTCGACGCCACCATCGGCGCCGGCGCCCTCCTGGGCTACGCGGTGCCGGTGATGTGGTTGGGCCAGCTGGCCATACTGGTCCTCGGCCTGCGGGCCGGGCTGTTTCCGGTCGGAGGGATGACCGATCCCCGGGTGAGCTATGGCGGGATCGACCACCTCCTCGACGTCGGCGTCCACCTGGCCCTGCCGGTGCTGGTGCTGGCTACCTCCGAGGTGGCCATGGTCTACCGGGTCGCCCGGACCGGGCTCCGCCAGGAGAGCCAGAAGGAGTATGTGCGCGCCGCCCACGCCAAGGGCGTCCGGCCCGACCGGGTGTTGTCGCACCACGCCATGCGCAATGCCCTCCTGCCGGTGGTGACGATCATCGGGACACGCATCGGCTTCCTCTTCTCGGGGGCGGTGGTCGTCGAGCGTCTCTTCGCCTGGCCAGGGATGGGCACGCTGCTGATCACCGCGGCGGAGAGACGCGACCGGCCCGTCGTCCTCGGCGTGGTGGTGGTCGTGGCCTTCGCCCTGGTCGCCGCCACCCTCGCCACCGATCTGGTCTACGCCCTGGTCGACCCCCGAATCCGGTATGACTAGCCGGTCGCGCTCCGGCACGGCGTTCCTGCGACGACTTCTGGGCCGCCCGGCCGGCGTCGTCGCCCTCGTGCTCGTCGTGCCCCCTGCGTTGGCGGGGCTCCTGGCCGGCCGCATCGCCCCCGGGAACCCCAAGGCCCAGGCCTACCCCACGTTCCGGCCACCGTCGCGGGAGTTCCTCATGGGCACCGACAACGAGGGCCGGGCGCTGTTCGCCATGGTCGTCCACGGTCTGGCCACCTCGATGGTCACCGTGGTGTCGGTGATCGTGATCGCCGCGGTGATCGGGGTGGCGGTGGGGGCCCTGTCCGGCTACCGAGGCGGCGTGGTCGACGGCGTCCTCATGCGGTTGGTCGACATGCTGGAGGCCGTGCCCGCCTTCTTCCTGGCCATCGTGGCCTTCGCCGTGCTCGGCTCCGATCAGAACACGCTCATCGTGCTACTGGCGGCCACATCGTGGACCGCCCTGGCCCGGATCGTCCGCGCCCAGGTGTTGTCGGTGAAGCGGCGGGAGTTCGTGCAGGCCGCCCGCTCCCTCGGTTCGTCGGGCGTTCGAACCGTGATCCGCCATATCCTGCCCAACGTGACGCCGGCGGTGATCGTGGTGCTGCCCTTGCTGGCGTCACGCGTGGTCCTCATCGAAGCGGGCCTGGCCTTCCTGGGCCTGGGCGATCCCAACCGCTTGAGCCTGGGGTACCTGATCGCCAACGCCCAGCCCCACCTCCAGTACTACTGGTGGATGTCGGTGTTCCCCGGGCTGGTCCTCACCTCCCTCGTGCTCGGGTTCAACCTGCTCGGCGACGCGTTCAACGATGTCCTCGATCGTCCCTCCGAAGGCCAGGCGCCGGAAGGGCGGGCGCCGGCCCGGAGAGCGTGGCCGGGGGGCGCCGGCCGCCAACGGGTCGTCGCCGCCGCCGCCGCCGGCGCCGCCGCCGGGCCCCTCGATGTCGCCGCCGTCCTCGACTGACCGGGTGGTCGCGACGACGTCGAGCGCCTCGCGCTCCGGCACCGCCGCGGAACCCGTGTTGGCCGTGCGGAACCTGCGGGTGCGTTTCCGCACCGCCCGCGGGGTCGTCCACGCCACCGAGGGCGTGTCCTACGACCTCTTCGGGGGCGAGGTGCTCGGCGTCGTGGGCGAGTCGGGTTCGGGCAAGACGGTCAGCGCCATGGCGGTCCTCGGCCTGCTCCCCGCCAACGCCGAGGTCACCGGACAGATCCACTTCCGCGGACGGGACCTGCTGGGCCTCCCGCCGGCCGAGCTGCGGGCGGTGCGCGGGCAACGGATCGCCATGGTGTTCCAGGACGCGCTGGCCGCCCTCAACCCGCTCCACCGCGTCGGCAGCCAGATCGCCGAGGCCATCACGACGCATCACCGCGACGTCACCCGTCGCCAGCTTCGGGACCGGACCGTGCAGCTCCTCGGCGACGTCGGGATCCCCAACCCCTCCGCCGCGGCGAGGCGGTACCCGCACGAGTTCTCCGGCGGCATGCGCCAGCGGGTGGTGATCGCCATGGCCCTGGCCAACGACCCCGAGGTGATCATCGCCGACGAGCCCACCACCGCCCTCGACGTCACCACCCAGGCGCAGGTGCTCGACGTGCTGGAGCGGATGCGGGAGCGCACGGGGTCGGCCATGGTCCTCATCACCCACAATCTCGGCGTGGTAACCGGCGTGGCCGACCGCGTGCTGGTGATGTACGCCGGCAAGGTCATGGAGTCGGGCGGGATCGGCGCCGTCTTCACCAAGCCGGCCCACCCGTACACCATCGGTCTGCTCGGGTCGATGCCCCGACTCGACCAGGACGGCGGCCGGCTGACCCGCATCGCCGGCCAGCCCCCCTCGCTCCTCGACGTCCCCCCGGGGTGCGCGTTCCATCCCCGCTGCCCGCACGCCCAGCTCCCCGGGCCCTGCGCCACCGACGTCCCGGAGCTGCGGACCGCGTCGGCCACCGGGCACCGCAGCGCATGCCACTTCGCCGACGACCTGACCCGCGTGTCGCCCTCGGGCCCGTCGTTGGAGCCGAGGGGATGACCAGCGCGATCGGCATGCCCGCCGACGATGCGCCCGATGGCAGCGGCGAAACCATTCTCGATGCCCGCTCGCTGGTGAAGCACTTCCCGGTGCGGAGCGGCGTCGGGCGCCGCTCGGCCGGCCCGGTCCACGCCGTGTGCGACGTCTCCTTCACCGTCGACAGGGGCGAGACCCTCGGGCTGGTGGGGGAGTCGGGCTGCGGGAAGTCCACCACTGCCCTCCTCACTGTCGGCCTGCTGGCACCCACCGCGGGATCCATCTGCTTCGCCGGGCGGGACGTCGCCGAGATGGGAGGGCGGGCGCGGCGTGCCGTGCGGCGACGGATGCAGATCGTCTTCCAGGACCCGTTCGCATCGCTCGATCCGCGGATGACCGCCGGCGCCAGCATCGCCGAACCGCTCCGGATCCATGGGCTGTACCGGGACGGGGGGGACGAGCGCGTGCGGGAATTGCTGGGCCTGGTGGAGCTCGGGGCCGACGACGCCGGGCGGTACCCGCACGAGTTCTCCGGGGGCCAGCGCCAGCGCATCGGGATCGCCCGCGCCCTGGCCTTACGGCCCGACCTGGTCGTCCTCGACGAGCCGGTGTCCTCGCTGGACATGTCGGTCCAGGCCGGCGTGGTGAACCTCCTCGCCGATCTCCAGGAGCGTCTCGGTGTCGGCTACCTCTTCGTGGCCCACGACCTCTCCGTCGTGCGCCACGTCTCCCACCGGGTGGCGGTGATGCACCTCGGCAAGATCGTGGAGACCGGCGCCAGTCACGACGTCCTCCGCCGTCCTCTCCACCCCTACACCCAGGCCCTCCTCTCGGCCGTGCCGTCGGTGGAACCCGATCGCCAGCGCCGGCGGCCGCGAATCGTGCTCCAGGGTGACCCACCGAACCCGGCCCAGCCGCCCTCGGGGTGCCGGTTCCGCACCCGGTGTTGGAAGGCGGAGGCCATCTGCGCCGAGGAGGAGCCGGCGCTGGTGGAGCGGGACAATGGCCACCCCGTCGCCTGCCACTTCGCCGAGCCCGACACCGCGCCGCCCTAACTCTGGGGGTCCTGGCCAACATTCAAGGCCTTGCCGGCGAGGGCAGGGAGCGCTTCGACAACGATACCCGCCGCCATCAACTACGACCGGGACTATCACCGGCGGTGGGCCTCACCTCGTTGAGTGTCACCGCCAGCCCGCTCGATCCATCACCCACCGCAGGTCGTTGCCCGTGCGACCGGGCGCCAGAACGACGCGATCAATCGAACCGTCGAGCCGGAAGCCCAACTTTCGCGGCACGCCGGCACTCGCGACGTTCGCCCTGTCCATGAGGATGTGGACCTCGTCGATGTCGGGCAGGTAACTGAAGGCTGCGGTCGTGAGTGTGGCCGCTGCGGCAGTTGCGTACCTTCGTCGGTGGCGATCGGTGCGGACCCAGTACCCGATCTCGACCGCCCCGGGGCCCTGGCGCAAGTGGAGCCCGCACCCGCCCACGACGAGGCCAGATGAATCGAACATCCCGAATACGAACTCGGTGCCGGCGTCGAAGTGTTCTTCGAACTCTTGCAGCACTCTCGTGTACGCCTCCGGTTGGGGCATCTCCTGGGCCCACGGCATCCACACCCGCAGCTCGACAAGGCTGACGATAAGGGCGTCCATGAGGGCATCCAGGTCGCCCGAGCGCCAGCGGCGGAGCTCGACAAGGCCGGCCGAAAGGGTGTCGGGAAGGATTGCCATCGAAGAGTCTGACCTTCTGGGCAATTGATCGCCGCCGAATTTCGGCCCAGCGGGGATCCGCCGAACCACACCCGATGACCACCGCTTCCCGGCGAGGCGGGCGTCGATAGGGTGAGCCATCGCCGGCACCTCCCAGATACTGATCGTGGCCGCGCTGGCCTTCGTTTCGACGGGCCTGGGCGGCCTCATGGCCGTGCGCCTGCGGGACCGCATGCACCTGATGCTCGGGTTCAGCGCCGGCGCCGTCCTGGGCGTGGTGCTGTTCGAGATCTTGCCCGAGGTCGCGGAGGGCGCTCGGGCCTTGGACGTGCCCCTGGCCAACCTCACCGTGTTCAGCGCCGGAGCGTTCCTCGCCTTTTTCGCCCTCGAGCGCATCACCGGCCTGCATGGCGCCCGCGATCACGAGCATCGCGGAGGAGCCGAGCATCGCAGCGAGCTCGGTGTGCTGAGCGCGTCGGGCCTGTCGCTGCACAGCTTCCTCGACGGAGTGGCCGTCGCCGTCGCCTTCCAGGCCGGCAACAGAGATCTGGGAATCGCCGTGTCGGTGGCCGTCCTGGCCCATGACTTCTCCGACGGCCTCAACACGGTCACGGTGATGCTGGCCCACGGCAACCCACTACGGCGGGCGTTGCGATGGCTGGCCGTCGACGCCTCGACGCCGATGATCGGCGCCCTCGTGGCCGTCGTCGTCCGCCCGTCCCTCGACATACTGCCCTACCTACTCGCCGTCTTCGCCGGCTCGTTCCTCTACATCGGCGCCTCGGACCTCCTTCCCGAGGCCCGCGAGCACGATTCACCGTGGGTGGCGGTAGCCACCTTCGCCGGACTGGTCGTTCTCTACACCGTCAGCCGGTTGGCCTGACGGGCAGCGGCCCGCTCGCTACTTCGACCTGAACACCATCCTCCGGCGAGCCACCGGCGCCCTGATCGGCGACCAGTGGGACGACCTGCTACGCCTGGCCGCCTCGTTGAAGTTCGGTCGCTGGTGGTGGGCAAGCTGTCGGCGTCGGGGCCGCAGAGCACCCTGGCCGCGGCGCTGAAGGATATGGGCTGCTGCGGCGCACCGGCCTGGACCACTGAGTATCTCGGCCTGGCCGTTGACGAGCTGCGGGCCGGCGGCCGCCGTATCGACGACGACGTGCTGGCCCACGTCTCGCTCCGCCCACAACGAAACATCGGCCTCTACGGCACCTTCTCCTTTGAGGTGGCGACCGAGCTCGCCAAGCTCATCGACGGCTACCGACCTTTGCGCCCGGCCAGGCCATGAGGCGGCTCGCTCCGCGCCCGCCAGCGGTCCCCTCGGTAGGTTGAGCGGAGTGGCCAAGACGGTGCGGTAGGTCCAGTACGAGGCGGCGGGGTTCGTACGCATCGAGGTCGACGAGGACGGCTGGGACACCGAGATCACCAGGGTGGTCACCGCCAAGGACGTCGACAGCACCTGGCCCGCGACGACCGCGGCCACTTCCAGGTCTACGACGAGAACTTCGAAGAGGCATTCCAGAGCGAGGTGCTCGAGGGCGTCCGGGGCGCGGTGTCCATCGCCGAAGACCGGCACCGCTGGCCGGCGAAGGGATCACTTCCGATACTTCAGACTCTCCAGCGATCCGAGCACGGCACGGGACACGAGCCGCCGTTGGGCGACGGCCACGACCCGGCCCGCGGCGTCGGCCAGCCGGAGCCGGCGGGTGAGCACCCCGCGGCGCAGGTCCAGCTCCCGGCGCTCCTCCAGCACCCGCAGGCCCCCGGCCGACCACCACGGCCCGTCGGCCACCCGCAGGTCGAAGGGAAGCCAGTTGGTGACGTTGACGAGGTGCTCGTCCTCGACCGACCGGCCGGCGACGTCGCTCGTCAGCCGGTTGTAGACGCCGGCCCGGCATCGGTGACCACGCGGCCGGGATCCTGGTAGGCGTGCTCCTGCGTGGACGGCAACCCGGCGGCTGCTCTCACCCCGCGACGACGACTGCCGCCGGGGCAATGAGCCGGGCGGCGCGGGTGAGGGTGGCGACGGCGCCGGTGGGGTCGGTCAAAGGCAGGTCGTGGTCGGCGCCCTCGGCCACAGTGAGGCTGACATGGCCCAGCTCGTCGGCCAGCAGGCGGAGGTAGCCGACGTCGGTGACGCCGTCCGCCGTCCCGGCCACCAGCTCCACCGGGACCTCAAGCCGGGCCAGGACGGCGCCGCTCTGGGCCGAGGCGAGCACGTGTCGGAACGTCTGGGAGTACGAGGCCCAGCTGTGACGGACGCCATCTCGGCGGATGGGCGAGGGGAAGCCCGGGCGGACGGCGGCGGCAATCAGGCCAGCACCCCTGCGGTGCCGGCACACCCAGGCGCAGTCGATCTCGGCCCACGGGCTGCCGGTGGCCAATTGTCGCTCCAGCAGGCCCAGAGCGGCGATGCGGTCCCGGGCCGTGGCCTCGTCGGGGTAGATCGGCGGGCAAAAGGCGACCACGCCGGCCACGAGGTCGGGTCGGCGTTCGGCGAGGGCGATGGCGAGCAGGCACCCCAGGGAGTGGGCACCGACGACGACCGGGCCGGTGACGCCGAGCTCGTCGAGGAGGGCAACGAGAGCTGCCACATGATCATCGGTGGTGTAGCCGGAAGGGGGATTGGGGGAATCGCCGAAGCCGAGTAGGTCGGGCACGACGAGGCGCCCGGCGCCGGCCAGGGCGTCGTAGGCGCCGCCCCAGTAGACGTTGGAGCCGCCCAGGCCGTGCAGGAGCACCACGCCGGCAGCTCCGTCGCCCAGGGTGCGGGCGTGCAGGGCGCCGTCATAGGCGGCGCCGCCGCCCGGCGACCAGAAGATTCGCCGTCGCATCGCGGCGGCACGGGCGCCTTGGACCGCCCCGCCGACGCCGGCGGTGATGGCGGTGCCGACGAGGAGCTTGCGGGCGACGCTCATGACGAGGCGGCTACCGGTCGACCGGCCGGTCGGCTGGGGCGTGGTCGTCAGGTTGAGGCTGGCGGCCGACGTGATCGACGCGGCTGGCGCCGCCGTGGTTCATGCCCCGCATCATGAGGAACATCATCAACGGGCAGACCAACAAGATGAGGGCGAAGGGCGCGAAGCGCCCCACCGGAACCCCCAGCAGGCCGGCCATGGCGATGCCGGCGACGATGCCGATGGCGATCCGGAGATGGTTGGAGTGGTTCATGGTGAGCTCCTTGGTGTTCTCGCCGCGAAGGCGTCTCGGGAGTTGACCGGGAAGGTCGTCCGTCATCCAACAGTGGCAGCAGCCGAACCCAGTGCCATCCGCAACCGGCACGGAGCCTTGGTGCGGGGATTCCGCATCAGACGCGGGTTTCGCCCGTGCGAGCGATCCGCAAACTGATCCGTAGTGGACCCCGATGCGCAGCGCCCGCCCCGATGGGAACGTGGTGAAGGCCAGGAGAGCCCGGCGATCGCCTGGCTGCGGGGATTCCAGACCGGGCAGAGCTACTACGCTTCGTCACCGGTGGCATCGCTGGCGACTGGCTCCGAGGCCGGCGCGTCCGGCTGGCCCGAGAAGGTCCAGACGCTGCTCGACGCGGCGTTGGAGCTGTCCGGCGAGCACGAGCTGGATACGGTGCTGCGCCGCATCGTGGCCGGCGCAGCCAGCATCGCCGAGGCCCGCTACGCGGCGCTCGGAATCTACGACGCCACCGGCACGATCGAGTCGTTCATCCACCACGGCATGGACGACGCCACGGTGAAGAGCATCGGGACGCTTCCCCACGGCGTGGGCCTGCTCGGCGAGGTGATCGTCGCCCGGGGCCCCATCCGGCTGGAGAACCTGGGCGCCGATCCCCGCGCTGGTGGCTTCCCGCCCGAGCACCCGCCGATGCGCAGCTTCCTCGGGGTGCCGGTAGCCCGGGGCAGCCAGCGCTACGGGAACCTTTACCTGACCGAGCGGGAGGATGGGCTGCCCTTCGACGACGAGGGTGAGGCCCTGGTCGTCGCCTTCGCCGCCCTCGCCGCGGCGGCCATCGAGAGCGCCCGCCTCGTGCAGGCCGAGCGGGGCCGGGCTGAGGCGGTCGCCGCCCTGGCCGCGGCCACCGAGCGCGCCGCAGTCAACCGCCGCATGCTGGCGGAGATCCTCAATGCCCAGGAACTGGAGCGGACCCGGGTGTCTCGCGACCTCCACGACGACGTGGGCCAGGCCCTCACCTCGGTCCTGCTCGCGCTGCGACTGGTCGAGTCCTCCCTCGACGGCGACGACGTCGTCGACGCCCGCCGGCACACCGCAGACGTACGGGAACTCGTCGCCGATGCCCTGGGCCGGGCCCGCCGGCTGCCTTCGACCTGCGGCCGACGGTCCTCGACGACGTCGGCCTGGTCGCCGCCCTGGAGCGCCTGGCCCAGGACCTCAACGCCCGTGGCGACCTCTCGGTCGAGCTGGCCAGCGAAGGCCTCACCGGGTCCCGACTGGCCCCCGGCATCGAGACCGTGGTCTACCGCGTCGTTCAGGAGGCGCTGACCAATGTCGTCCGCTACGCCGGAGCGGCCTGCGCCAGCGTCACCGTGATCGTGGCCGAAGGGCGGGTGCGGGCGCTGGTGGAGGACGAAGGCGCCGGCTTCGACCCCGACTCGGTGCCGGCGCGTACCCATCTCGGCATCGAGGGCATGGCCGAGCGGGCCAACCTGGTGGGCGGGACCGTGGAGGTCTCCTCGGCGCCGGGCGCCGGCACGACGGTCATCCTTGAGGTCCCTGTTGACTGATGCGGTGCGCGTCGCTCTGTGCGACGACCACGCCGTCGTGCGCAGTGGGCTGCGTCGGATTCTCGACGCCGAGGAGGATCTCGAAGTGGTGGGCGAGGCCGGGAGCGTCAAGGAGGCCGTCGCCGTGGCTGGCGGCACCTTTCCGGACGTCTTCGTCATGGACCTGGGCCTGCCCGACGGCAGCGGGATCGCGGCCACTGCCGAGGTGCTGGCTGCGAGCCCGGCGACCCGGGTGCTCGTGCTCAGCGTGCACGACGACATCGCCTACCTGCGGCGCGCCTTCGAGGCCGGCGCCACCGGCTACCTGGTCAAGGAGGCGGCCGACATCGAGCTGGTCCAGGCCGTCCGCCAAGTGGCCAACGGCAGGCAGTACGTGCACCCGAGCCTGGGCGCCGCCCTGCTCGCCCCCAACGCCCCGCCGGCCCATCTCGGCGGGCCCGGTGGCGAGCTGAGCGAGCGCGAGCTCGAGGTCGGCTGCTCGCACTGCCCCTGCCCGCCTCCGGCCGCGGACGCTCCGCAGCCCGGGATCCTGACCGAAAGGACCACGACACCATGATCGACACCCGAGAGCTGAAGGCCGCGACCGGCGAGGAGCTCGACCTCCTCGACCGTTGGTGGCGGGCCGCCAACTACCTGTCGGTCGGGCAGATCTACTTGCTGGCCAACCCGCAGCTGGGCGAACCGCTCGCCGCCGACCACATCAAGCCCCGGCTGCTGGGCCACTGGGGGACCACGCCGGGCCTGAACTTCCTCTACGCCCACCTGAACCGGGTCATCCGCACCCGCGACCTGAACATGGCCTTCGTGGCCGGACCGGGCCATGGTGGGCCGGCGATGGTGGCCAACGCCTGGCTGGAGGGCACCTACAGCGAGATCTACCCCGATGTCAGCGCCGACGTCGCCGGGATGGGCCGGCTCTTCCGGCAGTTCTCATTCCCCGGCGGCATCCCAAGCCACGCGTCGCCGGAGACGCCGGGCTCGATCAGCGAGGGGGGCGAGCTCGGCTACTCCTTGGCCCACGCCTACGGGGCCGCCTTCGACAACCCCGACCTCATAATGGCCTGCGTCATCGGCGACGGGGAGGCCGAGACCGGGGCGCTGGCCGCCAGCTGGCACTCCAACAAGTTCCTCGACCCCGTCCACGACGGCGCGGTGCTGCCCATCCTGCACCTCAACGGCTACAAGATCGCCAACCCCACCGTGCTGGCCCGCATCCCCGACGAAGAGCTCACCAAGCTGCTCGAGGCTACGGGCACACGGTGTACCGCGTCGAGGGCGACGATCCCGAGGCCATGCACCAGGCCATGGCCGCGACCCTGGACGCCATCTGCGACCACATCGCCGACGTCCAGGACGCGGCCCGGAACGGCTCGGCGGCGGGCAAGCGGCCTCGGTGGCCGGTACTGGTGCTGCGCTCGCCCAAGGGCTGGACCGGACCGGCCGAGGTCGACGGTGTGGCCGTGGAGGGCACCTGGCGGTCCCACCAGGTGCCGCTGAAGGCCGTGCGGACGAACCCCGAGCACCTGGCGCAGCTGGAGCACTGGCTGCGCAGCTACCGGCCCGAGGAGCTCTTCGACGCCGACGGTCGGCTCCGAGCGGACATCGCCGCCCAGGCCCCCGAGGGCCCCCGCCGCATGAGCGCCAATCCGCATGCCAACGGGGGCGCGCTGCTCACCGACCTGGCCCTGCCCGACTGGCGCGACTACGCCGTCGACGTACCGGCGCCGGGACGCACGCTCACCGAGCCCACGCGCACCCTCGGGTCGCTGCTGCGTGACGTCATGCGCCTCAGCGCCGACGACCGCAACTTCCGCATCTTCGGGCCCGACGAGACCGAGTCCAACCGCCTCGGCGCCGTCTACGAGGCGACGGGCAAGGCATGGCAGGCCGAGGCGTCGGCGGCGGACAACCACCTCGCTTCCGACGGGCGGGTCATGGAGGTCCTCAGCGAGCACCTGTGCCAGGGGTGGCTGGAGGGCTACCTGCTGACCGGCCGCCACGGCCTGTTCTCCTGCTACGAGGCCTTCGTCCACATCATCGACTCGATGTTCAACCAGCACGCCAAGTGGCTCAAGGTCACCCGCGGCCTCGAGTGGCGGCGTTCGGTGGCCTCGCTCAACTACCTGCTCACCTCCCACGTCTGGCGCCAGGACCAGAACGGGTTCTCCCACCAGGATCCCGGCTTCATCGACCACGTCGTCAACAAGAAGGCCGACGTCATCCGCGTCTACCTCCCGCCCGACACCAACACGCTGCTGTCGACGGCGGATCACTGCCTGCGCAGCCGGAACTACGTCAACGTCATCGTCGCCGGCAAGCAGCCGTGTCTGGACTGGCTCGACCCGGAGGCCGCCGCCCTCCACTGCGCCCGGGGGATCGGCGTGTGGGATTGGGCCGGCACCGACGGGGGTGCCCAGCCCGACGTGGTCATGGCCTGTGCCGGCGACGTCCCCACCCTGGAGACCCTGGCCGCGGTCGACCTGCTCCGCCGCCACCTCCCCGATGTGGCGGTACGGGTCGTCAACGTTGTCGACCTCATGCGCCTCCAGCCCACCACCGAGCACCCCCACGGGCTGAGCGACGCAGACTTCGATGCCCTGTTCACCGTCGACACGCCGGTGATCTTCGCTTTCCACGGCTACCCGTCGCTCATCCACCACCTCACCTACCGGCGCACCAACCACGACAACATCCACGTGCGCGGCTACAAGGAGGAGGGCACGACCACGACACCGTTCGACATGGTCATGCTCAACGACCTCGACCGCTTCCGCCTGGTGATGGATGTCATCGACCGGGTCCCCGGTCTGGGCCAGCGGGCCGCGGCTGTCCGACAGGAGATGGTCGACCAGCGGGCCCGGGCCCGGACCTGGACCCGCGAACACGGAGAGGATCTCGCCGAGGTGACCGACTGGACCTGGCCGGGCTGATGCGGGTGCTGGCCGTCAACGCCGGGTCGACCACCCTGAAGCTGCGCCTACTCGCCGCCGACGATGAGGTCGAGTCGTCCCTGGATCTCGATCCCTGGGACGGCTCGCTCGACGGAGGCCCGCTAGCCGAGTGGTTGGACGACCTGGGTGGCGTCGACGCCGTCGGCCACCGCGTCGTCCATGGGGGAGACCGTTTTGCGGGGCCGGTGCGAATCGACGCCGACGTTCTCGACGCCATCGCCGGGCTGACCAGCCTGGCGCCGCTGCACCAGCCCCGTGGCCTCGCCGGCATCGACGCGGTGGGCTTCGCACTCGGTGGCGTTCCCGCAGTCGCCTGCTTCGACACCGCGTTCCACGCCACCATCCCGGAGTCGGCGGCCACCTACGCCCTGCCGGGGGAGTGGCGGCGAAGGTGGCCGCTTCGGCGGTTCGGCTTCCATGGGCTCTCTCACGCCTGGGCCTCGCGCCGGGCCGCGGAGATGGCCGGCAGGCCCGTCGAGGAGCTGCGTACCGTGTCCTGCCATCTCGGCGGCGGCGCCTCGCTGTGCGCGGTCCTCGGGGGACGTTCGGTCGAGGAGACCATGGGGTTCAGCCCGATGGAGGGCCTGGTCATGGCGACCCGCCCGGGCTCGGTTGATCCCGGCCTCGTGCTGTGGTTGCTGCAGCAGGGCGGGCTGGCCGTCGAGGAGGTCGCCTTCGGCCTGGAGCACCGCGCCGGACTGGCGGGACTGGCCGGGGGCTCGGGAGACATGAGGGATGTCATGGCCTCCGCTGATCGGGGCGACCCCGCCGCCACCCTGGCCCTGGCTGTCCACGGCCACCGCCTGCGGCGGGAGATAGCGGCCATGGCCGCCGCCCTCGGCGGCCTCGACGTGTTGGTCTTCACCGGTGGAATCGGCGAGCACCAACCTCGAGTGCGGGCCGACGCAGGCGACGGGCTCGGTTTCCTCGGTGTCGCCGTCGACCCGGCCGCCAACGCCGCGGTGGCCGGCGACGGCGACATCACCGCACCGGGCTGCCCTGTCCGTACCGTCGTCGTCGCCTCCCGCGAGGATCTCGAGATCGCCCGCCAGGTGCGGGAGACTCTGGTATGAAGGCGCAATTTCACACGCCCGTTGCCTCGAACGATCAAGGAAGGGAAGCGTTGGGGGTGGTCGGATGAGGCAGAGGTGCGGGTCCAGATTTGGAGGGAGCATCCACATGGAGACAGGGTCGAACGCGCTCGAGGTGCTGGGCGAGGAGGAATGCCTCGATCTGCTGGCATCAGGGGAAATTGGCCGAGTCGGCGTGGTGGTCGACGGTCAGCCCCTCATCTTTCCGGTGAACTACGTGATCGACGGCCGGTTCGTGGTCGTGCACACCGACCTGGGACCGATGTTGAGCGGGGCCTCTCAATCCCCGGTGGCCTTCGAGGTCGACAGCTTCGAAACCGCCACCCGGAGTGGCTGGAGCGTCCTCGTGCAGGGAATGGCGAACGACGTGACGGATGCCATGGACCACTCGTCCGAGCACCTGCAGACTGTCGGGGTGTCACCGTGGGCGCCGGGACCCAGGCCACGCCTCCTGCGCATCAGCGCCACAAAGGTCACCGGCCGCCGTTTCCGGGGTGCAAGCGTAGCGCGCACGGATGGTGTCGCCGCCGAAGCCGGGCATGATTGAACCACCAGAGCGCCACCAGTCCGTCGTGTTCGGCGGCCAGCACCTGGGCCAGGTCGGGCGCCACGCTGGCGGCACTCGAACCCGCCAGTTTGAACGCCTCCCGGAGCGCCTGGGCCGCCACCCGACAACGCCCGCTGCGCCTGCTCGACAACGGGGTTCATGGACACGAAGTCGTGGGTCACACCTTCGAAGCGCAGCGTGGTCGCCGTCACGCCGGCGTCGAGGAGCTGGCGGCCGAAGGCCTCACCCTGGTCCCGGAGCGGGTCGTACTCGGCGGTGAGAAGCAGGGTCCTCGGCAGCCCGGACAGTTCGGATCGACCGGCGATCGCGGGCGAGAGCCGCGAATCGTTGCGGTCCCGGGGCGAGGAGACGACCTGGTCGGTGAGCCATCGCAGCGTCTCGGTGCCCAGCGGTCTCGTCGACACATGCTCTGCGTACGAGGGCCAGTCATGGCGGAGAAGATCGGTGACCGGGTACAAGAGCAGCTCGAAGACCGGCCGCGGCCCGGCCGAGCCCCGAAGCGTGAGGCGCGTGGCCAGCGCCATGGTGGCTCCTGCGCCCTCGCCGCCGACCGCGACACGCGTCGGGTCACCGCTCAGCTCGGCGATGTTGGCCAGAACCCACCTGGTGGCCACGACGACGTCGTCATGGGCGGTCGGGAATCGCGTCTCCGGGGCGAGCCGGTAGCCGACGAGACCACGATGCAGCCGGCGCGGTTGCTCAGCGCCAGGCCGCGTTCCTCGAAGGTCACATACGCGGCTTCGAGCGTTTCGGTGGGGCGACCTGAATGGCTACATCAGCCGACCGTGGCCGAATTGCTGCTGGCGTCGCTGAAATAACGAGGGTCGACGTCGGCGAAGCCCCTGTAGTGGAAAACCCGGGTCATGCCAACCGGGGCGCCGTTGAAACCCGACATCATGCCGTTGGCCGTGTGGTGCGGGAAGTGGCAGTGGAAGACCCAGTTCCCCGGGTTGTTCGCGACGAACTCGAGCTCGTAGAAGTCGCCCGGACTGACCGTCTGCGTCGTCTCACGTACCAGCGGGTTCTCGTGGCCGTTCTTCGAGACTGCCAGCTCGTCGTGACCGTGCAGGTGCATCGAGTGCACTTGCTGCGAGGCGTTGTAGACCCGGATGCGTACCCGGTCGCCTTTCTCGACCTCGATGGTGCCTTGGGCAGCGTCACCGGTCTTGCCGTTGATGGTGTCGATTGGGAACTGCTTGGCCGGACCGTGCCGAACGGTTGCACCAGCGAGCCTTCGGACTCCCAACCCCAGATCTGCAGGGTCATGTTGACATCGACATCGGCCTTGACCGACTCGTGCTGCTTGCGCGGCAGCACGTCCCACATACCGACGAGGCCGCGCATGTCCTGCACGGCGGTCTCGAAGTGGGAGTGGTAGGCGAAGCTGCCGACGTGGCCGGGCACGAACGCGGGATAGGCGAAGGTCGCCCCGGCCTTGACCGGCTCGGGCTGGCTGATACCGGCCACCCCGTCGGACTCGTTGGGCTGGTGCAGCCCGTGGACGTGGATCGTCGTAGCGTCCGGCAGCTGGTTGACGACCTTGATCTGCACTTGCTCGCCCTCGTAGGAGATCAACGTCGGGCCGGGACTTCCCGCCGGCGCGCCGGGTGCGGCATAACCCCCACACGGCCGCAGTCTTCAGCGGAAAGTTCGCGATCTTCTGGGCGACCTGCTTCGCCGTCAGGTCGAAGGTGCGCCGGCAGCCGCCGGGTAGCGGCTTCTTGTCGTCAACCTGCCGGCCGCCGTCGCAGGCGACCTGCCCAAGGTAGGTCGGAACATCCGGCGTCGTCGGAATCGTCGGCTCGACCATTGGGCCGGTGCCGGTTTTCTCGTACTGGACCCCGAACTCTGCCTTCGCCGTCGAGGTACCAGCCGTCGGACCGGCATCATCCCGGCCAGGCGAGCAGGCAGCCAGAACAAGTGCTCCCGCCGCCCCCATTGCGACCAGGGCCAAGCGATGATGGCGCCGGTGCACCGACGGAGGGGACTGAGACAAGGTTGATCACCCTTCGCGGTCGTCGTGCAGACGCAACTCCTACCTAACCGGCGGAGCGCTGTCATCTGAGCGTACCCGGTGTGCCCGGAACTCGGCGGTGCGAGCGCCCGTCGATGTCTCCGGGTGACCGCATTGGGCCTGCCGCTTCACCGCCTCCGCCGCCACCGAGTAGAGAAGGTGTTGGCTAAGGTCGCACAGCCCGCCCGCAAGAAGCACTGGTGGAGGACATGACCGACACGATCTCCGGCTACCTGCGCCACAGGACAGGCGTAGGGATGGACTCACCTCTGCCCGCGGGCTGGCACGAGCTGTGCCACATCGCCGATGCCGACCCAGAAACATGGCTCGTGACCGCCGAGTCGGCGGCAACGGCCCTTCTGGCGACCTTCGTCGCCGAGGGCTGGCCCTCTGCCCTACCGAATCCGGTGCTGGCGCTGTTGTCGGGCCAGACGCAGCGCATCGTGCTCCCGCCGGCGCCCTTCGATGTCACCCGCGACGAAGCGCCCACGACGGGCCCATGATCTCGAGCACGGGCCGCCCCGCGGCTGCCGACTACTGGGATGCCGGTGACCTCGGTTGCGGGGAGCTGGTTGTGCTCCTCCGGGGGCGCCTGGCCCGCCTTCTTCCGGGCCAGCTGTTCGAGCTGGTGGCCCTCGACCCTGGTGCCCCGGAGGATCTCCCGGCCTGGTGCCGCCTCACCCGCCATGAATTGGTCGAAGCCGACCACCCCAACTACCTGATCAAACGCCGAGACAAGGAGTGACGATGGGAAAGTTCGCCGTATCGCTGACCAACGCCAAGAACGACGCCGACCGGGCCACCGTCGGCTTCGTGGTGGCCAACGCCGCCGCCGGCTCGGACCAGGAGACCATGATCTTCTTGTCCACCGAAGGGGCCCGCCTCGCCGAAGAGGGCTACGCGGATGACATCCACGAGGAGGGCTTCTCCCCGCTCAAGGAGCTGATGGCGAACTTCGTGGAGGCCGGCGGCACCATCTGGGTGTGCTCGCCGTGCTTCAAGAAGCGCGGTCTGGACGAGTCCAAGCTGATCAAGGGGGCCACGATCGTCGGTGGTGCCAAGTTCGTCGAGTTCCTGGCCAGTGGCTCGCCCTGCGTCACGTACTGAGCCCGTCCCGCAGGTGAGGGAATCCCGCCGGAAGCGCCATCGGGGCGCATCCGTACGCGCCCGCCGTCGGCTTCGACGGCTGCGCGGCCGGAGCTGCTCGCTCTTCGGTCGAACTCACGCGGCCCCTCGCACCGGGCACGCCGCGCTCGGGCAGTAGTCTCGACCATGACCCGCGTGCTCATCGCTGTAGATGAAGCGCCGTAGTCGTTGCGGGCGGCTCGGGCGGCCGCCAACCTGTTCGCCGGCCCAGACACCGAGTTCCTGTTCATCAACGTCGCCGGCCTGCCCGTGGGGTGGCTCGGCGGGGGCCTGTACGGCGAGGCCGTGACCGTGCCGATGGATACGTGGCTGCCTGATGTGGAGCGCATCGAGCGCGACCAAACCGAGGAGGTCCGCGCTGAGGCTGCTGCCGCCGGCGTTCCCGATCCCGACATTTTCGTCGCCTTCGGCGATCCGGTCGAGAAAATCTGCGCCGCGGCCGACGCCCATGACGTCGACGTCATTGTCGTCGGCTCGCACGACAAGGGCTTCCTGCGACGGCTCATCGACCCTTCGGTCGCCGACCATATTGTTCATGCGACATCGCGCCCGGTGCTCGTCGTGAGCGGCGACAAGCGCACGTAGCGGGAATGCCTGGGTCAGGCGGCGATCGAACCGAACGGACGGAGCGACCAAGCGAAACCCGAGGCGGAATACCCCGGACGGACGAAGGCGGTCGCGCGTCAGCGGCGGCGGTCAGCCCGCCAATGTGCCAAGGATCACGACGGCGGCGACGCCAGGGAGCGCGGGCGGCGGGTTCGTCGCGGGCTTCAGCTTCGGGGTGGCGATCAGTCATCTGACTCGCTCGGCATCGGCTGCGTCGACCGGCCAAGGTGACGGCGTCCCGTGCGCCAGGCGAAGAGCACCGCCGACACCCCGAATGCGGCCCCGCTGAGCACAAGCCAGCGCCCGAGGTAGACGTTTGTGTCGAGGTCGGTGGCGAAGTGGTACGAGGGACCGGCGTGGCGGGTGATCAGGGGCCAGAACATCAGCAGCAGAAGGCCCGACAGCAGCACCGGGACGCGTACGTAGTTGACGGCGCCCGGGTCGTCCGCTGGCCGGCGGCCGTGGCGTCGTCGTGCGAGCGAGCCCAGCGACCGGTCGGCCAGGGCGTACAGCGGGTACAGCATTAGGTCGTGGGCGATGACCGCGCCCACGAACCAGACCAGCATCAGGGCCGGGAGGCGGCCCGCCGACGCCCACAGCGCGGCGTAGCCGGCCAGGGCGAACGAGGCGAGCAGGGCGAGCAGCTGCAGGGGGTTGGCCCCGTAGAAGTCTCGCCAGCGACGGACCATGTCTCAGGTCCTCAGCTCGATCTCCCGCACCCACTTGGTGTTGTGGACACCGGGCAGGGCGGGGACGATGATGCGGGCCGGGAAGCCGTGGTCGGCCGACAGGTCGACGCCGTTGACCCGCAGCGCCAGCAGGGAGTCGGGGTGGCGCATCTGGACGCCGTTCAGCGTGGCCTGGGCGAAGGCGCCTTGGCGCTCGAGGGAGCGCACGACGGCGTGGGTGGCGCCGTCACCGCCGGCGAGAGCCACCAGGTCGCGCAGGCGCACCCCGGACCACGTCTGAAGGGTCGACCAGCCCTCGACGCAGGCGATGGGCAGCCGGGCCGTGTGCTGGGTCATGGCCAACAGCTGCGAGCGGTCGAGGCTCACCTCCCGGGCGCCCCGCACCGTGAGCCGCCAGGTAGCGCCGGTGTCGGCCGGGTCGATCTGGGCGCCGGAGGCGGTGCGGTTGATCTGGAAGTCCGTCGGCCCGGTCCCGTAGGACCGCCCCCGGGGCCCGAGCAGGGCCGTGGGTCGGAGCCTGTCGCTCAGGGTCTCGCCGACGGTCAGGGCGGTGACGGTCAGGCTGGCGCCGCCCACCATGGCGAGCAGGCCCCGCCGGGACAGCGTCGGGGCCGCCGGGGCGAGGGCGACCAGGCCGTAGGGGTCGGACGGCTCCGGGCGCGTGTCGGCCAGGGAGGTGCGCAGCTCGTCGCGCAGTCGCCGGCTGCGCAGCGACCGGACCATGGTCGGCAGCTTGAGCCCGACGTGGACGGCGAAGGCGCTGAGGAATACCCAGGCCCCGTAGTAGTGAGCGGTGTAGAAGTCGAATCGGAAGATGTACTCGTATTGGACGTTGAGAACCCCCGTCGCCAGCTCGAACAGGATGCTGCCGACGAGCAGCCCCAGGCTGATCCGCTCGGCCACCTGGGCCAGCGAGCGGGCCGGCGGCCACGTGAACAGCTTGGGCACGACCGACCAGAGCTTGGCCAGCACGACCGGGACCAGGGCCATGCCGACGGCCACGTGCACACCCTGATTGAGCCGGTAGAGCCACGACGGCGAGGCGGGCCAGGTGAAGAAGGGCAGATGCAGCCCGTGGGTGGCGGCCGGGAACGCGTTGCCGGCGAACTGTGGCTGGTAGGCCACGTAGGACAGCAGGCCGGTCAGGATCACCACGGGCAGCCCGACGAGGAGCACGAACCCGAAGACGCTGGTCAGCCAGGGGCCGCGCAGTGGCGATCGCCAGACCCGGGCGGAGAACGGTCCCGGCGGTCGGTGCGCGGCCAACCACCGCCACAGTGGCGCGGGCCAGTAGGACTGGTCGCGCTCGCCTGAGGACGACATGGTGTCAGCGGCCGGACCGTGGCCGTCGGCGCCGCTTCGGGGCGGATCACTCACTGAGGGCGCCAGCACGGAGCGGAGGGCCGACCGTCGGCTCCGGCCTCTGGCCGGCGACTCCCCGGAACATGGCGGTCACGATAGGTTCACGGGCGCACCGTCGCAACAGAGGTTGCCGTCCATCGAGGAGTTCGTCTCTTGCTGGGGGGCTGATTCGATTCCGACCGGCCCTTCACCTCGGCGCCGTGTCGTTTGCCAGGCTGATGGGCCACCCTGAGGGCAGTCTCGCCACAGTCAGCGGACCACTCCGTTGCCAGTTATGGGACGCGACCGACGCGACCAGCGAGCCCGTTGCCGGGCGCTCAGGCCCGCTGGAGGCGGAGGTGCCGGGCGGCGGCGCGCGCCTCGGGGAGAACCTGGGGCACCATGGCCACGCTCAGTGCCGTGGCGGCCAGGCACCACGAGCAGAACTTCCGGTGCTTGGTGGCCTGCTCGGCGGTGAGGTAGAGGCCGGAGACGGCGTCGAGGCCGACCTTCGCCGCCAGCGCCAGCGGGATCCACGGCTTCTCCTCCGTCCGTCCGGCGGCACCCATGCCGGCCAGGACGAGGGTCGTCGCGTAGCTGACGAGGCCGAGGGCCGCGTCGGGCGTCTTCAGATACTGATAGGCCTCGCCCGAGGCGTCCACGTCGTCGGCGTCCAAGACAGGTAGCGGCGGCTCGGGCAGGTGGCGGAGCAGGCCCATCTGGTAGGCGGCGACGACGCCCATCGAACCCATGGCCGACAGGGCCATGGCGCCGACCCGCCGGCGCCGTCGGAGGGCGTCGCCGGTTCCCTTCCGCAGATCCCGGCTCACCTGCTCGGCCGCCGGGCTGGAGGCCCGGCCCACACCGTGCGTCGCCGTGGACTTGTCGCTCATGGAGGAAGGCTTCCCCGGAGCCGTGTCCGGCAACCGGAACCCGGGTCGCGCAGATAGTGGCGGCCTCGATTACTTGTTGGGCGGCGGCGTGATCGCCGTGCGCGACGACACAGCGACGATGGCCTGCCCGGCGTGCACCGAGACCTTCGAGCCCGCAGGCCGTCAGCGGTTCTGCTCGACCGAATGCCGCCACAGCGTCTGGCGCCGGAGCTGGCGGGCGCCGGTCGAGCCGGTGGTTCCCGCTTCGGGCAACGGCGGCCGTAGACTCGTCCCGGTGCCCCCCTCCGAGCCAGCTGTGGGCGTTCAGGAGTCGTGGCTGCTCGTTACCCGTCACGACCGCCGGCCGGCAAGGGGCCATCGGCCTGGACAAGATCACCGCCCGGATCGCCTGAGCGGCCGCCACCATGCCGCTCATCGACACGCTTGAAGCCTCGGCGTTCACCATCCCCACCGACCGGCCGGAAGCGGACGGGACGCTGGAGTGGGACGCGACCACGATCATCGTCGTCGAGGTCGGCGCGGCAGGGCTCAAGGGTCTGGGCTACAGCTACGCCGAGGCCGGCGCGGCCGGCCTCATCACCCGGATGCTCGCCCCGACGGTGGTCGGCCTCGACGCCATGGCCGTCCCCGCGGCCTGGACGTCGATGGTGCGGGCCGTCCGCAACGTCGGTTGGGCCGGTGTCGCCTCCGGAGCCATCGCGGCCGTTGACGCGCCCTCTGGCATCTCAAGGCCCGCCTGGCCGGGCTGGCGCTCGCCCGGTCCTTCGGCCGTCTCGGGGTCACCTGGTTCGAGGAACCGGTGTCGTCGGATGATCTTGCCGGCTTGCGCCGCGTCCGTCACCGGGGTCCCGGCAGGGATGGACGTGACCGCGGGCGAGTACGGCTACGACATCACTTATTTCGGGCGAATGGTGGGCGCCGCCGCCGTCGACGTCCTGCAGGCCGACGCCACCCGCTGCGGCATCACCGGACTGCTCCAGGCCGCAGCCCTGTGCCAGGCCCGGTCGATGCCGCTGTCCGCGCACACCGCTCCTGCGCTCCCCGCCCACGTGTGCTGCGCCCTGGAGCCCGTTCGCCACGTCGAGTGGTTCCACGACCACGTGCGCATCGAGCGCATGCTGTTCGACGGCGTGCTCGATCCCGTCCACGGTCGGCTGGTGCCCGATCGCGATCGACCCGGCCATGGTCTCATCTTCAAGCGGGCCGACGCCGAGCGCTGGGCCGTCCCCGCGTGACCGGCCCGGGAGGCCGGTCTGTCGGGCCTTCACTGGTCCATCCCTCGAAGAGGGATGGACAGTGACTGCACCGTTCGAGCTGCGGGCCCGCGCCCACCAGCGCTACATCTACAGCGGCTACTCGTTGCTGGTGACCGATGCCCGCGGCTCGGTCACCGGACAGGGCGCCGAGGGCTTCTACGTGGAGAACACCCGCCTGCTCTGCCGCCAGGATCTCACGGCCGACGGCGAGCCGCTGGTTCCATTCGCGGCCAGCGCCACCTCCCGCAACGCCTTCCTGGCCTATGCGGAGGTGGTCGGTGGCCCCCACGTCCCCGCGTCGAGCGTCTACCTGGAGATTGCCCGCACGGTGGGGGACAAGGGCCTGCGCACCCGAATCCGCATCGAGAACTATGCCTTCGGCGACGACGCGCTGAGCGGCCCGGCGAGCTTCCTGCTCGGCATCAACCTGGCCGCCGACTTCGCCGACATCGAGGAGGCCGACAGCGGCAAGCGCATCCAGACAGCCGATGTGGGCGCAGTATGGGACGCCGATGCCCAGGAACTGGCCTTCACCTACCTCCACCCGAAGCTCCACCACCGGGTGGTCATCCAGGTCGAGCGCTGGCCTGTGGCCGCGTCGTGGACGGGTACCGCCTTGGTCGTGCCCCTGACGCTGGTGCCAGGGCGTCCGGTCACCTTGGAGCTGTGCGCCGTTCCCGACCTCGACCCGGTCCAGCCCGACCGACGGGCCCGGCTGCTGACCGAGAGGGTGGCGTCGATCAGCGCCATCGAGCGAGCCCTTCTCGACGAGGCGCCGTCGCTGACCTCCACCAACTCGACGGTGGCCCAGGCCTGGCAGACCGCCATCGAGGATCTGGCCTCGCTCCCGCTCGGCGTGCGCACCGGCCCGGCCACCCCCGTGGCCGGGCTGCCCATCTTCCAGCAGCTCTTCGGTCGCGACAGCCTCACCATCGCCGGCCAAGCGGCGATGGCCATGCCGACCATGCTGCGCGACACCCTGCTCACCAACGCGGCCTGGCAGGGCGACAACGTCGACGACTGGCTCGACGAGGAGCCCGGCAAGATGCTCCACCAGGCCCGGCGGGGCCCGCTGTCCCTGCTCGGCGAGGACCCGTTCATCCGCTACTACGGCGACTATACCGCCCCGGCCGATTTCCTGATCATGCTCGGGGTCCATCTGCTGTGGACCGGCGACCGCACGGTGAGCGCCGGGTTGCTTCCCGCCGCCCGTCGGGTTCTGGAGTGGATGGAGCGCTACGGCGACAGCGACGGCGACGGTTTTCTCGCGTACAAGTCCAAGTCGTCCAACGGTGTGAAGCAGCAGGGCTGGAAGGACTCGGGCGACGCCATCGTGGACGACGACGGTCACATCATCGAGCCACCCATCGCCACCAGCGTGGTGCAGGCATATGAGTTCTTCGGACTGCGACTGGCGGCGGTGGCGTTTGCCGCCGCCGGCCACGGCGTGGAGGCGGCCCGGATGCTGCGCAGCGCGGCCAAGCTCAAGAGGCGCTTCCAGGCCGCCTTCTGGATGCCCGACCGCCAGTTCTACGCCATGGCCCTCGGCCCCGACGGCGCCCTGGTCCGGTCGATCTCCTCGAATGGAGGCCACATGCTGGCCGCCGGCATCGTGCCCAAGGATCTCGGCCCGGCCGTCGCTCGCCGTCTTCTCGAACCCGACCTGTTCAGCGGCTGGGGCGTGCGGACCCTGTCGTCGAGCCACACGGCCTACAACCCGTTCAGCTACCACCGGGGCAGCGTGTGGCCGGTGGAGAACGCGTCGTTCGCGCTCGGCCTGGGCCGGTACGGCTGCGTCGAAGAGCTGCACCGCCTGGCCGGAGCCATGTTCGACTCGACCGAGCTGTTCGCCGGCAATCGGCTGCCCGAGGTTCTCGGCGGTATTGCTCGCGACGCCGAACACGCCCACCCCGGTGTGTACCCCACCTCTAACCAACCCCAGGGCTGGTCGGCGAGCGCCATCGTGGCCCTCGTCCAGGCCCTCCTGGGCCTGCAGGCGGTGGGCCCGCTCGGGCTCCTGCTCATAGATCCCCATCTACCGCCGTGGCTGCCGGACCTGCGTCTCGAGGGCCTGCGGGTCGGCCCGGCCCGCATCGACATCGAGTTCCGCCGCGACCGGCAGGGGAATACGTCGCACAGGGTGATTGCGAGCGAGGGACGAGTGCTAGTCCTGCGCCAGCCTCCGCCCGAGGCGAACGGCGTGTCGGTGACTCGCCGGGCCCGCATCGGCCTCGGATCGTTGGTCAGACGAAAGGGAACGTGGAGATGAAGAAGATCGCATCCGAACCGCCTTCCTGCACGGACAGGGGCGGCGGGCGGCCATCGCCTCCACCCCTCTTCGGCGACAAGATCAGCCAGATGAAGAGTTGAGGGTGCGCCGGCGAGGTGGGCGCGACCACGGCGCGGTACTCGGCGGTGCGCTCCACGGCATCGACCACCTGGTACGCGACGTCGAGCACGGTCGTTCGAACGCGGCCTGTCGGGACTGACCGCCATGGCCGGGGAGGACGGCTGATGGCCACTCCTCCCACCTGGCGCGCCGGCCTTCCCAGGCTGGCGGGGGGCGTCGAGGACCGTTTTCCCCGGTTACGACGTGCTCGACCAGCTCGATCCCTGGGACGACGTGACCGCGGCGGCGGTGGCCCGGCTGGCGCCGTCGGGGCCTTTACAGTTCTTCACCACGGCCGAGGAGCGGACCGGCGACGTGAAGGCGGTGATCACGCTCACCGCCTGAGGGATGACGCGGGTCAGTCCAGCGCGATGTCATCCCACAGTCGGATGCCGCCCAGCAGCCCTCCCCGGTTGCCGACCAGACGCACCTTCGCGGCCAGCTCCGGGACCTTGCCGCACAGCTTCGACTCGTCGACCCGCTTCGCGTTCCCGCCTCCGACCAGGATCAGATCCGGCACGACCAGCGCGTCGAGCGCGACCAGCGCCTTGCGGACGCGACGGTTCCAATGCTTCGCCCCGAGCTTCTTGCGAGCCCGGTCACCGACGTAGTCGTTGTAGCTGCCCCGCTTGATCGCCGGATGGTGCGCCAGCTCTAGGTGCAACGCCAGCCGCCCATCCCGGAACACCGCGGAGCCGAGACCGGTGCCGAGCGTCAAGACCAGCTCGAGGCCGTCACCGGCGATCACACCGGCACCCTGGACGTCGGCGTCGTTGGCGACCCGCACCGGTGCGTCGAAGCGCGCCGCGAGCGCGGCAGCCAGCGCGAAACGGTCCCACTCCGATGCCAGGTCGCTATCGACCTTCGTGCCCGGGCCGTGTTTGGTGACGAAGTGCGGGGCGGTGACCACCCGCCCACCACGCACGACACCAGGGAAGCCGACCGAGACCCGCTCGTAGGCGGGAAGCGGCTTTACGAGCCCGACGAGATCGGCGACCAGCCGGTCGGGCGGACAGGGATAAGCCGTGTCGACACGCACTCGCTCGTGCAACGGTTCCCCGGCGGAGTCCAGCACGGTGGCCTTGAGGCCCGACCCGCCGACGTCGATCACCAACGTGCACGGCAACGTCTCGGTCACCGACTCGGTCACCGACTCGGTCACCGACTCGGTCACCGACCCTCACCATAGACCGGACCGGCGCACGGACCGCTCGCCGAGTTGGAGGGGCCGGTTCCGTCGCCATGAGCATTGCGCTGCAAGGGAAGGCATGGCCTGAGACCTCGCTCCGCCGCAGGCGGCCGGGCGCGGCAGACACCGCTTGGCGTCCCTTCGCGGGAAACTCGACCGAGGGCCTGCAGTGCCATTGACACGCACCGCTGCACCAACCCCGACCCGGCCGGGGTCGGCGTCAGCGTGGGTCACCTCCGGCCGGCCATCTCGGGTTGGTCGCGGGACGGGGCCGCGGGCTCCTCATCGGCCGGCGTGCTGCGCTGGATACGGATGAGTTCGAACACGCCCCACACGGCCACGATGGCGGCCAACTCCCAGCCAATGGGCACGCTGGCCACCCAGGCCGACGCGGCGACGGTGATGCCGGTGTAGAGGAGGAAGGCGCCGGCAGCCCGCACCGTTTGCAGGTTGAAGTACGAGATCACGAGAAGGGCCACGCCGAACCCGGCGTAGACGAGTGTGTGCTCGAAGGGCGTGACCCCGCCATCCACGCCGATAGTGATCCCGAGGCCCGCAGCGAGTGCCATGAGGCCGGGCCCCATGTATCGTCGACTTGTGCCGTCGACCAGCCAGGCGACGACAGCCACGGAGCCGAGCACCAGGAGATTTCGGTAGAACGGGGTGTCGACCGTGGCGAGTCCGGCCAGCGCAACGGCCCCGCCGAGCAGCACAATAGCGCCGCCGATCTCACGCCCTCGACTTGGCTGACCGATTGTCCGAATCGCTAGTTCCATATTTCTCCCTTTTCCTCCCTTCCGTGACGGGAGGATTCGGGCCGTGCGCGTCGATCTTCCGATCGCGTCACGGCGCGATGACGATGTGGTGACGACGCGTACAGGCTCTTGTGTTCCCGATCCTGGCCCATGGCAAACGTCGGAGGCCCTGTGCGGGTACGGGTGAAGACGTACACGGCCCGCCTTTAAGGGCGCCCCGCTTAACTATCCGCGCGATTAGGAGTGACGTGAGATAGCTTGGTGGCGTGCGGGAGTTCATCGTCACCGGCGAACAGTTGGCCTGGCTGCTCGAGACGGTGACTCCGCATCTGGACGAGCGGCAACGGCGC
>JBBSHS010000021.1:0-34144 GCA_038232515.1 Acidimicrobiales bacterium
CAGCGCCCCGGCGCGGGCGGCCGCGTGGACGGGCACGGCCTTTACTCGGGTAGGATTGAGTGGCCGGTCACGAGCAGGAGTGCAGAGCAGCGACATGGCAATCGAGGTGGACACCAAGGATTGCACCGCCCTTTCGGATGCGGAGCTGGCTGAGATGGCCGACATCTGCATGGACGGGCCGGCTGGGTATGAGCTGGGGCTGCTTTCGAAGCAGCGCGAAGAATGGGTGCTGATCACCGAGGTTCGCGAGAGCGGGAAGTTGCTGGCCTTCGGTTTCTGCACCCTCGAGCGCATCGGCGGCACCCCGTCGTGCCTGTGGGGGCTGGCGTCGGTGAAGCGCACCTCCCGCCGTGATGCCGCCCTCAAGGCGCTGATCGGCGACCAGTTCCGTCGGGCCGTCCTGGCCTTCCCGGACGAGGACGTGCTCATCGGCACGCGGCTCATCGACCCAGGTGGCTTCCAGGCATTCAAGGGTCTGCAGGACGTCTGTCCCCGACCGGGCCACAAGCCCACCGGCGAGGAGCGGGCGTGGAGCCGCCGCTTGGCCAAGCGCTTCGGCGCCGAGGGTCGCATCGACGACCGTCGCTTCGTGTTGGCCGGCAACGGCACGAGGTCCGGCGTGCTGGACTTCCAGACGGCCAAGGCCGGTCCCGTGGACCCCGAAGTGGCTGGGTTCTTCGAGCCCCTCGAGCGCGACCGGGGCGACACCGTGGTGGCCTTCGGTTGGGCCATGGCGGAGGACCTGGCGGCCAAGCACCGCCCCAGGTAAAAGCCGTCACCGCCCGTAGCCGACGGCCGGCAGGGATGGCGAATCAGACGATGCAGTTCGGCTTGGTGCTGGGGGCGGGCGGAACGGTCGGTGCCGCCTATGAGGCAGGCGTGCTCAAGGGACTGCTCGACGGTGCCGGGATCGACGCCGCCGACGCTGATCTCATCGTCGGCACCAGCGCCGGCAGCGTGGTCGCCGCCTACCTGCGTTCGGGCTGGACCGTCGACGACATGTGGAGCTTCGCGCTGGGCACGCACCCGACCCTGGCTGGTCTGGATGCTGAGGCCCTCGCTGTTCAGCGGGCCGGGATCCTGGTCTCGTGCCTGCACAACCCGGTCGACGTGGTCCGCCGGGGTCTCGGTTCGGCGTGGGTGTTGGGCCGATCGGTCGTCCACCTGCCCCAGCCGCCGCTGCCGGCGGCGGTGCGCCGGCTGTTCCCGGGTGGTCTGTTCCGCATGGTGGAGGCGGAACGACGCTTCGCCGAGGAGCTACCTGACCAGTGGCCGAGCCGGCCCCTGTGGCTGGTGGCCTACGACACGGTCGCCGGCCGCCGGGTGGTGCTGGGCCGGCCCGGGGCGCCGGCGGCCACGCTGCAACAGGCGGTGATGGCCAGCACGGCCATACCGGCGCTATACCCCCCGGTGGAACTGGGGCGCAGGGTCCTGGTCGACGGAGGCGCCTACTCGAGCACGAACCTCGACCTGGCTGCCGCAGCCGGCTGCCGGCTCATCATCGGCGTGGCGCCCTTGGCCTACGACGCCGCCGCCTCTCCCGAATGCGGGCAGAAGCTGGTGCGCCGGGTCCCGTCCCGCCGGCTGGGAGCCGAGGTCGGCGCCGCCCGCCGCCAAGGCTGCCGGGTACTCCTCCTACGCCCCTCCACCGAGGAGTTGCGGCTCCACGGCTACAACCTGATGCGCGGCGACGGGTGGGAGGCCATCGCCGTCGCCGCCCGTAAGGCAACCCTGGCCTTGCTCGACAACGAAGGCTTCCGGGAGGGGCTGAGCCCCCATCTGAGCGGTGTCCCTGGCTACAACAGGGCGGAGACGACCTTGTAGCAGTGGCCGGCGCGGGGTTGGGTGAGGGTGACCAGCAGGCGGCGGGCGTCGGCGGCCCGGCCGGCGCCGCCGGGGCCCTCCATGGCCAGGTCGTGCACCAGGTTGCGCCAGACGAAGCGACATCGAAGACCGGCTTGGGTCCGCACGACCATGGGTCGGGCAGGGACGAGGGCCATGGAAGGCCGCCCCCCGTCCAGTTGCCAGAAGGGCACGGCCGGCCCGGCGAACCCGAGGAGGGGAACACCGTGGGGGTGCAGCAGCGGGCGCAGCCAGCGCTCGGCCCGCCGACCTTCGAGATGGCCGAACTGCTCGGGAGGACCGGCCAGCTCGACGGCTTCAGGCTGGCATGGGTCGGGGGGGTCATCGGTGGCCGCCAGCGGGGCCACGACAAGGTCGAACTGGTTGGGGACGACCATCGCCGGCTCGGGATGATGGGCCCGCACCGCTGCCCCACTACCCAGATCCACTCCCATGACACCGTGGGTATCGGCGGCGAGCACGAGGATGCGCACATCGGTGCCCGGCGTCCTGGGGCGCCCGGGGAGGGCAGCGACGGCGGTGCGCATCGGCTGTCATGCTGTCCCGGCTCGTGTGGCGGGTGGTGGATGGTCAGCCGAGGATCTCGAGCAGAGCATCGGCGTCGGTGACCGGCGCCTGGCAGCTGTAGTTCTGACAGACGTAGGCCCGACCGGCGTCGCCCTCCTCGGACCGGCCCTCCCACAACGGCGAGGAGAAGCGCTCGCCCCACGCCAGCACGGCGTTGGGCAGGTAACGGCTGTGCACGGCGGCAACCAGGTCGGGCCGTTCGCCGCTGACCACCACCTCGACCAGGCCGGTGACCGCCTGGTCGACCGCTCCCAGCGCGTAGGTGAAGGCGGTGGGGTGCCGGTTCAGGAGGTCCGACAGCAGGCCGAGGATGGCGGCGGCCCGGTCGGCGAGGTCGGAGCGACCGGTAAGGGCGGCGATGCGCTGCAGAGCGACAGCGGCGACCGAGTTGGCCGACGGCGTGGCCGTGTCGACGAGCTCCTTCTGCCGGACGATCAGCTGTTCGGCGTCATGGCCGCTGGTGAACAGACCACCCGATTCGTCGTCCCAGAACAGTTTGATCGTCCGGTCAGCGGAGTCCGTCGCCCACTCGATCCAGCGGCGCTGACCGGTGGCCTCGTGAAGACGGGTGAAGGCGTCGATCAGCCAGGCGTGGTCGGCGGCGTAGGCCAAGTGGCGGGCTTGCCCATGGCGCTGCCACGAGCGGTGCCACCGTCCGCCGGGGCGAAGGTGGTGGAGTAGGAAATCACCACAGGCCATGGCCCGGTCCAGCCAGTCGGTTCGGCCCAGGGCAGCACCCGCTTCGGCCAAGGTGGACACCCACATGGCGTTCCACTCGGTGAGCACCTTGTCGTCGAGGCCCGGCCGCACCCTCAGGGCCCGGACGTCCAGCAGCTGCTGGCGGGCCTGTTCCACCTCGGGGGACCGGATGAGGTCGCCCCGGACCGGGCGGTGCAGTATGTTGGCGCCCTCGAAGTTGCCGGCCCTGGTGACCCCGTACCAGGCGATGGCGGCGTCGGCCAGGCCCGGGCTCAGCGCCTCGATGATCTCCGCCTGCCGCCACACGTAGAACTTCCCCTCCTCGCCTTCGGAGTCGGCGTCCTCGGCTGAGCTGAATCCGCCCTCGGGCTGGGAGAGGTCGCGCAGCACGTACCCGACGATCTCCTCGACCACCTGGCGGTAGACGTCGCTGCCGGTGACCTGCCAGGCGTGGAGGTAGGCCCGGGCCAGGCCGGCCTGGTCGTAGAGCATCTTCTCGAAGTGGGGGACCATCCAGAACGCATCGGTCGAGTACCGGGCGAAGCCGCCTCCCAGATGGTCGTACATGCCCCCGGAGGCCATGGCCTCGAGGGTGGTGCGGACCATGGCCAGCCCGTCGCCGCCGCCGGTGCCGGTGTCGGTGCTGGCGCTGTCGGCGCCGGTGGTGGCTCGATCGTGGGCGTGGGCCCGCAGCAGGAGCTCGAGGTTGGCGGGTTGGGGAAACTTGGGGGCGTGGCCGAAGCCTCCCCATTCGCGGTCGAACGCCCCCTCCAGCTCCGTGCACGCCGCCCGCAGCAGGTCGGGGCTCAGGGTGAGGCGGCCGGATGCGTCGCCTGCGGCCAGTCCGGCACCGGCGGCGATGGACCCGGAGAGGGCGTCGGCCTGCTCCAGGATCTCGTCCCGCCGTTCCTGCCACGCCTGGCTGACGGCCATCAGCACGTCGACGAACCGGGGCCGGCCGCCGAAGCCATCCTTGGGGAAATAGGTGCCGCCGAAGAAGGGTCGGCCATCCGGGGCCAGGAACACGGTCATGGGCCAGCCCCCCTGGCCGGTGAGCGCCTGCACGGCGTTCATGTACACGGCGTCGACGTCGGGCCGTTCCTCCCGGTCCACCTTCACGCTGACGAACAACCGGTTCATCACCTCAGCCGTGTCCGGGTCCTCGAAGCTCTCGTGGGCCATGACGTGGCACCAGTGGCAGGCCGAGTACCCCACCGACAGCAGGATGGGCTTATCGTCCGCCTTCGCCTTGGCAGAGGCCTCTTCGCCCCATGGGTACCAGTCGACCGGGTTGTCGGCGTGCTGGCGAAGGTAGGGGCTGGTCTCGTCAGCCAGGCGGTTCATGGCGACGACGGTAGCGGGAGGCAGTGGGCTCCCGAACCGGATCCCGCCCGAGCCGGACCGGCCAGGGAGCGGCGGACCTCGGCCCGGCGGACCTTGCCCAGGGGCGTCCTGGGCAGCGCCGTGACGACCACCATCTCCTTGGGCGCGCACCAGGGCGGCAGCACGTGCCGTACCGCACCCCGCAGGGTGGCGAGGACCGGTGGGCCGGCCGCCTGCGCCGGGGCCTCGGGCACGATCACCGCCACCACCCGCTGGCCCCATTCATCATCGGGGTACCCGACCACGGCCACCTCGGCCACGCCCGCCACCTCCCGCAGGACGGCTTCCACGGCGTCCGGCCACACCTTCTCACCACCGGTGACGATCACGTCGTCCACCCGGCCCAGCACCCGCAGGCGGCCGTCGCCGCTCAGCTCGCCGGCGTCCCCGGTGCGGAACCAGCCGTCGGCATCCTTGGGGTCCTCCTCGCCGTCGAAGGTGCGGTAGGCCCGCAGCAGCATCGACGCCCGCAGGGCGATCACGCCGTCGGGGTCGATCCGCACCTCCACGCCGTCGAGGGCCACGCCGTCGTACACGCAGCCACCGCCCGACTCGGTGAGGCCGTAGGTGGTCACGACATTGACGGGCACGTCCCCCGGCGGTGCCGACCCTCCCAGCACGATCGTGCGCCATCGGCGCGGATCAACCCGCCGCAGCTGGGTGGCCACCAGGCTGACCAGTGTGGCCCCGGCGCAGCCGCTGTCGCCCATGGCCAGGCACGTGCCGGTGAGCAGCGCCCGCGTGACCACCGACAGGCCGCCGATGTGGGCCACCGGCAGGCAGCAGAGCCATGTGTCCTTCGCGGGGTCGACGCCCAGGCGGGCGGACGTGGCCCGGGCCGACGCGGCCACGGCGGCGTGGGTCAGGACCACCCCTTTGGGCCGCCCGGTGGTTCCGCTGGTGGCGACCACCAAGGCATCACCGGTGTCGACGCCGTCGCCTGGGCGCAGGTCGGCCAGCAGCCGGTCGCGGGCCGCTCGGGGCAGCCGTTGGTCGACGGGCAGCACGGCGTCACCGGCATCCCAGGCCGAGCGCAGCCGGTCGACGAAGGTGTGGTCGACGGTGGCGTCGACGGCCAGCAGGCGGCGCACGGCCGCTACGGTAGCGACCATTCGAGTGATCGCTCACACCGACGGAGTGCCGTCCGGCCGACCGGTCCACCGTAGTCGGGCCCATCCGCCCGAGTCGTCCACGGGCGGCTCCGGGCCGGCACCGGCGCCGTGAACCGCTGGGTGGCCGGGGCCCGGCCACGGACCCTGCCGGCGGCGGTGGTGCCCGTGGTGGTGGGTACGGGCGTGGCCGTCGCCGAGCATGGTGCGGTGGGGTGGCGGGCGCTGTTGGCGCTGGTGGTGAGCCTGGCCCTCCAGATCGGCGTCAACTACGCCAACGACTACTCCGATGGTGTACGCGGCACCGACGACGCCCGGGTCGGGCCCGTCCGCCTGGTGGCATCGGGGCTGGCCGAGCCGCCGGCCGTGAAGCGGGCGGCCCTGTGCGCCTTCGCCGTAGCCGCGGCCGCCGGCCTGCCGTTGGCCGCTGTCGCCTCGTGGTGGTTGGTGGCCGTCGGTGCCGCCGCCATGGCAGCTGCCTGGTTCTACACCGGGGGTTCGCACCCTTACGGCTACCAGGGGTTCGGCGAGCTGTTCGTCTTCGTCTTCTTCGGGGTGGTGGCCACGGCCGGCACGGCGTACGTGCAGACCGGGAACATCAGCGCCCTGGCGCTGGTGGCGTCGGTACCCGTCGGCCTCCTGGCCTGTGCCCTGTTGGTGGTCAACAACCTCCGGGACATCACGGGTGACGCCCGGGCCGGCAAGTCCACCCTGGCCGTGCGCATCGGCGACGGCCCGACCAGGGTGCTCTACGCCGCCTGCCTGTCGGCCGCCATCGCGCTGGCCGTGGCGGTGGCGGTATTTTCCTCGCCGTGGGCGCTACTGGGCCTGTTGGCGGCCGGCCTCGCCGTACCCCCGGTGCGGGCCGTGCTGGGCGCCCGGGCCCGAGGGCCGGCTCTCGTCAGCGTGCTGGTGGCCACCGGGCGACTGCAGTTGGCCTACGGGACGCTGCTCACCGTGGGCCTGGTGCTGTCGCGGTGAACCAGGCCTCGACGGCGTCGACGAAGGGACCGGGCCTTTCGAGGTGGCAGGCGTGACCGGCGCCCTCGATCACGGCCACCGAGGCGTTGTCGCCGATGCCGGCGACAAGGCGATCGGCTTCGGTCCGGAACTTGGCGTCGTGCTCGCCGACCACGCACAGCACGGGCATGGCCAACTCGGCCAGTCGCCCGTCGAGCGGCGCCTGGGCCCCCGTCCCCATGAGCTCGAGGTTGGCGGCCAGGCCGGCGGCGGTGTTGGCCAGGCGGGCCTGGAGGGCGGCCGGCTCGGGCGCCAGCGAGGCGAAGAGGGGACCGGCCAACCACCGCTCCAGGAAGCAAGACAGGCCGGCGTCGCCGCCGGCCGCCAGCGTGGCGGCCAGACGGCCATCGGCCGCCCGACGGGCCGCCCGTTGGGCATCGTCGCGGAGGCCGGCCGTGGCTCCCACGAGCACCAGGCGCAGTACCCGGTCGGGCTGGGCCAGGCCGGCGTGCAGGCACAGGCGGCCGCCCATCGAATAGCCGAGGTAGTCCGCCGCCCCTCCCACCCGGATCAGCTCCCGCGCCCCGTCCCACAGGTCCAGCCTGATGTCAGCGGAGTGGCCGTGACCCGGTGCGTCGACGGCCAACAGGCGGTGCCGTTCGGCCAGGCGCCGGCCCACTTCGCCCCACGACCGGGCCGTCTGGGTGAAGCCGTGGACCATGACCAGCGGCGGGCCCGACCCGTTGGCCTCCACGTTGAGCACGCGTCGACTGTATGAGCGGGCGGGGCGACGGCGCACTGGGGGAGCCGGGTACGGGGCCCATGGAGACGGCGCCGGTGGCGACCACCCAGGCGACGTTCTGCGCCACGCTGGTCGACGAGTGGGTGCGGGCCGGGGCCCGTCACGCGGTGGTGGCTCCCGGCTCGCGTTCGACCCCGCTGGCGTTGGCATTGGCGGACCGGGCTGAGCTGTTCCTGCACGTGGTGCTGGACGAGCGCTCGGCCGCCTTCTGCGCCTTGGGCATCGGCAAGGCCACGGGCGTCCCCGCCGTGGTCCTGTGCACCAGCGGGACGGCGGCCACCCACTTGCACGCCGCCGTGGTGGAGGCCGGGCATTCCGCCGTGCCCATGCTGGTGTGCACGGCCGACCGGCCCCCCGAGCTCCACGACGTGGGCGCCCCCCAGACCATCGACCAGCAGCGGCTGTTCGGCCGAGCCGCGCTCTGGTTCGTGGACCCGGGTGTGGCTGACGAGGCCGCTCGCTGGTCGTGGCGCCCGTTGGCCGCCAGAGCCTTCCTGGAGGCGCGGGGCGGTGGTCCGGTGCACCTCAACCTGCCGTTCCGTGAGCCGCTGGTGGGCCAGCCCGGGGAGCTCCCGCCCGGGCGCCACGACTCGTGGCCGTGGCACCAGGAGTGGCGATCGTCACTGACCGGAGAGCTCGCCGGTCCGCAGTCGACGGGCATCGTCGTCGCCGGCGCCGGCGCCTCCGTCTCCGGCGATCTTGGCCTGGCCGGCTGGCCGGTGCTAGCCGACCCGCTGAGCGGTCGACGCCTGCCCGGCGCCATCGGTGCCGGCGACGCCCTGGCCCGGTGCCCGGCGTGGCTGGCCGCCCACCGGCCCAAGGCCGTCGTCCACGTGGGCCGACCGCCGGCGTCGAAGGCCGTCGGCCGGTGGCTGGCCGGCCTGGACGCCGAGCACGTGCTGGTGGATCCCCACCGCCGCTGGTCCGACCCGGAGCGGACGGCGGCCACCGTGGTCGACGCCCTGGCCGGCATGGGCCGCGCTCCCGACGGCTGGCTGGCCGAGTGGCAGGAGGCCGAGTGCCGGGCCCAGGCGATGTTCACGCAAGTCCTGGGAGACCACCCTGAACCGACCGAGCCAGGCGTGGCCCGGGCTCTCACCGCCTGCCTTCCAGACAACGGCCACCTCGTGGTGTCGTCGTCCATGCCGATACGCGACGTCGAGTCGTACATGGCCCCTCGACGGGGGCTCTCGGTGTGGGCCAACCGGGGAGCCAACGGCATCGACGGGATCACGTCCACGGCCCTGGGAGTGGCCCTCGGCCGTCGCCCGGAGCCGACCTGGGCACTGCTGGGCGACCTTGCATTCCTGCACGACGGCTCCGGGTTGACCGGCCTGGCGGCCCGCAACGTGGACCTCACCCTCGTCGTCGTCGACAACCACGGCGGCGGCATCTTCTCGTTCCTGCCCCAGGCGGCGCTTCTGTCGCCGGCGCGGTTCGAGCAGCTGCTCGGCACCCCTCAGGACGTCGACCTCCTGGCGCTGGCCGCGGCCCATGGCATCGGCGGCGTCGAGGTGCAGGCCATGGCCGAGCTCGAGCCGGCCGTGCTGGACCGGCAGGGCGGTGTGCGGCTGGTCGTGGTCCGCACCGACCGCGCCGTCAACGTGGCCATCCACGCCAAGCTGCAAGCCGCCGTCGAGACGGCCCTCGAAGGCATGTGAACCAACCTGCTCCAAGAGGGGACGCCGGGAGGGGGGCCTCTCGCGGCTATGGCCGGACGATGGCGGCCAGGAGGGCCTGGAGCTTCAGCTGGGTCTCGAGCAGCTCTTCGTCGGGATTGGAGCCGGCCACGATGCCGACACCGGCCACCATGCGGGCCCGGGGGCCATCCACGTCGGCCGAGCGGATGCCGACCACCCACTCGCCGTCGCCCCGGCGGTCGACCCAGCCGACCGGCCCGGCATAGCGGCCACGGTCGCGCCCTTCGATGTCGGCGATGACCTGCAGGGCCGCCGCAGTGGGCGACCCGGCCACCGCCGGGGTGGGATGCAGCACCTCCACCAGGTCGAGCACCGACGGCCATGGTTGGGCCAGCTCGCCGGACAGGCGGGTGCCCAGATGCACGACGTTGCGCAGCGGGACTATGGACGGCGCCGTCGGCACGTCCAGCGCCGTGCACCGCCGCCTCAGCACGGCGCCGATCATGTCGACCACGGCCGCGTGCTCGCGCCTGTCCTTGTCCGAGGCCAGAAGGCGGCTGGCGATCACGGCGTCGACCTCGGGATCGCCCGACCGGGGACGGGTGCCGGCCAGCGGGTGGGACACGACCGAGCCGCCGGTCCGGCTCACGAGCAGCTCGGGGGAGGCACCCACGAACCCGTCCACGCAGAACGTCGTGCAGGAGGGGTAGAGGGCCCGTAGGCGTTCGATCACGGCTGGTACCACGATGTCCCGGTCGGCATCGACGACGACGTCGCGAGCCAGCACGACCTTGTCGACCACTCCGGCCCGGACCCGGCGCACGGCCTCGGCCACCATGGCCCGGAACTCCTCGTGGGGCACGGCCGAGCGCAGCACGAAGCCGTCCGGCTCCAGCTCTTGGGGCTCGATGCCGGCGATGTCGACGCCGTGGACGCGCGTCTCCCATACGGTGCCGTCCCGCGACCGGCCGACGACCAGGGCGGGGACCACGAGCGTGGCTGGCGCACCGGGGACGAAGGGCAGGGCGCCGACCGCGATGGGGCCACACCCTGACAGCCCGACCTGGTCGTCGACGTCGATGGACGCCAGCACGTGCTCCACGACGGCCCGGTCGATGCGCAGGGCGCAGCCCATGGCGGCCAGCCCGTAGCCGTCCCGCTCGAACACGATGTCACCGGCCCGCCGGGCGGGGTGATCGTCCCAGCCGGAGCCGTCGAGGGCCACGGTCGTCGACCTGAGCCGCAGGCCGCCGGGCGCGCTCACGCCGCCCTTCCCTGGGGCCCGGTGGTCACCGGACCTCGCGGGTGGCGGTGATCAATTGGCTGATCCCCCCAGAGAGGAGGCGGCGCTCGACGGCCCCGAAGCCGGCGGCCCGCAGCTGGGCCAGCAGGATGGGCGGTTCGGGCAGGTAGGCCACCGACTTGGGGAGGTAGCGGTAGGCGGCCGGGTCGGACAGGAGACCGCCTATACGGGGCACGACGTGGCCGAAGTACACGGCGTGACCCGCACGTAGCACCGGGTTCTCGGGCTGGGCCACGTCAAGGAGGGCGATGCGGCCGCCCCGCCGCACGACCCGGGCCAGCTCGGCGAACACCGGTGGAAGAGTCACGAAGTTGCGCAGGGCGAAACCGCACGTGGCCCCGTCCATCGATTCGCCGGCCAGCGGGAGGCGCAGGCCGTCGGCTTCGATGCGGGGCCAGGGATGGGTGGCATGGGCCAGCATGCCGAAGGACAGGTCGACGGCCACCGGTTCGGCGCCGACGGCGGCCAGGTCGCGGCACAGGTCGCCGGTGCCTGACGCCAGGTCGAGCACCCGGGCCCCGGGCCCCAGGCGCAACGACCGGACCGTCCGACGCCGCCAGCCCACGTCCATGCGAAAGGTCATGACCCGGTTCACCAGGTCGTAGCGAGGGGCAATGGTGTCGAACATGGCCCGGACGGCGCGTAGCTTCTCGTCGCCCTGGGGCAGCTCCCGTTCCCCGGCGCCGGCGGATCTCGTCCGTCGAACCCGGTGACTGCTCGTCGCCCGGCCGTTCACCGGCCGACCCTCGTTCCTCGGGCCGTCCGGTGCCTGCTCACGAAACCCGAACGGGGCCCGGCAGAAGACCCTTGGACTGGTAGAAGCGGACGGTGTCCACCGAAACCCCGGCTTGCGCCGCCAGCTGGTCGACCCGCAGCTCCACATCCCCACTGTAGGAGTGATCGCTCGCAATGTCAGAGTGGATCAGAGGCTTTGACCGCAGTGCCGGCAGACCGGGTAGGCGCGGCTGGCCGGGCGTTGGCAACGGGGGCAGCGGTACACCTCGATCTGGCCCCGCAACAGCTTGCCGCCCACCTGCCAGAGCATTCCGGCGACGGCCACCAGGAACAGCAACTCCAGCCCATCTCGCACGAGATTGGTGCTCACAGTCGCCCGCCCCCCTGGCCCGGGCGGTTCTCGGCCATGGACCGCCAGTGTCCCATGCCGCTCCGGTCCACACCGCCCTGCGTGCCGGCCGGCGGCGGGTCAGGAGCCGGCCATCACCGGAACCAGATCTTCTGGTACGAGCGGCTCAGGGGGTGCAACAACAGAGCGACCAGTGCGATCTCGAAGATGAGGGAGATGAGGTCGCCGGCCAAGGGGTTGCCGAACACGTACAGGCCGAGGGCGAACGGGACGAGGGCCACGACGATGGCCAGCCCGTAGCCCCACTTTCGCTCGGTGGCCACACCGTGGCCGGCCAGTGCGCCGCCGCCGATCGTGAGTAGGTAGTACAGCCCTCCGACGAGCCCCAGCCCGGCTGGGCCTCCCACCGACCTCAACAGGTTGAGCACGGCGAATACGGCGTTGATGTAGAGCAGGAAGCAGGCAATCGTCAGTGTCTGGGGCTGGCTCGGATTGACCCATTGGCGCGAATCCACCGGATCAGTGTGCCAGCAGGCGCACCGGGGCGGCGGCCGGGGCGGTCAGCCGGGAAGGCTGCGCAGGGGCATGAGAGGCCCGCAGTTGGCCGCAGGCGGCGTCGATGTCGGTCCCCCGGGTGCGGCGCACGGTGGCGTTGACGGCGAGATTCTCCAACCGCGCCCGGAACTCGCCCACCCGTCGGGGCGGCGTTCCCGAGGTGGCGTAGCCGGGCGTCGGGTTGAGCGGGATGAGGTTGACGTGGGCGCCCAGGGCCCGGGCGTAGGCCGCCAGTTCGGCGGCGTCACCGGGCCGGTCGTTGACGCCGTCGATCATCGCCCACTCCAAGCTGAGACGGCGGTTCTTGGCGGCCAGGTAGACCCGGCAGGCCGCCGCCAGCCGGGCCAGGGGGTAGCGCCGGTTGAGCGGGACCAGTTCGTCACGCAGGGTGTCGTTGGCGGCGTGTAGGGACACGGCCAGGTTGACGGGCAGGGTTTCGGTGGCCAGGCGCTCGATGCCCGGCACGACCCCCACGGTCGAAAGGGTGAGGTGACGGGCCGACATCCCGAGGTCGGCGTGCAGGCGTTCGACGGCGGCCCAGACCCGGTCGTAGTTGGCGAGCGGCTCACCCATGCCCATGAACACGACGTTGGCGACGCGGTGTCCCGTGCTGTCGGCCTCGGACCGGGCCCGGACGACCTGCTCGACGATCTCACCGGTCGTAAGGTGGCGGGCGAACCCGCCTTGGCCGGTGGCGCAGAAGCCACAGGCCATGGCGCAGCCGGCCTGGCTGGAGACGCACACCGTCGACCTGGAGCGGTAGTGCATGAGCACCGTCTCCACCAGCGGGCCGTCGGCGAGCCGCCAGAGCCACTTGACGGTGGCTCCGCCGTCGCCCACTCGGCGCCCCACCTCGTCCAGGCCCGCTCGCAGCACCGGCTCGGCCGCCAGCCGCAGGCGCAGCGCCCTGGGCAGCGTGGTGATGTCGATCGGTTCGTGGCCGGCGAGCAGGCCCTGGCGCAGCTGGGACACCCGGTAGCACGGTTCGCCGGCCACCAGGGCGGCCATGGCCGTGGCGTCGACGTCGAACCGGGTGGTGGGCACGGGCCCAGGCTAGGAGGTCGGACAGCCGGGCCGGCGGAGAACAGGAGGACCCGGGTCGCCCACCCTCGACGGCCGGTAGCCTGACGACCAATGGCCATCACCGAGGCGGTCCATGGCGCGGGCGGGGGCGAGGTCCCCGACGAGCACCACCATCGCAACGTCCAAGGTGGGGCGGCGCGGGCTGCGGTCTTCGGGATCAGCGACGGCCTCGTCTCCAACGTCGGGATCATCCTGGGCGTGGCCGGCGCCGACACGTCGCCCGCCTTCGTGCGGTTGGCCGGGATGGTCGCCCTGGTCGGCGGCTCGTTCTCCATGGCCGCCGGCGAGTACATCTCGATGCAGGCCCAGAAAGAGCTCCTCGAGAGGGAGCTGGCCATCGAGAAGCGTGAGATCCACCACCGACCCGACAACGAGCGTCGCGAGCTGGCTGCTCTCTACCGCAGCCGGGGCATCGCCGCCGACACGGCCGAGCGCATGGCCCTGGAGATCTCCAGGGACCCCGAGCTCGCCCTCGAGACCCATGCCCGTGAGGAACTGGGGATCGACCCGAAGGAGTTGGGCTCTCCTGTGGGCGCGGCCGGTTCGTCGCTGGTCAGCTTCTCGGTGGGTGCGGTCGTGCCACTGATCCCATGGTTCTTCGGCCGGGGCAGCGCGGCCGTGATCGTGTCGATGGTGCTGAGCGTGCTGGCGGCGTTGGCGGTGGGGGTGGCGCTAGCCCGCTTCACCGATCGTTCGATCCTCAGGACGGCGACCCGACAACTGGTGGTGGCCTCCCTGGCCGCCGGTGTCACGTTCGGCGTCGGCAAGATGCTCAACGTGACAGGCGTGGTGTAGGCGAAGGGGCGGGGCTTCGCCCCTCCCCTTCGCGCTCCCCCTCCGCTGGGGGACAAGGTCCGGATGACGAAGACCGCCGGCGGAGCCGGCCGGGGGGCGTGGGGGGTTTGCCCCCACATTGGAGCAAGGATCCGGCTTGCCGGGCCTTGCGGGAAAGATGGCGAGCGCAGCGAGCTCATTAAGCGGGAGGGACCGCCACGTCGGTGACGTAGGCCCGGTCGATGTGGTCGACGGTGAAGCCGAGGTCGAAGTAGAGCCGCAGGGCGGACCGGTTGTCGGCGTCGACGTACAGCATGGCCGCGGTCGTGCCCTCGCCAAAAAGGTGATCGAGGCCAGCCAGCACGAGGCGGCGGCCCAAACCCCGCCCGGCGTGTGCAGGATCGACGGCCACGACGTAGATCTCGCCCATCGGGGGGCTTTCGTCGCCGTGGACCTTGGTCCAGCAGAAGCCCACCAGATGGCCCGCCTCTTCGTGGAGGAGGAGGCCGGCGGGGTCGAACCATTCGGCCTTCTCCCGCTCCTGCAGCGTGTCGGCGTCCCAGCCGCCCTGCTCGGGGTGCCACGCGAACGCGGCGTTGTTCACGGCGAGCCACGCCTCGTCGTCCCGCCCGACCACGAAGGCCCGGGTGTCGAGATCGAAAGGTTCGCCGACCGGTAGGGGCCGGCGCATCTGGTACAGCTCCCGGCCTCGGCGCAGCCCGTGGTGGTGGGCCATGCGGTCGTGGTCGGGCCTCGGCTTGGGTACCCACAGGTGCACGTGGCCACCCCCGCTGCCACCCACGATGTCAAGGGCCCGGCCCACCAGGTCGTCGCCGATGGAGCCGTCCTCACGGTGGTGGGGGGCCACCACCAGTTCGAGGGCCCAGTCCGTCGGTCGCTGCCCGCTACGGCTCACCTGGGCGTAGCCGACAGGGTGGCCGTGGCCCTCCTCCCAAGCCACCACCCCGGCGAAGCCCTGGCGGCCCCCCTGGACGAGATCGAGCCACTGGTGCTCGCCCAGTGCTCTGTGGCCGTCGTGTTCGGACGAGCGCTCGACCAGGTCCTGGACGGCGGTGATGTCGGCTTCGTCGAGGTGGTGCTTGACCTCGAGCCGGTGCACGGCGGGCAGGCTACCGGGAGGGCCTGGTCGCCGGTCCGGAACGGGGCGGCCCTCCGGCTGTGGCGGGGGGGGTTGGTAGTTTGACGGCCCATGGCCAAGCCCCGGTCGCCGGCCGGCCGGGCCCGCGAGGTTCACCGCCGGCTGGGGGAGGAGTACCCCGAGGCTCTGTGCGCACTGCGGCATCAGGACGCCTTCCAACTGCTGGTGGCGACCATCTTGTCGGCCCAGTCGACCGACGCCACGGTTAACGGCGTGACGCCGGCTCTGTTCGCCCGCTTCCCGACGCCGGCCCGTCTGGCGGCCGCCGACCCCGTCGAGGTGGAGCAGCTCGTCTTCCGCACCGGATTCTTCCGCCAGAAGACGAGGAGCCTGCTGGGTATGGCCGGCGCCCTCGTCGACCGCTACCGGGGCGAGGTCCCAGGCCCGATGGAGGAGCTGGTCACGCTGCCGGGCGTGGGCCGGAAGACGGCCAACGTGGTCCGCAGCGTGGCCCTCGGCTTGCCTGGGCTACCGGTGGACACCCACGTCCTGCGCCTGTCCCGGCGACTCGGCCTGACCACCGAGACGGACCCGGTCAAGGTGGAGAGGGTCCTGAGCTCCATGATCCCGGCGGCCGACCGGGGGGCGTTCAGCCTCCGGCTCATCGTGCACGGCCGCCGGGTGTGCCTGGCCCGCAAGCCGAACTGCACGGAGTGTGTCCTCAACGACTTCTGCCCCAGCTCCCGGGTGCCCACCCGGCCGGCCGGGAAGGGCTGACAACTGCTCTGACATCGCCCCACCGTTGCTTTCGAAAGCGCCGGGGACAAGGTAGAGTCGTATCGGCGAGGACGAGGTTCCGCCTCGGTCCTCCGAGGGGCCAGGATCCGCCGCCTGGCCGCTCCCCGACGGCGCCCCCAGTGGGCGCCGTCGGCGTATCCCGCTTCAATCGGTAGGTCCTTGCTCACCCAGCGATCTTGGCCAGCCGGCGGGCGGCGGACTGCAGGGAGCGCTCCACGTCGGCCAGATCGACGGCCAGGCTGCTGCTGTCGTCGCGCGCCTCCAGGGCGTCGACATAGCCGGACAGGCGTCCTCGGAGGTCGTCCAGGGTCGTGGCCAGAGACGACAGCTCGGCGGGGGTGGGCAGCTCGGGTACGTTCACCATGGGATTCTCTCACCGGGGGCGCCGGGCGCCGCCAGTACGCTGGCGCCGGACCATGCTGAAGCGACTCGACCTGCGCGGTCAGACCGGCGATCTGCGGTCGCGCCTGCCTCGGCCCCAGATGGGGGGAGAGGCGCCGGTGGCCGCTGTCCAGGCCATCCTGGCCGACGTTCGCCAGCGGGGCGACGCCGCCCTGTTCGAGCTGACCGAGCGTCTCGACGGGGCCCGTCCCGATCCGCTGCGGGTCCCGCCAGCCGAGGTCGACGCTGCCCTCAGCGAAATCTCGCCTCTGCTGCGCGAGGCGCTCGAGGCCGCGCACGCCAGCATCCTCGCCCACCATCGCGAGCAGGTCCGGCCCGACACCCGGTCCGAGCGCGAGGGCATGGTGGTGCGCGAGCTGCGCCGTCCCATGGCCCGGGCCGGCCTGTATGTGCCCGGCGGCCGGGCCCGCTACCCGAGCACCGTGCTGATGACCGCCGTGCCCGCCCGGGTGGCGGGCGTGACCGAGCTGGCCATGACCGTGCCGCCCGACCGGGACGGCACGGTGGCCGTCGAGACGCTGGCGGCGGCGGCCATCGCCGGCGTCGACGAGGTGTACAGAGTGGGCGGGGCCCAGGCCATCGCCGCCCTGGCCTACGGCACCGAGTCGATCCCGCCGGTGGATGTCATCGTCGGTCCCGGCAACGTCTACACCGCCCTGGCCAAGCGGGCGGTGGCGGCGGAGGGGGTGGTCGGCGTGCCCGCCGCCTTCACCGGTCCCTCTGAGGTGGTGGTGGTGGCTGACGACGTCACGCCCCCCGAGTGGGCCGCCATCGATGTGATCGTCCAAGCCGAGCACGGCCCTCACGGTCTGGCCTGGCTCATCACCTGGAGCGAAGAGGAGGCCGACCGCATCTGCGCGGCGGTGGACAAGCTGCTGGTCGAGGCGCCCCGCCGGGCCGAGATCGAGTCGACCCTGCGGGAAGGGGGCTATGCAGTGGTGTGCGACGGCCCCGCCCAGGCCATGGCGGTGGCCAACCTCATCGCCCCCGAGCACCTTGAGCTGATGACGGCCGACCCCGAGCTGTTGCTGCCGTTGGTGCGCTGTGCGGGGGCGGTCTTCTGCGGGATGTACGCCCCGGCGTCGGTCGGCGACTATCTGGCCGGGCCGTCCCACGTCCTGCCCACCTTCGGTTCAGCCCGGTTCTCCTCCGCCCTGCGGGTCGACGACTTCCTCAAGACCATCCACGTCGTCTCGCTCGACGGCCCCGCCCTCAGCCGGGTGGCGCCGCACGTGGCCGCCATCGCCGAGGCCGAGGGCCTGCCCGCCCACGCCGAGAGCGTGCGCATCCGCGGTCCCGGCTAGGCATGGGGGCCTTCCCGCCGTTGCGCCACGATCTCGGGGTGATGGACGGCTACCACTCTCCCCAGGTCGAGGTGGAGGTGCGGCTCAACACCAACGAGTCGCCGCTCCCGCCGCCGCCGGCCTTCGTGGCCGCGCTGGCCGAGGAGGTGGCGTCGACGCCGTTCCACCGCTACCCCGACCGGCAGGCGTGGGCCCTGCGCCAGGCGCTGGCCGATCTGCACGGCGGAGGTCTTGCCCCCGAGAACATCTTCGTGGCCAACGGCTCCAACGAGGTCATCCAATGCCTGTTGCTGGCCTACGGCGGCCCGGGGCGCACGGCCGCCGTCTTCGAGCCCACCTCTGCCATGCACTCCACCATTGCCCGCATGACGGGGACGGCGGTGGCGCACGGCCACCGGGCCGACGACTTCACGTTGGACCTCGACGAGGTGCGGCGGGTGCTGGCGGCGGCGTCACCGAGCGTCACCTTTCTGTGCTCGCCCAACAACCCCACCGGTCGGGTCGAGGGCAAGGACCTGGTCGACGAGGTGCTGGCCCGGGCGCCCGGGATGGTCCTGTGCGACGAGGCCTACGGGCAGTTCGCGTCGTGGTCGGCATTGCCCCTGGTGCAGGAGGACGTGCCCCTGGTCGTCACCCGTACGTACTCCAAGACGTGGTCGATGGCCGCCGCCCGGCTCGGGTACCTCGTCGGCCCCCGGCGCGTGGTGGCGCCGCTGTGGGAGAAGGCGGCGCTGCCTTACCACCTCGACGCACTGAAGCAGGCGGCCGGTCGGCTGGCCGTGCGCTACACCGCCGAGATGGAGGAGCGGGTGACGCAGCTGGTGAGCGAGCGGGAGCGGGTGGCCACGGCGCTGGCCTCCCTGGCCGTCGAATCCTGGCCCAGCGAGGCCAACTTCATACTGTTCCGGCCCAGCCCACGGACCGGCCCCTACGTCTGGCAGGGTCTGCTCGACCGCTCGGTCCTCATCCGCAACTGCGCCTCTTGGCCCGGTCTGGACGGATGCCTGCGCGTCACCGTGGGCACACCGGTGGAGAACGACCGGTTCCTCACCGCTCTGTCGGAGGTCCTGGAATGACAGCTCGTACCGGGTCGGTGCAGCGCACCACCAAGGAGACGGCGATTTCGGTGTCCCTCGACCTGGACGGCACCGGTCAGGCCTCCTCGGACACCGGCATCCCGTTCTTCGACCACATGGTGGCCCAGCTCGGCCGGCACGGCGGCTTCGACCTGGCGGTGTCGTGCCGGGGCGACCTCGACGTCGACACCCACCACACCGTCGAGGACGTCGGCATCGCCGTGGGCGAGGCCCTGCGCCAGGCCCTGGGCGACAAGGCCGGTGTCCGCCGCTTCGCCTCGATCGCCGTGCCCCTCGACGAGGCGTTGGTCGAGGTGGCCCTCGACCTGTCCGGCCGTCCCTATGTCCACTACGACGTCGAGTTCCCGTCCGAGGTGTTCCCGCTGGGCCAGCCCGGCTTCGAGCCCCAGCTGGCCGAGGAGTTCTGGCGGGCCTTCGCCACGTCGGCCGGGCTCACGCTCCATATCGTGCTGGTGCGGGGGAAGAACACTCACCACATCGTCGAGGCCAGCTTCAAGGCCGTGGCCCGCGCCCTGCGCGACGCCGTCCGGGTCGAGGGCGGAGGCGTGCCGTCCACCAAGGGCGTTCTGTGACTCCGGGGTTCATCGCCGTTCTCGACTACGGGATCGGGAACCTGCGGTCGGCCCAGAAGGCGCTCCAGCACGTGGGCGGTGACGCCCGGCTGTGTACGAACGGCGACCAGTGCGAAGGGGCGGCCGGCGTGGTCCTGCCCGGGGTGGGCTCCTTCGGTCGCTGCGCCGAGGAGCTGCGGGCGTGCGGCCTCGACAAGGTGGCGCTGCGGGCGGTCGAGGACGGGACACCCCTGCTGGCGGTGTGCGTCGGCATGCAACTGCTCTACGGCGGGAGCGACGAGTCGCCCGGGATCGCCGGCCTCGGCGTCCTGGCCGGCGACGTCCACCTGCTGGGCGGCGCCGTGAAGCGGCCCCAGATGCAGTGGAACCAGCTCCAGCTGCTGCGGCCCACGCCCATGTTCGCGGGCGTGACCGAGCCGCCCTGGGCCTACTTCGTCCACTCCTACGCGCCTGACGTGTCCGACGACGTCGTGGCCACCTGCGACTACGGCGGTGCCGTCACCGCCGCCGTCGAGCGGGACGGGCTGTGGGCCACCCAGTTCCACCCGGAGAAGTCAGGGCGGGACGGATTGACCCTGTTGCGCCGCTTCGTCGACGCCTGTCGCCCTTGACCGCAGGCGGACGGTGACGGGCCTGGAGCTCTACCCGGCCATCGACCTGCGGGGCGGCCGGGTGGTGCGCCTGGCCCAGGGCGACTACGGGCGCGAGACGGTCTACGGCGACGACCCGGTGGCGCTGGCCCGGGCGTACGAGGCCGCCGGGGCGCGCTGGGTGCACGTGGTCGACCTCGACGCGGCCAAGGGCCAGGGCTCCAACCGCCAGCTCGTGGCCGACGTGACCGCTGCCGTCGGGGTCCCGGTGCAGGCGGGCGGCGGCATCCGGACCCGTGGCGACGCTGACGCCCTGGCGGCGGCCGGCGTCGCCCGCCTGGTGATCGGCACGGCCGCCTTCCGCCGGCCCGGCTTCGTGGCCGAGCTGTCCGCCGCCCACCCCGGCCGGGTGGCCGTCGACGTGGCCGTGGACGGCGGGCAGGTGGCGGTGCAGGGGTGGACAGAGGCAACCGGCGAGCGGGTGGAGGAGGCGTTGGGCCGCTTCCTGGGGTCGGGTGTGGCCGCCTTCGTGGTCACCGACGTGCGCCGCGACGGCATGCTGTCGGGGCCGGACGTGGCCGGCCTGGCCCGTGCCGTGGCCACCGCCGAAGGCGTGCCCGTTGTCGCCTCCGGGGGCGTCGGCCAGCTGGCCGACTTCGCCGCCCTGGGGCCCACCGGAGTGGCCGGCGTAATCGTCGGCCGCGCCCTCTACGAGGGCCGCTTCACCGTGGCGGAGGCGGTTGCCGCCTGCCGCTGAGGCAACTGACATGGCGCGTCGCCGCCGCCCAACGGCCCCGTCGCCGGCGGACCGGCCCGGTAACCTGAACGGGTGCGGGTCATCAGGGTCATTCCCTGCCTCGACGTGGATGACGGGCGGGTGGTCAAGGGCGTCAACTTCGTGGGCCTGCGCGACGCCGGCGACCCGGCCGAGCTGGCTGCCCGCTACGACGAGCAGGGGGCCGACGAGGTCGTGTTCCTCGACATCACCGCCAGCAGCGCCAGCCGCGACACCCTGGTCGAGGCCGTCCGCCGCACGGCCGAGGAGGTCTTCATCCCGCTCACCGTCGGGGGCGGCATCCGATCGGTCGACGACGCCATGCGCATGCTGCGGGCCGGGGCCGACCAGGTGAGCGTCAACACCGCGGCGCTGGCCCGGCCCGGGCTGGTGGGAGATCTGAGCCGGGAGTTCGGGGCGCAGTGCACCGTGGTGGCCATCGACGCCCGGCGGGCGGGGGAGGGGTGGGAGGTCTACAGCCACGGCGGTCGCCGTCCCACCGGGCTGGACGCGGTGGAGTGGGCGCGGGAAGCGGAGCGGCTGGGCGCCGGCGAGATCCTGCTGACGTCGATGGACCGCGACGGCACCAGGGACGGCTTCGACCTGGACCTGACCAGGGCGGTGACCCAAGCCGTCAACGTGCCCGTCATCGCCAGCGGGGGCGTCGGCACCCTCGACCATCTCGTCGAGGGCGCCACCGAGGGCGGCGCCGACGCCGTCCTGGCCGCTTCCATCTTCCACTTCGGCGAGCACACCGTGGGCCAGGCCAAGGCCTGCCTGACGGGCGCCGGGCTCACCATCCGCCCGGCTCCGTGAGCCGGCTGGCGGCCCAGCCGCTCGAGGGTGCCGAACGCTGGCTGGCGGTGGCCCGCAATCTGGTCGTGCTGCCGACGGCGCCGCTGCTGGAGCACCTGCCGGCCTCCCACGTGCGGGCCTTCGCCGAGGAGCGGCCGTCGCTTTCGTGGTGGGGCGACGCCGTCGGCAACACCGTCGTGGCCGCCGGGGAGGGACCGCCGGCGTTCGTGCTCGTCGCCCATCTCGACCATCCCGCGTTCGTGGTCGAACCCGAGCGTCGGCTCGCATTCCGGGGCGGCGTGCGCGACGGGCACGCCCAGGCCGGTGACGCGGTGGTCCTGTACCGGGCCGGCGACCCTGCCCCGACCGGCCGGGGCCGGCTGACCGCCGTCGAGCACAACGGAGGCCGCCTGACCGGGGCCGGCCTCCAGGTCACCGACGGCGAGGCCGTGGACGGGGGATTCGCCATGTGGGACCTCACGCCCTGGGAAGCGGTGGGCGGGCGGGTCACGGCCCGGGTGTGCGACGACCTGATGGGCGCGGCCGCCATTCTTGCCCTTTTGGACGAGCTGGACCGCAGTGGCCACGGCGGTGGCGCCGTCTGGGGGTTGTTCACCAGGGGCGAGGAAATCGGGCTCCTCGGCGCCTTCGAGGCCATCCGCCTCGGCACCGTTCCGGCCACGGCCGCCGTGCTCTCCCTGGAGTGCTCCAGGGCCCTGGTCAACGCCCCCCAGGGTGGCGGCGTGATCGTCCGCGTCGGCGACGCGGCCACGATCTTCCACCCTGGGGTCACCGCCGCGCTGTGGACGGCGGCCGGCCACGCCGGCGTCGCCGCCCAGCGCCGGCTGATGGACGGCGGGTCGTGTGAGGCCACCGCCTTCTGCTCGGCCGGCTACCGCAGCGGCGGTCTGGCCCTGCCTCTGGCCGGGTACCACAACCAGGCCGACCAGGGCAACGGCATCGTGGCCGAGTCCGTGCTGGTGGCCGACTACGAGGCCGAGGTGACACTGCTGCTGGCCCTGGCCGCCCGGCCCGAGGCGCTCGATGATGACCAACTCCCGGCCTGGGTGGCCGACGGGCGGAGCCGGGCGGCCGCCACGATGGCGGCCGCCGAGCCGATGGCTTGACCGGTGGCGCCGGGTGCGTCGCCCCAGCCGAGGTGTGATGTCCCTTACCCTGTCGCCACCATGCCGACCCCGCCGCCGCCGTCGCCGGCACCCGCCACCCCGGTCGCCGTGCGCCCGGAGGACCTGGCCGAGATTCGCTACGACGCCAACGGCCTCGTGCCCGCCGTCGTGCAGGAGTCGGCGACCGGGCAGGTGCTGATGGTGGCGTGGATGACCGAGGCGACCCTGCGCCAGACCCTCGAGTCCGGGCGCATGACCTACTGGAGCCGCAGCCGCCGGGAGGTCTGGGTCAAGGGTGAGACCTCGGGCGAGCGCCAGTGGTTGCGCCGGGCCTACTACGACTGTGACGGCGACACCCTGCTGTTCGTGGTCAACCAGGAGGGCCAAGGGGCCTGCCACACCGGCAACCACACCTGCTTTCACCGGCCCTTCGGCGGCTGACCTGTGGTCGGGCCCTGAGGTGACCGGGTGATCCGGCCCGACCGGGGAGAGTTCAAGAGGCTGGCCCGCGGGTACACCGTCTTGCCCGTGTGGCGTGAGTTGGTGGCCGACCTGATCACGCCCGTGGCCGCCTTCTCCCGTCTGGTGGGCGACGAGCCCGGCTTTGTCCTCGAGTCGGTCGAGCACGCCGAGCAGTGGAGCCGGTTCTCGTTCATCGGCCGGCGCCCGGCGGCGACGATCGTCTCCAGGGCGGGCCGGCTGACGGTCGAGGGTGGCCCTCTCATGGGCGACATCCCTCTCGACGGAGGCATTCTGGCCGCCGTCGAGTCGATGCTGGCCGTCTACCGCTCGCCCGCCCTGGAAGGGCTGCCTCCACTGCACGGCGGGCTGGTCGGCTACCTGGGCTACGACGTCGTTCGGGAGGTCGAGCACCTTCCGGACGTGCCCCCGGACGACGCCGGCTGGCCCGACGCCATCCTGTGTGTCATCGGCGAGCTCGCCTGCTTCGACCACTGGCGCCAGCGGGTGACGCTGATCTCGACCGCCTACATCACGCCCGGGGCCCCCGAAACCGAACTGGACCGGCTGTACGACCAGGCCGCGGCCCGGCTCGACGACCTGGCTGGGGTCGGCGCCCGCCCACTGGACGAGCCCTTGGTCGAGCCGCCCGACATGGACGACCCGCTCCCAGTCGTCGTCCGTACCGTGGCGGCTCCCGACTTCGAGCGGGCCGTCGAGGTGGCCAAGGAGCACGTCCGGGCCGGCGACGTCTTCCAGGTGGTGCTGTCGCAGCGTTTCGACCTCGACCTGGATGCGGATGCCTTCGACTTCTACCGGGCCCTCCGCCAAGTCAACCCGAGCCCGTACATGTACTTCTTCCGCCACCCTGAGATCACGGTGGTGGGAAGCTCGCCCGAGCCCATGGTCGAGCTGCTCGGCGGCCGGGTGATCAGCCGTCCGGTAGCCGGCACCCGTCGGCGGGGGCGCAGCGACGAGGAGGACCGGCGCATGGCGGCGGAGCTGCGCGAGCACCCCAAGGAGATCGCCGAGCACGTGATGCTGGTGGACCTTGCTCGCAACGACGTGGGCCGGGTGGTCGACTTCGGCACCGAGACCGTCGACGAGCTCATGACCCTCGAGCGTTACAGCCACGTCATGCACCTCACGTCACAGGTGTCGGGCCGGCTCCGGCGCGGATTGGGCCCCGTCGACGTACTGCGGGCCACGCTGCCGGCGGGAACCGTCTCTGGCGCACCCAAGGTGCGGGCCATGGAGATCATCGATGCGCTGGAGCCCACCAAGCGGGGCCCGTATGCCGGAGTGGTGGGCTACGTCGACTTCTCGGGCAACGTCGACACCGCCATCGCCATCCGCACGATGCTGGTGGCGCCCGACGGCCGGGCCAGCATCCAGGCGGGTGCCGGGGTGGTGGCCGACTCGGACCCGGCCCAGGAGGATCTCGAGTGTCGGAACAAGGCGGCCGCCCTGCTCGCCGCCGTGCCCGCGGCCCGCCGCATCACCGCCAGCCGATGCCGGAGCCGAGGCGATCGGTGACCGCCATGGTGTGGCCCGGCGCTCTTGTTCCATCGGAAGCCGGGCCGGGCGCGGTGCGTGGTCCGGTTCCTCGCCGGTGCGATGTCAGCATGTGGGCGTGAGCGAACTGATCGAAGACGATGTCATCGCCCTGACAGAGGGAGTCGGGGCGGCCTGGATCGCCCGCGATGCGGTCCGGGTGGCCGGCCCCGAGGCCATCGCCTACCTGCAGGGCCAGCTGTCCCAGGACGTCGCCGGCCTGCCCGTCGGCGCCGCCGCGTTGTCGTTCCTGCTGCAGCCCCAAGGGCGGCTCGACGCGTTGGTGCGGGTGACCCGGTCGGCGCCGGATGCCGTCGTGCTGGACACCGACGCCGGCTGGGGCGACGCTGTTGTGGTGCGGCTCACCCGGTTCAAGCTGCGCACCCGCGCCGACATCGGGCGGCTGGAGTGGCGGGCCCTGGCCCTGCGCGGCCCTGGGCTGGACAGGGGCGGGGTGCAGACGCCGCCGGATGGCTTGGTGGCCGAGTCCCCTTGGCCCCGTTTCGCCGGCGTCGACCTCCTCGGCCCCGATCCCGCGGTACCGACCGGGGTGCGGCTGTGTGACCCCGCCGCCTACGAGGCGGTGCGGGTCCGGGCCGGCGTGCCCGTGATGGGCGCCGAGTTGGACGAACGCACGATCCCGGCCGAGACTGGCCTGGTGCCCTTGGCTGCCAGCTTCACCAAGGGTTGTTACACGGGCCAGGAACTGGTGGCCCGCATGGATGCCCGTTCCGGTACCGGTCCCCGCCAGCTGCGCCGGGTGGTGTGCGACGGACCGGTCCCGGTGGGGGCTGAGTTGGTCGTGGGCGACAAGGTGGCGGCCACCGTCACCAGCGTCAGCCCTGACCCGGCTGACATGGCCACGTCCGGGAGTGGAAGCCGGCTGGGCGGTGGAGCAGGCCGGCACTCGGTGGCCCTGGCCCTGGTCCGCCGCAATGTGGTGCCCCCGGCTCAGGTGGAGATCCGCTGGGAGGGCGGCCGGGCGACGGGCCGGGTGGAGGAGCTGTGACCGCGTCTGCGGCGGGGCCGTTCCGCCGGCTCGTCTTTGTGCTGGCAGCGGTCGCCGCCGTGGTCATGGGCTGCTCCAGCCCGCACCGGCTCGACCTCCCGGCCCCGCCTTCCACCCGGGCCGTCACCACGTCTTCCCAGGCGCCTGACCTGTCGGGTGCCCTGCTCACCCCGGTGGCCGGACGGGTCACCACGACGGCGGTGGCGGTACGCCCGGGCAACGCCACCCTGCGCGGCCGCGTCCTCGGCCCGGACGGCCCCGTGCCGGGGGCGACGGTGCGGCTGGAGCGCCTGGTCGACGATGGTGCCGGCCGGCTCGACATCGCCACCGACGGCGGGGGCGCCTGGAACACCTCGGCCCCCAGCGGGCCTCCGGCCGTGTTCGTACCGCCGAGCAGGGCCACGCTGCCCACCATCGCCGGACAGATCACCGTGCCCACGGTCCCGACGACGCTGGCCCCCCGCACCACGCCGGCCCCCTCGACCACGCTACGGCCGGGCCAGCCCCCCGGGATCCTCGGGGGCCGCTACCGGGTCAGGGCGTGGCGCTCGCCCGACCTGGCGCTGACGACGCCTCAGATCCTCTACCTCGGGGGCAAGGACTCCCAGACCCTCACCCTCACACTCAGCCGCTACACGGGCATCGCCGTCTCGTCCAACGTCGGGCCCAACCCACCGGTGGTCGGCCAGGTGGCCGATGTCGCCGTGGTCGTCAGCAGCCAGGTGGTCGACTCGCAGGGCGTCGTGCGGGGTGCCTCGGTGGCCGGTGCCAGCGTGTCGCTGTTGGCCACCGGTGCATGGCTGGCGGCCACGCCCACCCAGGCCGTGAGCGACTCCAACGGGAGGGTCGACTTCGGCCTGGTCTGTCAGGCACCTGGCCAGCAGGCCCTCACCGTGCAGGTCAACGCGGTCAACGTCTTCGAGCTGCAGTTGCCGGCGTGCGTGGAGCCGTCGCCAATCACCACTGCCCCCACCATCTCGGTGCCGTTCGGGTCCTCTAGCTCGAGCTCGTCGGTGCCGGCATCGACTTCGACGTCGAAGAAGCGCTAGGTCCGGCCGCCCGCGTCCACACCACCATCCTGGTACCGCGGCCAGGTGGGGCCTCAGCGTGGACGGTGCCGCCCATGGCCGTCACCAGTTCGGCCACGATGGCCAGTCCCAGGCCGGAGCCGACATGTCGGTTCGAGACCCGGCCGGACGACTGGTACAGCCGTTCGAAGACGTGAGGCAGGTCGACGGCGGCGATGCCGGGACCGTCGTCGGACACGATCAGGGCGGCCCCGTCGGCCACGGTTTCAACGGTGACGACGACCCGGGCGGCGGCGAACTTGAGCGCGTTCTCGACCAGATTGGCCGTGACCTGGGCCAGGCGGTCGGGGTCGGCCAGCACGAGGGGGTGTCCGTCGGGCACCACCTGGAGCGTCAGGCCCAGCTCGTCGGCTTTGGGCCCGAAGCCCTCGGCCGTGCCGCCCGCCACTTCGGCCAGGTCGGTGGGTTCCAGGTGCAGAGAGAACCGACGGGCGTCGAGCTTGGCCAGCAGGAGCAGGTCGGCAACAAGGCGCTCGAGGCGGCGGGCCTCCGTGGCGATGACGCCTGCGGCGCGCTCGGTATCGGTGGCGGCGCCGTCGGCAATGGCCTCGGCAAAGCCTTGGATCGACGTGAGCGGGGTGCGCAGATCATGGCTCACCGACAACAGGAACTGGCGTTCGAGGCCCTTGGAGGTGGCCAGCGCCTCGGCCATGGTGTTGACGCTGTTGGCCAGGCTCACCAGCTCGGGCACCTCTCTGCGCTCGACGGGGACCCGAGCCGTGAGGTCGCCCAGGGCGATGCGCCGGGTGGCCGCCTCGGTGGCCAGTAGGGGACGGGTGATCCGTCGCCCCAGCCAGTCGCCCACGCCCACCGCCACCACGAGGGCCAGGCCGGCGGCCAGCAGGAACCAGCCGCCGGCCACACCCGAGCCGGCGGACAGGCGCCGGGTGATGACGACGGCGGCAGAGGTGGCGCCGGTCGGGACGACGATGGCCCGCCGTCGGGCCACCCGTCCTGCCGGCGTCGACGCGCCTGTGGGTGTGGCGGAGCCGGTGGCGGCCGCCGCGGCCACGGCGGCCCGAAGCCGGTCGAGGTCGATCGGTGCCACAGCGAACACGGTGCGCCCGTGACTGCCGCCCGTCGCCGTTCCCGATGGTTGCAGTGCGGTGCTGTCGATCTGGCCGGCCCTGACCGACTTCGGGAGGCTGCCCGGGTCGATGATCCGGGATTGGGCGTCGAGGAAGACCACGGTGGCGTCGTCGAGCCGTAACGATTCGACGAACACCGAGAACACGCCGGGACGGGCCACCGCGTCGCCGGCCCGGGCGATGCTGCGAGCCTGGGCCCGGAGCTGTTGCTCGGTGTTCCGCTCCTCCGACCCATGGGCCAGGAGCAGCGTCCCCGCGCCCGCCACCGCCAAGGCCCCGAGGACCAGCACCACCAGCGAAACCGTGATCCGCCGCCTCAAGCCATCCCCCCGATCCGGCAGCGGGTGGCGGCGGGCGGCCAGCGGGTGGCGAAGGGCGGCCAGCGGGGGGGCTCGGGGGGGCGGGGGGGCTCGGGGGGGCGGCAGCCGCACCGATGGGGGTTGTGGGGGGCTCTACCCCCCACACGTTTGCCGCCGGCTCTGCCGAAGGCGAACAACAAGATGAGTGCGGCGCAGCCGCTCCGAAGAACCCGCCGCAGCCGGGTGAGCGAAGCGAACCCGGCGAGGACGGAACTCATCCCAGGCGGTAGCCGACGCCCCACACCGTGGCGAGGGGGAGGGCATCGCCCAGCTTCTTGCGGAGCTGGCGGACGTGGACGTCGACGGTGCGCTCGTCGCCGTACCACTCGGGCCCCCAGACCCCGTCCAGAAGCTGTTGGCGGGACAGGGCCAGCCCGGTGTTGGCGGCCAAGAAGGCGAGGAGGTCGAACTCGCGGGTGGCGAGGGGCACGACCTCGGCGCAGACGCGGGCCTCCCGCCGGCCGGTGTCCACCTCGACGTCGCCGACGACGAGCACGTCGGGGCGTTCCTTGACCGGCCCGTCAGCCCGCCGGAGGATGGCCTTGACCCGGGCCACCAGCTCCCGAGGGGAAAAAGGCTTGGTGACGTAGTCGTCGGCGCCGAACTCCAGGCCGAGGACGCGGTCGATCTCGCCATCGCGGGCCGTGAGCATCAGCACGGGCACCGACGCGGTGGCCCGACCCGCCCGTAGGCGGCGGCACACCTCGAGGCCGTCGAGCTCACCGGGAAGGCCCACGTCGAGGATCACGAGCCGGGGCCGCTCCCGTGCGATGTACTCGAGTGCCTTGTGGCCGTCACCGGCCTGAAGCACCCGATAGCCCTCCCGGCGCAGGTACATGTCGACGAGGTCGGCGATGTTGGGGTCGTCCTCGACGACGACGACCGTGCCGTGATCGTGGGCCACACCGCCCATCGTCGCACCGAATGCATGAGCATTGCGTGAGCCACTCGTGAGCGTGCGGCACAGCCTGCCAGCAGGCCGGGGTGGGCTGCTCCGGTACGCTCGACGGAGCCGTGGCCACCTACCTGGACGAGATCGTCAACGCCCACCGGGCCGCCGCCAGCGTCGATGCACGTCCCATCGAGGACCTGCTCGACCGGGCACGGGCCCAGGCCCCAGCGCGGCACTTCGAGGCTGCGCTGCGGTTCGGGGCGGCCACGTCGCCCGGGTTCCCGGCGGTCGTCGCCGAGGTGAAGCGACGGTCGCCCTCGAAGGGCCCGTTGGCCCCGGGCCTGGTCCCGGCGGCGCTGGCCGCGGCATACGAGGCGGGCGGCGCCTCCTGCCTCTCCGTCCTGACCGATCGGCACTTTTTCGGAGCGCAGCCGCACGACCTGGCCCAGGCCCGGGGGGCATGCTCGCTGCCCATCCTGCGCAAGGACTTCACCGTCGGGCCCGCCGACGTCTGCGACGCGGTGTTGATGGGAGCCGACGCCGTGCTGCTCATCGCCGCCGTGCTGGACGACGCCGAGTTGGCCGATCTGCACGGGCTGGCCCATGAGCTGCGGATGGATGCGCTGGTGGAGGTGCACGATGAAAGTGAGGCGGAGCGGGCTCTGACGGTGGGGGCCACGCTCATCGGGGTCAACCAGCGCGACCTGATGACGTTCGCAGTGGACACGGCCAGGGCCGAGCGGATGGCGGCGGTGCTGCCCGACCACGTCGTCCGGGTGGCCGAGTCCGGCATCGCCGGTGCCGATGACGCCCGCCGGCTGGCCGAGGTCGGCTACCACGCCGTTCTGGTGGGTGAGATATTGGTCCGCTCGGTCGACCCGGTGGCCACTCTGCGCCGTCTGCGGGGTGACCCGTGAGCACGGGGCCCGAGGGGCGATGCGTGCGGGGCGGCGGGACGGCGACGGCAGGCCCTGGTGACCCGTCGGGTGATGTGACCTCATGTTCGTGAAGATCTGCGGGACGACCAGCGAGGAGGACGCACTTCTGGCTGTGGCCATGGGCGCCGATGCCATCGGGTTCGTGTTCGCCCCCTCACCTCGGCAGGTCACGGCGACGCTGGTGGCCGACATCGTCAAGCGCCTGCCGCCCGACATCCTCACGGTCGGTGTCTTCAAGGACGACACCCCCGGCCGGATCGTGCAGCTGGTGCGGCAGAGCGGCCTACGGGCGGCGCAGTTCCACGGGTCTTTCACGACCGACGACGGCCGGGTCATCCGCAAGGCCCTCCACTTCTCCATTCCCGCCTTCTCCGCCAGCGATCCGAGGGTGGGCCGGGCTGACGAGTACGAGCCGTGGGCGGTTGTGCTCGACTCGCCCAACCCGGGGTCGGGAACGGTCTTCGACTGGGCCCAGGCGCTCGACACGCCCAACGGGGTTCGCCCCATCGTGGCCGGCGGCCTCACCGCCGATAACGTGGCCGACGCCATCCGGGTGACCAAGCCGTGGGGTGTCGACGTGGTCAGTGGCGTGGAGAGGACGCCCGGTCACAAGGACGCGGTGAAGTTGCGGGCGTTCGTGGCTGCGGCCCGGACCGCCGCCGCGGAGTTGGAGGCGGCCGACGAGCGGCCCCCCGACTCCGGCCGTGACGTCTACGACTGGAAGGACGACGGAGTGTGAGACCGTACCGTTTGGCCGGCGTGGGCCCGGCCCCGTGGACGACGTGACCGCCACCGATTCGCTGATGGGCACGCCCGGGCCGGATGGCCGTTTCGGGCAGTGGGGCGGCCGGTACGTGCCCGAGTCGCTCGTACCGGCCTGCGCCGAGCTCGAGGCCGCCTTCCGGACGGCGTGGGCCGATCCTGTCTTCCACGAGACGTTTACCCGCGACCTCATCGACTACGGCGGACGGCCGTCGCCGTTGACGGAATGCCACCGGCTGTCGGCCGAGCTGGGCCTGCGGGTGCTGTTCAAGCGGGAGGAGCTGAACCACACCGGCTCGCACAAGATCAACAACGTCCTCGGCCAGGCCCTGCTGGTGCTGCGCATGGGCAAGCAGCGGGTGGTGGCCGAGACCGGTGCTGGTCAGCACGGGGTGGCCACCGCCACCGCCTGTGCCCGCTACGGGCTCGACTGCGTCGTCTACATGGGCGAGGTCGACGTCGAGCGCCAGGCCCTCAACGTGTTCCGCATGGAGCTGCTGGGTGCGACCGTCGTTCCCGTGGCCAGCGGCAGCCGCACGCTGAAGGACGCCATCAACGAGGCGATGCGGGACTGGGTGGCCAGCGTCGAGACCACCCACTACTGCCTCGGATCGGTGATGGGCCCGCATCCGTACCCGTGGATGGTGCGCGAGTTCCAGCGGGTGGTGGGAGACGAGTGCCGTGCCCAGTGCCTGGCCCTGACCGGCGCCGACCCCGATGTGGTGGTGGCGTGCGTGGGCGGCGGCTCGAACGCGGCCGGCATCTTCGCCGGCTTTGTCGACACCGACTGCCGGCTGGTGGGCGTCCAGCCGGCGGGCGGGGCGGCCATCGGCCGGGGCCTGCCCGGCGTGGTCCACGGTTCCAAGTCCGAACTGCTCCAGGACGAGCACGGACAGGTGCTCGAGGCCCACTCGGTGTCGGCCGGGCTGGACTACCCGGGGGTCGGCCCCGAGCACTCCCACCTGGCCGAGATCGGTCGGGCCGAGTACGTCTGGGCCGACGACGCCGAGGTGCTGGCCGCGGTCAAGGCCTGCAGCCGGCTGGAGGGCATCGTGCCCGCCCTGGAGCCGGCGCACGCCATCGCCTGGCTGTGGCGGGAGGCCGGGCGATCGGTGCCCACCGGGTCCACCGTGGTCGTCAACCTGAGCGGTCGGGGCGACAAGGACGCCGAGCAGGTCATGCACCTCCTGCGGGCCGAGGCGGGGGCCGGAGCCACCAGGGCCATGGCCCGGGAGTACCGATGAGCGTCGGGTTGGCCGTGGGCCAGACGTTGCTGGCCAAGCGCGACCGCGGCCGCAAGCTGCTGCTGCCGTTCGTCACCGGCGGCCTCGGGCCGGAATGGGTGGAGGTGATCCTCGCCGTGGCCGACTCCGGCGCCGACGGCGTGGAGGTAGGCATCCCGTTCTCCGACCCGGTGATGGACGGGCCCACCATGCAGGCCGCCAGCCAGAGGGCCCTCGATGCCGGGGCCACGCCACAGGGCATCCTTTCGGCCCTGAGGGGCGCCGATCCCGGGGTCCCGCTGGTGGCCATGACGTATTACAACCTGGTCTTGCGGGCCGGCCACGACCGGTTCGCGTCCGAGCTTGCCGCCGCCGGCGTTCGGGGCGCCATCGTGCCCGACCTCCCGTTGGAGGAGTCGCTGGAGTGGGAGGCGGCGGCCGCAGCCGCCGGCGTCGACACAGTGCTCCTGGCCGCCCCCGTGTCGCCTGACGACCGCCTGGCCCGTATCTGTGAGCGGTCGAGGGGCTTCGTGTACGGCGTCACCGTCATGGGTGTCACCGGTGAGCGGGGCGCCCTGGCTGACAGCGCCGCCATCCTGGCCAAGCGGCTCAAGGCCCAGACCGATACGCCGGTGGTCATGGGCTTCGGTATCAGCACACCCGAGCAGGCGGTGGCGGCGTGTGCCAGCGCTGACGGGGTGATCGTGGCGTCGGCCCTCATGCACATCGTGCTCGACGGCGGCGGCCCCGATGATGCCGCCGCCTTCGTGGCTGGCCTGCGGCGCGGCCTGGACGAGGCCTACGGGCCCTGACCGCGAGATTGGGTGGTCAGGTGGCCTTCACCGGCCCGAAAGGCCGCTGAAGGCCACGAGGTGACCCAATCTCGGCGGACTGCGGTCCTACGGCCGGCGGGCCGTAGGACCGTTAACTCAGGACGCGGAGGCCGGCCCACAGCGCCACGGTGGCCCCGACCAGCGCCACCGGGGTGGCCGCCGCCACCCGGTAGAACTGGCCGATGTCCGGCTCGAGCGCGGCCGAGCGCACGACCTTGCGCCACAGCAAGGTGGCCAGCGAGCCCGAGTAGGTCAGGTTGGGACCGATGTTGACGCCGATGAGGACGGCCAGCATCGGCCCGGCGGCATGGGGCACCACTGCCAGCAGCACCAGGGTGGCGGGCAGGTTGTTGCCCAGGTTGGCCAGCACCGCCGCCAGCAGGACCAGGCCCAGCAGGGCGGGAAGACTGCTGCCGTGCGGCACCAGCCGGCCGATGGCCGGGCCCACGCCGTGGCCGGCGGCGGCGTCGACGACGACGACCAGCGCGGCCACGAACATCAGGAACAACGGTGACGTGCTGCGGGCCAGCCTGCCCGCCGTCGCCCGCCGGGAGAGCACCACCGTGGCGCCCAGGCCGAGCGCCCCGGCGCCCGCCACCCACGCCGCCCCGACATGGGCCAACGACGTGGCGAAGAAGCCGACCAGCAGGGCGGCCAGGCCACCGGCCACCGACCACCCGACCCGGTCCAGCCCGGGCCCGTCGCCGGCTCCGACGGCCTCGGGTTCGTCGCCGGTCCCGATGGCCGTCGGGACCGGGGGAACGAGCCGGCGGCAGGCGAGGACGATGATGGCGGCGGCGACCACCTCGGGCACCAGCATGCGGGCAGCGAAGCCGGCGAACCCGAGCCCGGTGGCGGACAGCACGAGCAGGTTCGTCAGGTTGGACACCGGCAGGAGCAGCGAAGCGCCGTTGGCCAACTGCACGGTGGCCAGCAAAGCCGCGTCGCGAGCCGTTCGGCTCTTGACGACTGCGACCACCACCGGGGTGAACAGCACGGCCGTGGCGTCGAGGGACAGCACGGTGGTCACAACGACGGCGGCCCCGGCCACGGCCAGCAGGATCCGGGCATCGGAGACGCCTCCCAGGCGGGTGATGGCTGCGCCGGACGCCTCGAACAGGCCGGCGGCGTCCGCCGCTTCGGCCACGACGAAGATGGCGGCCAGAAAGGCCAGCGTGGGCAGCAGCTCCCGCACCGCCGACCAGGCGGCGCCCGCACCCTCGACCCCGAGGGCCACCAGGAGCACGGCTCCGGGCACGGCCACGGCGGCCTCGGGCAGGCCCCGGGGCGGGCGGGCCACCAGCACCAGAACCACTCCCAGCACGAGGAGGCTGACGGCGGCGTCCACTGTGCCCGGTTCTACCCCGCCCGTCGGCCCGTCCCCGAGATTGGGTCGTCAGGTGGCCTTCAGCGGCCGGAACGGCCGCTGAAGGCCACGGCGTGACCCAATCTCGCGTCGTCGCCGTGGCACCGCGGCACCCATGGCGTGGCCCACGTCCGAACGCGTGTACGATCGGAGTCGGCAAGCGTTGCAGTTGGCGGCGCTCGCCGGGCCGCC
>JBBSHS010000022.1:0-32863 GCA_038232515.1 Acidimicrobiales bacterium
AAGCCGGCACCGAGGTACGGGCAGATCGGGCCGATCGGGGCGACCGCGACCGCAAACCTGACAGTTGGGTGACGATCGACTAATGCTTGTCCCTTGATGAACACCCAGGTTGGCCGACGGGCAGCCGCCACCGCGGCCGGATTGCTCGTGAGCCTGCTGATGGCGGCCAGCTCCGTCTCGGCCGCCGCGGCCAAGCCCAAACCGCCGGCACCGACGACGACCGCCGCCGACCCCATCGCCGCCAAAGCCGCGCAGGCCATCGCCCTGGCTGATCAGATCCAGGCCAACAGCGCCCAGCTCGGGTTGCTGGCCGAGCGGTACGACGCCGCTCAGCAGGCGCTGGACCAGGCCAACCAGGCCGTGACGGCTGGCCAGGCCGCCCTCGATCAGGCCTTGGCCGCCGAGGGCAAGGCCCGGGACGCGGTGGCGGCGGTGGCGGTGGCCAGCTACGTCGACTTCGACCAGGAGGACCCGCTCAAGGCGGCGGCCAAGCGGGGTGAGGACCCGGCCCGGGCCCAGGCCTACGCCCACGTCGTGTCGGGGCGAGACCAGCGCCTGCTCGACGGCCTGTCGCACGCCCGGGCAGAGCGGGCCGAGGCCCTGGCCGCCTTGGAAGCCACCCGGGCCAGGTCCCAGCAGGCCCAGCAACAGGCAGCTGCCGCCGCCTCCGCAGCCCAATCGGCCGAGCAGCAGCTCGAGGCCACCCTCGGCCAGGTGCAGGGTGACCTCGTAAAACTGGTGGGCGAGGACGACGCCGCCACCATCGCCCGCAACCAGGCGAGCGCACCTTCGAACCCCATGCTGCAGTTCACGCCGACGTTCCCGCTGCCGCCGCCATCAGCGAGGGCACCCCAGGCCGTCCAGGCCGGGCAGGAGCAGCTGGCCAAGCCCTACCAGTGGGGGGCGACCGGCGCCGCCAGCTTTGACTGCTCCGGCTTGACGTACTGGTCATGGGCCCGTGCCGGTGTCGGGCTCCCCCGCACGGCCGCCGCCCAGTTCGCCGCCTTGCCGCATGTACCGCTTTCCGAACTGGCCCCCGGTGACCTGGTGTTCTTCGGGAGGTCGCCGGACACCATCCATCATGTCGGCCTGTACGTCGGGGGAGGCCGGATGATCGACGCCCCCCATTCCAATGCCAACGTGCGGTACGACAGCATCTACTGGAACGACCTGTTCGGGTTCGGACGGGTCTTCGACCGGCGGGGCTGACCCGGCCGTCTTCGGCGGCCGTTGCTCGCTCGCTCGGCCGCCTGTTGTCCGCCTTCGGCAAGCCGGCAGCGAACCTGTGGAGGGCAGAGCCCCACGCCCCCCGCCCGGCTTCGCCCGCAGAGCGGCTTGGTGGTCCGGGCCTTCGGCGCAGGCTTGATGTCGGAGCCTGGGGCCGCTGCTATCGTGCGGCCGACCAGGAGGGACGCTTGTTCTGGCGTGAAGGTGGCCAACCGGTGGTCCCGCTTACCGCTCCGGCTCTTCCCACGACGACAGAGACCCCATGGGCATGAATGAGGATTCCGCCGTGACTGCCGCAGCAGATGCGGGGCCGAGCGACGACAGCAGGCCGAGGCGCCAGTGCAGCCGTTGCCGGCAGATGTTCGTCCGCACCTCACTGCCGTCGCCATCGGTGGAGCCGGAGTGGTGGCTGTGCCCGCCGTGCTCCGAGGCGCTCCTGGGACGACCGGCACCACGTCGGTGACCGACATCGATCTCGAGCGTTGGGTGGAACAGAACCGTGACCTGATGAGCTCGGTGGGGGTGAACGCCGACTTCGGGCGTGGCCCGAATCTCGGCCGCAAGCGGCCGCAAGCCACCTGGATCAGCTTCTCCTCGTCGTGGGCCCGGGCCCGCTACGTCCGCTCCAGCAACGGCGAGACGAGGGTGCAGGCATTCGCCCGGGACGACGGCTCCCCGTTGTTGGACCGACGTTGCACCGGCCCCACTCCTGTGCCGCTCGACGAGATCGTCAACCTGCTCGCCGGCCAGCCACCGGTCGCCGGCCCGGTTGCAGCCGCGCCCGCCGGTTCCGTGCCCGCCAATCCACCAGCGTGACGAGCCACGCGCCACCAGAGGAGCCCTGAGCGTGCCCGACAAGTCGCCCCAGAAGCCGTCGAAGAAAAAGCCCGGCAAGTCGCTGAAAGAGAAGAGGGCCGACAAACAGGGCAAGGCCACGCCCAAGCCGCCCGGCAAGTGAGGTTCAGCACCGGACCAGAGGATCGCCAGCGGGAGTGAGCAAGATGGCCGAGCCGGTGGTGGTCGTGGGCGCCGGCCACAACGGGCTTGTGGCCGCCTGCTACCTGGCCCAGGCCGGGCGTGAGGTGGTGGTGCTCGAGGCGCAGGCCCGACCGGGTGGCGGGTCGCGGACCGAGGAGCGACCGGGCCTGGCCGGCTATCGGTTCGACCTGCACTCGGTCGCCCACAACATAATCAACATGACGTCGATCCCCGAGGAGCTGGACCTTGCCGGCGCCGGTTTGGTCTACCAGCAGATGGATCCCTTCTCGGTGGCCGTTCGAAGCGACGGTGCCCGGGTGCGGTTCTGGCGCTCGGTCGAGGCCACGGTCGACTCGTTGGCCGCACTCGACCCGGCCGAGGCCATGGCCTACCGCCGCTTCATCGACGTGGCCGATCCCATCGTCGGCACCATGATGCCCGCCATCCGGGGCGAGTTGCCGGCCCGCGAGGTGCCGGCCCGCCTCGCCAACCTGGCCCGTGTCCTGCGCACCGGCCCGCTGGCCCGGGCCCGCGACCTGCTCTCCCCTTACGACTCGCTCCTGCGCCGGTGGCTGCCGTCAGATCTGACCCGTGGACCGGTGGCCGCCTTCGCCGCCCATGCCGGCGTCGGACCGACCGTGCCGGGTGGCGCCCTGTTCGCCTTCTGGCAGGCGGCGTACCACCGCTACGGCCAATGGCACGCCCGGGGCGGCTCTCAGGGCCTCATCGACGCCCTGCTGGTCCGGGCCCGGGCCCTCGGGGTGCAGGTGCGCTGTGCCACACCTGTCACCCGCATCGACCACCACGGTGGCAGGGTCACCGGCGTGGTCGTCGGTCACGGCGAGCGCCTCGCCACCACCGCCGTCATCACCGCCATGCACCCCCAGGTGGCGCTGCTGGGCCTGCTCGACCCACCGCTCGACGGACCGGTGGCCGCCGACCTGGCGTCGGCCCGGCGGGGCAACGTCGTCCAAGCCCTGGTACACGTGGCCACCGACCGGCTGCCGCCCTACACGGGCGCCACCAGCGCCGACTGGCAGGGCCTGCAGAGCTACGTGGACCACCTCGACGACCTCGGCGCGGCCTGGACGGCGGCGGACGACCACCGGCTGCCGTCGCCCCTGCCCCTCTACGCCTTCACCACCTCCGCCATCGACCCGACACTGGCCCCTTCCGGGCACCACACCGTCTACCTGGCGTGCCCGGCGGCACCGGCCCGCCTGGACGGCGGCTGGCCCGCCGCCACCTCCCGCTTCGTCGACGAGGCCATTGCCACCGTCGAGGAACGCGCCCCGGGCTTCACCGACAGCATCGTGGGGGCCGAGGCCTTCACACCCGACCTCATGGAGGCGGACGAGGACTGGCCCGGGGCCCATCCCATGCACCTCGACATCGCGCTCGACCAGCTGGGCCCGTTCCGGCCCACCCGGGCGCTCGCCGACCACCGCACGCCGATTGCCGGCCTCTACCTGTCGGGCGCCGGGACGAACCCGACGGGCGGCATCGCCGGCACGCCCGGCCGCCTGGCCGCCCGGGCCCTCCTGTCCGACTCCAGGCGCCGCCGGAGATGAGCGGGCGCGGGGTGCCCAGTGAACGGCGTACGTTTCCACGACGTCCGGAGCGGGCGGGGCACGGGCTCCGCCCCTTGCCGGCGTAGAGTGGAACGGCCCGCCCGGTCGTGCCCCTTCGGCTTGTCCGGGCAGACCTGACCCGTGCCCGACGGGCATGTTCAAGGGGCTCTGGCCCAGAGGAGCGGCGCCGTACCCGTGCCCAGCCCATCCGAGGTGCCTGCCCTGGCCGATCTGGGTTGGGACGACGGCTGGAGGGCGGCGTGGGCCGGCTCGAATGACCCCTCACTCACACCCGGACGGGTCTCGCGGGTCGATCGTGGTGCATGCACGGTCCTGACCGGGGCTGGTCGGGTCCGGGCCTCGAACCGGCCGGACGTCGCCGTCGGTGACTGGGTCACCGTCCGGCCGGGGTCGACAGCTGACGACATGGCGACGGTGGCCGCCATCCTGGGCCGCCGCTGCACCTTTCGCCGCTCGGCCGGCGCCCCCGGAGCAACCTCGCAGGTCGTGGCCGCGAACATCGACACTGTCCTGCTGGTCACCGCCATGGACCGTCACCTGAGCGTCCGCCATCTCGAGCGCTACCTGGCTCTGGCCTGGCAGAGCGGCGCTGTCCCGGTCGTGGTCATCAGCAAAGCCGACCTGGCGTCGGGACAGGTCCTGGCCGGACGGGTGGCCGAGGTGGCGTCCGTGGCCCTCGACGTCGACGTGCAGGTCGTGAGCGCGGCCACCGGCCAGGGACTGGATAACCTCGCCCAGTACCTCAGCCCAGGGCGGACCGTGGCCCTTCTCGGGCTGTCGGGAGCAGGCAAGTCCACGCTGGTCAACCTGTTGGCCGGCGAAGAGATCCTGACCACCGCCCTGGTCAGGGCCGACGGCCAGGGCCGGCACACCACTACGCACCGCGAGCTCGTGCTGCTGCCGGGCGGAGGCATGGTGATCGACACGCCGGGCATGCGGGCCCTGTCCGTCTCCGGAGCCGACGATGGCGTGCGCCGCACGTTCGCCGACGTGGAACAGATGGCGGACCGCTGTCATTTCGCAGACTGCGGCCATTCGGGCGACGCCGGTTGCGCCGTCCGGGCCGCCGTGGCCGCCGGCCGGCTGGGCGCCGACCGGCTGGACAGCTGGCTGAGGAACAAGGGCGAGCCGCTGCCTGAGCAGACCCGTCAGGCCGCTCGTCTCAAGGTGGCGGAGCGCAAGAGGCGCAAGGTCCTCGCCAAAGCCGCCCGGTGCCGTGCGCCGATGGAACCGGCCTAGCGCATCTCACCGGCTCGCCGATGGGACCGTCAGAGACGTGACCGGAACCGGGCCTACCGGCGAGGGTCGCCTCGACTGGTCGGCTCAGCCGCCCACGGAGGTGCGGCTGAGGTTCGTGACCTTGCACGTCAACGTCCCTTTGGCGCTGGTCGCACCGTCGGTGCTCCATTTCGCGGTGGCGCCCGCCTCCACCTTGGCCACGGCGACCGCGCCCTGGCTGGACTCGTTGCCTGACTGGTCGGAGAACGTGACACGGAAGGCGTAGGCGCTGGCCTTGCTGGTGTGGTTGACGATGTTGCCTTCGGCGGTCGGCCGCCCCCCGGAAGGGTCAGCCCGGCAGGCCGACACGGTTACATCGGGGCTCACGCTCTTGGAACTGGACGAGCAGCCGGCGACGGCCAGCGGTCCGAGGGCGGCGCTTACGGCGAGGACATGGAGTGCACGCATGTCCTTCCTTGTTCCCCAAGAGGCGGCCCAGCTACGCCGGGGCCGTCCCAGGCCGGCTTGGACCTCGTTATAACGTGGCAGCGTGAACGAGTCGTTGATCTGGATCTCGGGTGCTTCCAGCGGCATAGGGGCGGCATTGGTGGAGGCCGTTCCCTGGGACGGCGCACGGGTCATCGGGATCAGCCGACGGAAAGGTCCGGGCGGCATCGAGCACCTCCAGGCCGATCTGTCCTCGGTGTCCTCGTGGCCCATGGTGGGCGACTCGTTCCGCCAGGAGCTGGCCGGCTTCGATGGCGACCGGGTGATCTTCGTGCACGCCGCCGGTGGGCTCGAACCGATCGGGTTCGCGGCCGAGATCGACACCGAGGCGTACCAGGCCAACGTGCTGTTGAACAGTGCCTCGCCCCAGGTACTCGGCCACATGTTCCTGCGAGCCGTTCGGGACGTGAAGGCCCACTGCCACCTTGTCATCCTCACGTCCGGGGCGGCCAGCAGCGTCTACCCGGGTTGGTCGGCGTACGGCGCGGCAAAGGCGGCCGTGGACCAGTGGGTCCGAGACGTCGGGGCCGAGCAGTCCATCCGGGGTGGCGTCCAGGTGCTGGCCATGGCGCCCGGCACCGTCGACACCGGCATGCAGGCACAGATCCGGGCCACCGAGGAAGAGAGCTTCCCCCAACGCCAGAAGTTCCTCGATCTGCACGAGTCGGGCCGGCTCACGCCTCCCGATGAAGTGGCCCGACGCATCTGGGCGCTGCTCGACCGTGGGCTCGACAACGGCAGTGTCGTCGACTTCCGCCACCTGCCGGACTGATCCTGCCCGGGCGGGTGGCCGTGGCGTCATGCCGTAGGCACAACCGGGGCGGCGCCAAGCTGCAACAATCGGCACCTCTCAATCGCTCCATCCAGCCTGCCGCCCGTTCGAACGACGCCCAGAGCCAGAGGTCGCCATGCCCGACGAGGAGTCTCGTCAGAACACCACCTTCCCGAGCGGTGACGGGCAGGCCCACGGCTACCTGGTGAACCCCGCCTCGTACACCGGGTCCGGCGTCATCGTCATCCAGGAGTCGTGGGGCCTGACCGACCACATCGCCGGCATCGCCGACCGGCTGGCCGCTGAGGGCTTCGTGACGCTGGCCCCCGATCTGTTCGGTGGGACGGTGACCCACGATGCCGACGAGGCCGCCGAGCTCATGAGCAGCCTGCCCGTGGACGGGGCCGCGCAGGACCTGTCCGGCGCCGTCGACTTCCTCCTCGGCCACAGGTCGGTGACGTCGTCGAAGATCGGCGTCGTCGGGTTCTGCATGGGTGGCGGTTTCGTCCTGCAGCTCGCCGCCCAGCACGGCGACACGGTCAGGGCGGCCGTGGCCTTTTACGGCGTCGGGCCGGCGGTGCCCGACAACTACGCCGGTATGACCGCCGCCGTCCAGGGCCACTACGGCGAGCGCGACGATTTCTGTCCCGTCGAGCAGGCCAGGCAGCAGGAGGAGCAGATCCGGCGGGAGTCCGCCGCAGATGTGGAGTTCTTCTACTACCCGGCCGGCCATGCCTTCCTCAACGACGAGAACCTGTTGGGCACGTACGATCCGGACAGCGCCGCGCTCGCCTGGAAGCGCACGGTCGACTTCCTCAAGGCCCACCTCCGCTGATCCGCTTGGGCAGTCCTACGTCGGCCGCCCGGGCAGAAGATGTCGTGGCTGCGACCACTACTGCCCGGGCAGGACATGACCTACGGGTTCAGATGAGCCACCGGTGTCGGCGGTACCAGTCCAACGTCCGCCTGATCCCCGCCTCCAGCCCCTCGTCCTCGAACCGGAAGCCGGTGCTGAGCAGGGCGTCGACGCTCAGTCGGTTGTTGGGGTTGGCCTTGCGCAGGAATCGAAAGCGCTCCGGCGTGAGAAGTATGTCGGGCCGCATGCCGGCGTTCAGCATCTCGGCCCGTGTGGCCGCCCGCTGCTCATGGCTGGGCCCGCATTCGGGGTCGTCGCTCAACTCCGTCACCATGCCCAGCTCATCAGCCAGGATCTCTGCCACCCAGTGGCTGCTGGGATAGCTCGGGAACACCAGGTTGTAGGGCCGCCCGGCGCTGTCGTCGTGTACGGCCAGGTGCACGCAGGCGCGGATGACATCATCGATGTGCACCAGGCGCTGTTCCACCGGCTGCGCCGGCACGAGGACCCTGTCGCAGTGTGCAAAACGTTCGATGGCGACGTCGAGGGCGGCGCTGGCCAGGAGCTTGATGTTGCCAGGGCCGTACACGGACACGGGTCGCAAGACGACAACGGCCAGGCCGCCGTCGCCAGCCGCCCACACCGCCTGCTCCGCCTCCCACTTGGCCTTGCCGTAGGACCGGCTGGGATGCGGCTCGACGTCCTCCTGGACGGGCGACGGCAACGGCGTCTCCTCCCCGTAGACGGAGGTGGAGCTCATGTACAGGAACCGTTGCAAACGGCGGCCACCGCCTGCGGCCGCGTCGAGGAGGCGTTCGGTGGCGGTCACGTTGGATCGGCGCATCTCGTCGTCGGACGAGAGCGAACTGGACGCTCCGGCGAGATGGAACAGATGGGTGACGCCGTCACACAGGTCGCCGAGGCTGCCGGCGGCGAGGTCCACGCCCCGGTACTCGACCTCGTCGGGCAGCGAGGGCGGCCGGGACCGACGCCCGCAGGCCCGCACCGACCAACCGCCGGCCATCAGCGCCGGGACCAGCCGGGAGCCGACGAAGCCCGTGGCTCCGGTGACGAGCGCCACCCGCTCCGCCGCCATGTTCAGGCCCGTCGGATCAGCGTCTCGAACAGGTCCAGATGGTCGGCCACCATCCGGGACGTCGAAAACCGTCGTTCGACGTCGGCTCGGCACGTCGCCCGCTCGATTCGGTCGATACGGCCGAGTGCCTCGGCCATCTCCGTCTCGTCGGCGCACAGGAAGCCGTTGACGCCGTCCTGCACGATCTCAGGGACGGCACCCTCGCCGAAGGCCACCACCGGCGTCCCGCAGGCCAGGGCCTCGATCATGACCATGCCGAAGGGCTCGTTCCAGCGGATCGGGAACAACAGCGCCTTGGCGGAGGCGAGTAGCTCCATCTTGCGATCGTGTGCCACCTCGCCGAGGTAGACAGTGCCGTCCCCGAGCTCCGGCTGGACCCGCTTCTCGAAGTACTCGTGCTCTGCCGGTTCCCGGCATTTTGCCGCCAGCAGCAGTGGCAGGCCCGCCATCCGGGCCGCGGCGATGGCGCGGTGAGCACCCTTCTCGGGCGTCATCCTGCCCAGGAACAGGCAGTAGTCGCCGTCGCCCGACCCGACCGGGAAGTAGTCGACATCCACGCCGTGGTGGATGACCTTGGCCACCGGGACCGCCGGTGCCGACCTGGCCTGGGCGTGGGACACGGCAATCAGGCGAACACCGTTGTCCAGGCGCCGGTAGAGCGGGCCGAGCTCTCCGTCGATGGGACCATGCGCCGTCGTGACGACCACCTGCTGGCGCCCCTGCTGGACGCAGAACGGACCGACGAGGGTGTGGTCGTGGACGACGTCGAAGTCCTCCACTTGTGCGTAGGCAGCGCTGACGTGGAGCAGCTCGGGCACGGCCATGCCCAGCCTGGGGTCGGCCACGTCCAGCGCGGAGCGGCGCGGCACCGGGCAGGTGGAGTCGCCGGTGGCGAAGAGCAGCACCTCGTGGCCGGCCTGTTGGTAACCCACCGCCAGCTGATCGACGACAGCCTCTATCCCGCCGTAGGAAACCGGAGGGATCGGTGTCCAGGGTGGGGCGATGACGGCGATCCTCATCGGGAGGCACGCCGAGCAGTCATGAAGTCTCTCCTCCGGTTCACCCCGTCAGGCGCCCATCGCGCCCAGTTCAGCGAAAGCGACGCCTGGACCTTAGGACACGGCCAACCGCGTGCCGCCATCGAGCTCGACGGCCCACAGAACAGGTCGTGCTCGTGATGCGCCGGCCGCCGGCGCTGCCCCGGTCACCGGGTCCCCGAGTCACCGGTCACGGCCGTCTTATGATGTCGGCCTCAACAACAAGGCAACTCCCACACAGGAAGTCGGGGATGGCGAATGATCGAGGTTTGCGTCCTCGGCTGGGACGATGTGGTCGAGCGTCAGGGCGAGGATGGCCGGGCTCTGTCGACGCGCCTTCGCCGTCTGAGCTCGCTCGGTGTCGACGTCGTGGTGGTCACGTCCGGTCCGGCCGCCCGACTGCGCGAGTGCCTCGATCCGCCGGCCGGCGGCCCCGGCCGGCTGCTGGTCTGGTCGGGCGACCCGCCTGAGATCTCCGAGATCGTCGGGCCCGGCGCCGTGGTCGTGCCACCCGCCGATCTACCCGGCCCCAACGGTGGCGCGCGGTCGCTCGGCCGCCGGGCCACCGAGGCGGCGATGGGCGGGCCGGGCCGGTCGGTCGACGATTTGCACCCCGTGGCCTGGGCCCGGCGCTGGCTGGTGGACCAGGCCAGCCCCTACGCCGTTCTGGTCGTAGGCGATGTCGGAGAGGGACCGCCCGGTCCTGACGGCCAGGCTGGCGCCCTCGTCCGTCTGGACGAGGCGGTGTCCACCCAGCGCCGATTTCCGACCCGCGTGCCTGACCGCTCGTGGGCCCTCGAGGTGGACGGCTTCGATCCTGGACGGGAGAGAGACGTCGAGTCATGGTTGACCGTTGTCAACGGCCGCAGCGGCACCCGCGGGTCCTTGGAAGAAAGCAGCCCCGAGTCGTTCCCGGCCGTGTACGTCGCCGGCGTCTACGGAGCCGCTGAAGGCAACCCGGGTGGGCCCGAGCTGGTCCGCGGTCCAGATTGGACAAGGCTAGCTCCCCGAGTCGACGACGAGGAACTCATCCTGTCCCAGGGCGACACCGTCGAGCACCGGCGGGTCCTGGACCTGCGCCAGGGCATGGTGCTGCGGGATTGGCGCCAACGGCTCCCATCGGGCAGGGAGTGCCGCTTCCGGTCCGTCCGGTTGGCTTCGCTCGCCGACCGGACCATCCTGGCGTTGGAGGCCGAACTGCAGTCCGACGCCCGCACGACGACGCTTGCCGGCGCCTGCGTGCTCGAAGAACAGGGCACGGTCGAGAAGGTCGAGGAGCGGACCGAAGGTGACCAGACCACCGTGTGGTTTCGGGGTCGTGGCGGGCGACCTGCATCCTTCCGCATCACCACCCGTGAGCACGACGGGAGGATCGAGCGGCTGGTGGACGTCGAGCGCCACGGAGCCGACCCGCCCCATGATGGCGGCGGGATCTCCCCGGAGCCGGCCGAGCTCGACGGCATGGCCTCGGTGCGGGCCCGGCACCGCCCCGCGTGGCGGTGCCGCTGGCGCGAGGCCGACGTCGTCGTCGGCGGTGCGCCCCAGGCCCAGCGGGCGCTCCGGTTCGCCCTCTATCACCTGATCGGCGCCGGTGACCCGGAAAGCGATCTGGCGTCCATCGGTGCCCGGGCGCTGACCGGCCCGGGCTATGGCGGCCATGTGTTCTGGGACACCGAGGTCTTCGTCCTGCCGTTCTACATCTGGACCCATCCGCCCACCGCCCGCGCCCTTCTCGCCTACCGCTATCGGACCCTGGCCGCGGCCCGGGAGAAGGCGGCGAAGTTCGGCTACTCGGGGGCGCTGTTCGCCTGGGAGTCGACGGACACGGGCGATGAAGCCGCGCCCCCGTTCGTCGTGATGCCCGACGGCACCCGCCTCACCATCCTCACCGGGCTCCAGGAGCACCACATCAGCGCCGATGTGGCATGGGGCGCATGGCAGTACTGGCGGGTCACGGGCGACGACCGGTTCCTCGTCGACATGGGCGCCGAGATGATCATCGAGACAGCGAGGTTCTGGGCCTCACGGGCCCGGCGTGACGACCACGGGCGCTACCACATCGACCAGGTCATCGGCCCCGACGAGTACCACGAGGGAGTCGACGACAACGCCTTCACCAACGTGCTGGCACGCTGGAACCTCGAACGGGCGGTCGAGGTGTGCCGGCTCGTGGCCACCCTTGACGCCCGTGCCTGGGACCAGTTGGCCCACAGGCTGGACATCCAGGATCCCGAGCCCGGCCAGTGGCAGTCCGTGGCCACCGGGCTGGTCGACCTGTTCGACCACCAGTCACTGCTCTACGAGCAGTTCGCGGGGTTCTTCCAGATGGAAAACGTACGCTCCGTCGACCTGGCGCCGCGGCCGTTCACCGGTGAGCTGGTGCTCGGCGTCTCCCGGCTGCGCGGCTCACAGGTGGTCAAGCAGGCGGACGTGCTCATGTTGGCGCAGATGCTGCCCGACACGGTCCCCGCCGACGTCGTCGAGGCCAACTACCGGTACTACGAGCCCCGCACGTGCCATGGCAGTTCGCTGTCGCCGGCCATACACGCCACCGTGGCGGCCCGCGTCGGGGCCGTGGACGAGGCCGAGCGCTACTTCGACATGGCCGCCGGCATCGACCTGGACGACCGTATGGGCAACGCCGCCCAGGGCGTGCACGTGGCCACGATGGGCGGCCTGTGGCAGGCGGCGGTGTTCGGGTTCGGAGGCGTGCGGGCCGACGGTGACGTCCTGCGAATCGACCCTGTGCTGCCGCCGTCGTGGGAGCGGCTGTCCTTTCCGCTGCACTGGCGCGGCATTCGGGTGCGTGTCGATCTGGACCGGGAGGCCCTGACTGTTCATCTCGATCGCCCGACGGCCTTGGCTCTGGGCGACGGGCCGCCGTACAGGCTCAGTGGCGGCAGCTTCGTGGCCCGCCGGGGAGACCACGGCTGGTCCGGCCTCGAGCCCGCGGCCGACGGATGAGCGGGCTACCGGCGCCTGCGCATGCCACCGTACGATGGCGATGATGGACACACCGCACAAGAGCCTGTTCGACCTCGACGCTGTCATCTTCGACATGGACGGTGTCGTGACGGACACGGCCAAGGTCCACGCCGCTGCGTGGAAGCAACTGTTCGACGCCTACCTCCAGGAGCGTTCGGGTCAGACCGGCCAGCCCTTCGTGGCCTTCGACGAGCGCTCCGACTACGAGGCCTACGTCGACGGCCGTAACCGGTATGACGGTGTCCGGAGCTTCCTGGAGTCGAGGGGTATCTCCCTCTCCGAGGGCGGCGACGGCGACGGCGGCGGCGGCGGGGGCGAGCCCACGGTGCAGGGGCTCGGAAACCAGAAGGACCAGTATTTCCTGGCTCGGGTGAGGGCCGACGGCGTCCACGTCTACGACACGACCGTGCAGTTGGTCCGTGCCCTCAAGTCCAAGGGGGTCCGCACCGGCCTGGTGACGGCCAGCCGCAACGCCGACGAGGTGTTGGCCGCGGCCGGCGTGCAGGACCTGTGGGACACCAAGGTGGACGGGGTCGTGGCCGCCGAGATGGGCCTTGTCGGCAAACCTGACCCCGCCACCTACAACGAGGCGGCGACCCGGCTCGGCGTCGACCGGGCCAGGGCTGCGGTGGTCGAGGACGCCGTGTCGGGGGTCGAAGCCGGCCACCGCGGCGGCTTCGGCGTGGTCGTCGGCGTGGCCCGGGCCGGGCAGGCGTCGGCCCTGCGCCAGGCCGGCGCCGACGTGGTCGTCGAGGACCTGGGCGAGCTGCTCTCCTGACTCGGCGGGACGCCAGCGTCCTGGCGCCCGGAACGATTCTGCCCGGCCCGTCATCCGGCCGTATCCCTGGCTACGAAGACCCCCGGAAGGCGCCGCCGCGGGTCCATCCGCCCGCGTGCGCCCTATCGTGCGTCTGTTCCATCCCCGGATCAAGGAGAGCCATCCATGACCGACCTGAGTCGGCGTCACTTCCTGCGCAACGCCGGCATCGGTGTGGCCGCCGCCGGCGCCATCGCCGCTGCGCCCGGCCTGGCCGCCAGCGCGGCCGGTGCCGCTGGAGCCGAATCGGCGCACCCATCATCCGCTCAGGACGCCGCCGGCGCCGCTGATGGCACTGGCAACAGCGTGACCGCTCACGTGGTCGACGCCGCCGCCGGAACCATCGCCCTGTACGTCGGCACGCAGGAGGTTGTCATCCACAACCGCCGGCTGGCCAATGAGCTCGTCCGGGCTGCCCAGTGAGCGTCCGATCCACCCCTCTTCTTCCGACCCTCCACGAGGTGAACTGAGCCATGTCCTCGCACCGCGAAGCCCCCGGTATCTCCAAAGACCCGGTGGCCGACAGCACCGACCTGTACGCCTTCGTCAGCCCGGACAAGCCCGGCACCGTCACGCTGATCGCCAACTACGTCCCTGCGGAGGAGCCGGCGGGCGGCCCCAACTTCTTCGAGTTCGGCGACGACGTGCTCTACGAGATCCACATCGCCGGGAACGAGCGGCGCGACAGCGGCACCGTCTACCAGTTCCGGTTCACGACCACGATCACCAACCCGGACACCTTCCTCTACAACACCGGCCCGATCCGCACCCTGACCGACCCTCACTGGAACCGCCGGCAGACGTACTCGGTGACCAAGGTGGCCGGCAACCGCAGGACCGTGCTGGGTTCGGGCATCCCCTGCCCGCCGTGCAACATCGGCCCCCGGTCGACCCCGGACTACGCCAGCCTGGCGGCGGCCGCCATCACGCCGCTGCGCACCGGTGAAACGGTGTTCGCCGGCCAACGTGCCGAGGCCTTCTTCGTGGACCTCGGGTCCATCTTCGACCTCGTCGACCTGCGCCCGATCCAAAACCTCCACTTGATTCCCACCCCCGCGGCGGCCGGCATCGACACGCTCAAGAGCGTCAACGTCCACTCGATCGCCATCCAGGTGCCCATCGGCGACCTCACCCACAATGGCTCGGTCCCGACCGGCCAGGCCGACCCCAACGCCGTCATCGGCGTGTACACGTCGGCCAGCCGGCAACGGGTGCGGATCGAGGGCGGCTTCGGCCAGCCCGCGCACACCGTGGGGCCCTTCACGCAGGTTTCCCGCCTGGGGAACCCGCTCGTCAACGAAGTCCTCGTGCCGATGAGCAGGAAGGACCTGTTCAACTCACGGCCGCCCAGCGGCGACAGCGAGTTCGCGGCCGGTGTCGACCACCCGGAGCTGGCCCGTCTCCTCCCCGTCCTGTACCCCAACGTGTTCCCCAATCTCCAGGCCTACACCAAGCCTCGTGCCGACCTCGACGCCATTTTCCTCACCGGCATCCCGGCGGGCGTCGTCAACGGGTTCCAGAACTACACCGGTCCGAACAAGGCCGACCTGCTGCGCCTCAACGTGGCCATTCCCCCCACGAACAGCCCCAAGCCGCTCGGCATCCTCGGCGGCGACCTGGCCGGCTACCCCAATGGGCGCCGGGTCACCGACGACGTGGTGACCATCGAGCTGCGAGCCATCGCCGGGGCCACCATCCCGCTCGTCGATCCGAGCTTCACCCCTGACGGCGCGGCCAGCCGGATCACCGACGGCTCACCCCAGCCGGCGGACACGGTGCAGGCCCACTTCCCGTACATCGGGAACCCCCATGACGGCTACCACACACCCCCGTCGTAGCGCCGAGCCACCGGTCGTCGACGAGGGGCCGAGGACCGGCCCCTCCGACGCCCTGGTGCTCGACATCGGCGGCGATGTCGGCGCCCTCATCCTGTACGCCGACGAGACCCTCGTCGGGTCCGAGGTCGACCTCACGCGCGAAGGTGAGGCTCATCACCACGGAACGCACACGGCCATCCGGCGCCGGCGGGTCAATGGCGCTGATGTCATCTGCGGGGTCTACCCCGAACTGCACATAGGCACGTATCAGGTGTGGGGGCTCCACGACCGACCGATTGGCACGGTCGCCATCGAAGGCGGCCGGGTCAGCGAAGTTCGGGCCGGCGACTGCCGGAGCCCACTGGCCTGAGGCGTAGCGCGCCCACGGGCCCCGCACGGGCCGCGGGCGCGGTACCTGCGGTCCGTCCGAGCCGGCTTGAATGGCCCCTGTGGCCTTGCGCAGGTTGATGGCCGGAGCCTTCGGGCCACGGGCGGCAGCCGCCGTGCCCGTCGCCGCCCGGTCGAGTGCGCCCGCATACAGCGGCGACTTTCCCGACCCCTTCATCCTTCAGTCCGGCGGCGACCATTGGGCCTACTCCACGGGTAGCGGTGGCCGCAACCTGCAGGTCATGAGCTCGACCGACCTGCGGGACTGGTCTGGCGTCGCCGACCCACTACCGGTCCTGCCGGCGTGGGCCCGAGCCGGTCTCACCTGGGCGCCGGGGGTGATCCATGTGGGAGGCAGCTTCGTCATGTACTACACGGGTCGCAGCGCGGCGGCGGGGCGACAGTGCATCTCGGTGGCCACCTCGGCCACGCCGTCGGGCCCCTTCACCGACACTTCGTCATCGCCGTTCATCTGCCAGCTCGACGAGGGCGGGTCGATCGATCCCAGGCCGTACCTGGCCCCGGACGGCGTCTGGTACCTGTTGTGGAAGAGCGAGGGCAACGCCCTGGGGCGGCCCACCCACCTCTGGGGCCAGCGCCTCACCTGCGACGGCCGGGCACTGGTGGGTGCACCGGCGCGGCTGTTGAGCGGACGCTGCGCCTGGCAGGCGCACGTGATCGAGGGCCCGGACATGGTCCTGGTGGGAGGCGTCCACTACCTGTTCTACAGCGGCGGGAACTGGGAAAGCTCCGCCGCCTCCATCGGGTACGCCACCTGCGCGTCGCCGTTGGGCCCGTGCCACAACGCCTCCACCACCCGGCCGTGGATGGCCTCGCACGGCGATGCCCTTGGCCCCAGCGGTCCCGTCTTCTTTGTCGGCCACGACGGCATGACCAGGATGGCGTACCACGCCTGGACGCCGGTCGTCGGCTACGCCAACGGGGGGGCCCGGTCCTTGTGGATCGACACCGTCAGCTTCGGAGGCGACCGGCCAAAGCGCCGTTGAGACCGAGGCTGCCCACGTCGGGCGGAGGCGAAGCCCCGGTAGCTCTGTGCTGCAATCACACGCCGAGGCCACGCCCGTCAGGCTGAAGGCCTTGAGCCTGGGCTTCGGCCATGGCCGCGCTGCGCCGCTTGCCGTAGCGCACCGTGCCGAAGATCAAACCGGCCAGCACCACGTAGGGCAGAACATTGGTGACCACCACCATGACCGACACCGACAACACGAAGCTGAGCACGATCCGCAGCGCCGCCTCGGCCACGAACGTCATTCCCCAGACCAGGGTGAGATTCCGTTGCCCCCGCCGGAAGCCGGCGTACTGCCACAGACCGTTCCACCAGGCGATCTGCTCATCTGAGCCGTCTCAACCGCCTGCTGGTCGACCTTGGTCTGACCGCCTCTGGCGCCCGCACCTTGGTGGCACGCATGCGTCGAGACGGCCAGCTGGCCTCGACCCGACACGGCCGGACCAGCCACTACCGGCTCGCCGGGACCTTCGAACAGGCCTTCCGCCGGGTGGGCGCTCAAGCGGCACGCACGCCGGGCAGATGGTCAGGCTCGTATCACGCTCTGCTCTACCAGGTCCCCGAACGCCACAGGTCATTCCGTGATGCACTGCGCCGTACGGCACTTCTGTCGGGGTACGGCCTCTTGCAACCAGGAGTGCTCATCGCCCTCACGGACCGCACCGCGTCCATGGCCGACGTACTGGAGAAGTACCCGCACGACGCACGGTTGTTCGTCACGACGCTCGGCATGGACCCCGCCGACGCCGCTCGGGCCGCCAGCCACGCCTGGGGCCTCGGTGAGTTGAGCATCGTGTACCAAGCGCACATTCACGCTCTGGAACAGGCTCTGAAGAGCTCGCCCGGCCAGCCTGCCCCCTCTGCGCAGGCGCTAAGGACCTTCGCCGACCTAGCCCGGCTGCCGATGACCGACACCCTGCGCGATCCTGGACTGCCTCCGGAACTGCTTCCCGACCATTGGCCCGGCGCCAGGCTGCGCCAGGTCATCGGTCAGGTCAACGCACGGCTCGGCCCAGCCGCGGCCGCCTATGTCCACGGTGTGATCGACTGATGCCCAGCCGCCGGCTATCGGCCCTCCCGACCGCGACCCGGCGACCGGCCGGGCTGGGGCCGGCCATGAGGTCCGACCCGTCCGATGAGATCCTGAGTGCGGACTGCTTGCAGGTTTGAGGCTCCGGCCGTGGCGAAACCGAGGCCTTCGAACCACCGGGCCCGACGGGCGAAGGCTTGATCCGAGGACAGGTCGACGAAGATCGTCGTCATTCCCGACCGCCCGACCCACTTCGCCATGTCGACGGCGAGAACCCGGCCGAATCCACGCCGACGGCTGGAAGCCAACACGGCGATCTCACGCAGATAGCAGCTCTGCTCGATGACGCAACCGTCGGCCATGGCGTAGCCGACCACCCGGCCGTCCTGCCAGCCGGTCACCACCCACGCGTAGTCGGGATAGGCCTCGCTCTGTCGCCCGGCCATGGCGGCCGGAAATGCGCTCTCTCGGACCCGCCAGAGATGGGCCGGCCACGGTGGCAGCAACATCCTGGAGCGGTGGAGGGTGAATGCGGCCAACTGCGGCCGCCATGGTGGGCGAGCTTCAAGGAGGGCCGTGTGACGAAGGTAGACCTGGGAGTGGGCTCCAAGGTCAAGCCGCTTTGTCGCCGGCCACCGGCTTGCGGCCACGAACCATGCCCGACGTCAGTGGGCCAGTCTCCTCTCTAGCCCCGCCGGTCGAGCCCGAACACGTCGGCCAGCAGCTGGTAGGAGCGGACGCGGGCCACGGGATCATGGCAGACGGTGTGCACGACCAGCTCGTCCACCGAGTATGTCGTGGCCAGGTCCACCAGAGCGGCATGGACGCGGTCGGGCGCCCCCAGCACACGGCGATTCCGGTACTGGCGCACCAGTTCTCGCTCCAACTCGGTCATGGGGTACGCCTGCGCTTCCTCGACCGGGAGCAGGGGCCCGCGGCTGGCGCCTTCGGGCCGGAGGTGCAACACGTCCTGGCTGACGGCCAGCCGCTCGGCCTCGGCGTCGGTGTCGGCACAGATGACGGAGACGCCCAGGCTGGTCGTCGGCTCGGGGCATCGGCACGACGGTTGGAACTGCCGGCGGTAGGAGTCCACGACCTGCGGGCCGAAGTTGGGCGAGACGAACTGGGCGAAGGAGAACCGCAGTCCCATCCGGGCCGCCAGGCTGGCGCCGTAGCTGCTCGACCCCAGCACCCAGACCTCGGGGCTGCCGGGCCCGTCGGGCATGGCCCGCACTCCGGCGAAGCGGTGGTCATCACCGATGGTGCCCTCGAGGAACCCGAGCAGGTCGGCCACCTGGTCGGGATATCTGTCGCCGCCGGAGGTTCCGCTGTGGCCCTGCAGGGCCGCGACCGCGCGCTGGTCGGTGCCGTCGGCCCTGCCCAGCCCGAGGTCGACCCGACCGGGGAACAGTCCCTGGAGCACGCGGAAGGTCTCGGCCACCTTGAGGGGGCTGTAGTGGGGCAGGAGGATTCCGCCCGCGCCGACCCGTATGGCCGAGGTCTGTGAGGCGACACAGGCGGCCAGGACCTCGGGCGCCGAGCCGGCCAGGGATTCGGTGTTGTGGTGCTCGGCCAGCCAGTACCGCCGGTAGCCCAGCCGCTCGGCCTCTCGGGCGAGGGCCACCGTGGCCCAGAGCGCGGTGCCGGCTGTGGCGCCGTGGGGCACGGGCGACTGGTCCAGGACGCTCAGGACGATCACCGCTCCATCCTGATCACCTTGTCCGCACCCGGCACGGGCCTCTCAGGGGTTGCCAACTGCCCGGGCGGACGGATACTTGTATCCCGGTGGGACGACGCCCCGTGGCGGTCTTTGCCGGGTGCACCGCCATCGCCCTGTAGGATAGGACACAGGCCTGGCCCACCAGCCGCCTCGGGTGGACCCCGTGGCCGCGGTCAGGAACGTGCACAAGCCGGTAAACGGCGGGTGAAACGTTCCGGAACTGCGCCGGTGATCTGACCATCGACCGGTATGGTGGTCTTGTGAAGATTTTCACAAGCTATCCAAGGAGCCGCCCCATGGCGACTGACGTCACTTCCTCGACCACCGAGCCCCTCACCCGGGCGCTCGACGCCAGCGACCGCTTCCGCCCCGACTCGGGCATCGGTCGGATCTACCACCGTGGCACGGCTTCGTACCGCGAGCTGTGCGCCACCGACAGTCTCCACATCGTCATCGACGGCACCCAGGTGTCGGTGCACGTCGACCGGGTGTCCCCCCTCAAGTTCCGTGCCGACGGTTCGGTGCGCTACTCCCTCACCCGCATCGTCGCCCACAATCTGGTCGGGATGCACGACCAGGTCGTCCGGCGCCCTCGCCGACGCCCCGGCCGCCACCGGCCCGAGGTCGGCCGGAAAATCGCCGCCCGTGTCCTTCAGGACCAGCCGTGACAGGGCCCACCACCGTCCCCTTCAGTGTGGTGGACGAAGCCGTCCACCTGCTCGACAGTGAGGCCGCGCCGTGGAGCATCCAGCTGGAGGTCCGGGTGGCCGGCCAGCTCGACGAGGCGCGCCTTCGGGACGCCTTCGGACGGGCGCTCACCCTTCACCCCATGGCGAGAGCCCGCAAGGCAGCGTCGCGCCGCACCGAGCACACCGACCGGTGGGAGATCAAACCGGACGTCGACGTCGACCCGTTGCGGGTCGTCGACTGCCCCGACGAGAGCGCCGTGGCCCGGGCCCGGGAGGAACTGCAGGGCTTGGCAGTGCCCTTGGCCGAGTCGCCTCCGCTGCGGGCGCGGCTGGCCCGCAACCCGCATGGAGACGTGCTCATGATCAATGCCAACCACGCCGCCATGGACGCATTCGGCGTGCTGCGGCTGCTCCGCTCGGTGGCCAGCGCCTACGCCGGCGAGCCCGGCCCGAGGATCGGGCCGGACCCGATCGAGGCGCGGGGCCGACTTGTCGACCTCACCCAGGCCAACGGCCCGACCCGTGCCCGGCGCCGGATGGCGCTCGCCCAGAAGCTCACCGATGTCGTGGTGGCGCCGGCCCGGGTGGCGGCCGAGGGAGCGAGCGGGGAGGCCGGCTACGGCTTCCACCACGTTGCCCTGCCGGCCCTACTGACCCAGTCCCTCGTCGAGGCGCAGCACCCCGGAACGGTGAACGACGTGCTGCTCGCCTCGCTGCACCTGGCTATCGCCGGGTGGAACGCGCAGCGTGGCGAGCGGTGTGGGCGGATCGGCGTGCTGGTGCCCGCCAACCTGCGCCCGCTCGACTGGCGGCACGACGTGGTGGGCAACTTCTCCCTCCCGGCCAGGGTCTCCACCAACCGGCGCGATCGTCGCCAGCCGGAGTCGACCCTGCGGGCGCTGACGGCCCAGACCCAACGCAAGAAGAGCGTCGGGCTCGGCACCGCCCTCTTGGAGGTCCTGGCCCGCTCCGACCGACTGCCGCTGTGGGCCAAGCACGCCATGGTGATGACGCTGCCGCTCGGCGGGAACCGACTGGTCGACACGGCCATGCTCTCGAACCTCGGCTCACTGACCGACGCGCCGTCGTTCGGTACGGAAGCCGGATGCACGGTCGAGGCGTGGTTCTCGCCCCCGGGCCGCATGCCTCTGGGCCTCACCGTCGGCGCCGTAACCGTCGACGGTCGGCTACACTTGGCCTTCCGCTATCGCCACCGTCTCTTCGACGCCCCGGCCGCCGGCCGCTTCGCCGACGCCTTCGTGGCCGAGCTTGTCGGCCTAGTCGACCGCACGCCATCGAGGGCGCTGGCGGCGTGAGGACGCCACCGAACGGGTCGGGGCGGTGACCACCCTGCTGTTGATGACGCAGGACCGGGGCGCTGCCGCCCTACCGCCAGCGGCTCAAAGACCCGTCTCGACTCGTTTGCCGGGCGGTCTGCCGGGCGCGCTACCCACGAAGGTAAACCCTGTAGTCGAGTCAAAGGTCAAGCGAAATCTTCTGTTTGACCGGATTGGACGCCGCCGCACATGGAACATCTCAGCCAGGTGGCGCTAGATGTATGGTTGCACTTAGATGTCGGCCTCAGCTAGCCGACAGTTTCCTCAGAGACAAGGGAGGCATTCGGTGGACCAGGATGGGCGTCTCAGCGCCAACGCAGGGCCCAGGGGCGAGATCCGCCACTACACGTACTACCGTCCGGCGATCCTGCTCCTTCTCAAGGAGCAGGGGAGCCACGGTTACGAGCTCTTCCGGCGTCTCGCCGAGCTCGGGTTCGACTCGCGGGACTCGGCGAGTCTCTACGGCGTGCTTCGGGACATGGAGAGCAGCGGCCTCATCACCTCCTCGTGGGACACGAGCCACAGTGGAGGACCACCACGTCGGGTGTACGCCATCACAGTCAACGGCGACAAGTACCTGCGCGACTCCGAGGCGCTGCTCGTCAGACAGCGCGATGCCCTCAGTGCCATGCTCGACCGCTACCGGGCGGTAGCCGCGCACAAGTCCCCGTCGCGCAAACTGCGGCGGCCGGCGGTCGCCCACGGGTGAAGCCCGGGATGCTCCCGGCCCCACGGGGACATGAGATAGTCCCCGCTGGTGGCCACGGGAGGTCCGCGCTCGTGGCCACGGGATGTCCGCACCTCTGGCTGAGGCATCACCTGGCGCCTTGATGCCGGCCGTGGACCCTCCACAGCTCAGCCGGCGAAGCGGACCCCTCTGGCGTGCTTCAGACTGTCAGCGTGCGGGCTTCCGGTGACGAGCTCGTCGGCGAGACAGCACCAGGTGGTGAGCTCAGCGGAGGTGGGTGCGAGCTCGTAGCCGGCGTCGATGTGGAGGGCGTTGGACAGTGACGCCCAGGCGACGTGGGTGCGAAGGGCTAGGTCGTGGTGTTCGTCGGGGAGGTACTCCGGGAGGCACAGCATCTGAACCTTGCCGCTGCAGCCCCTCAGGCACTCGTTGGGGCCGGTCCAAAGTGACCGGACGGCCTGCTCGATCGCACTGCGGCACAGGACGGCGGCGGCTCTCGGCCAGCGGCCAATCATCGCTGCATCGGTTCGGGCCAAGATCTCTCGGGACTCCTCGAGGGTGGATCTGGCGTCGGCCAGGGAGCCGGTCACGACCATGCCCGGTCGAGCGCTCCGCACAGAGCGTCGGTGGAGTCGACGAGGTCCTTGTAGTCAGCGATCGAGGTGCCGTGGCTGCCCTTGTTGACCAAGGCCACCGTCGTGTTCGCGTCCCGGCAGCCGCTCACCCGTTTGATCTCGTCGCCCACGTCCTGGTGACGGTCGTCGGCATCGAACAGCGCCAGCGAGAGGCGGGCACGCAGGCCATCGGCCCGGTCCAGGGCCGCCTCGACGTCGACATGGTGGGCTCCACGCCCGAGACGGACGCTGCGGATGTGGTCGGTGGCCACGGCCTCGATGGCGGACCGGAGGAAGACGGGGACGACCTTCCCGGCGACGTGGTCGTTCATCTCCTTGTCCTTGCAGACGGCCCGGGCATCGCTCACCGCCCGCCGCCACGGGGACTGCGCCTCCCGGACATCGACGACCGAGCGGGGCGGCGGGTGACCTCTAGGACCCGGGCGTCGAGACGCAACCGCCGGGCGGCCTCCGGTAGGCGGTCGTCATGGGTGAACACGATGACCTGGCGCGCCTTGGCCACCTCCAGGACGTGGGCCAACCCGTCGACCTTGGCCGGGTCCATGGCCTGGACGGGATTTGAGCATGGTGCCGACGCGTTATCCCGGACCCTGAGACGCTCTCTCTCTAAGGCCAGATACCGCCTCTGACCAGGACTCTTGGCAGGAGCGGGTGACGGGAATCGAACCCGCGTTCTCAGCTTGGGAAGCTGATGTTCTACCTCTGAACTACACCCGCGTGCGGACCCGGACCCTAGCAAGGCGCCCTGTTCAAACGCCTGCGAGGCACGCGAGATTGGGTGGCGGGGTGGCCTTCAGGGCCGGATCGGGGCGTCGAAGGCCACCTACCGACCCAATCTCGGCGGCGCCGTCGGCGGCGTCGGTGGCGCCCTCGGCGGCGCCGTCGGCGACGCCGGTGGCGCGACCTGCACCACGACGGTGCCGGCCAGGCGGTCGTGGAGGCCGCGGTGGGCGGGGTCGACGAAGGCGGGGACCGTCAGTGCGAGGCCGTAGGCCAGCAGGAGCACGGTCACGGACGGTCCGAAGATGGAGACAGCCGGCAGCAACCACCACAGCCCGGCCCGGGACAGAGCCTCGGTCACACGGGTGACGCCGCCGTCGGCACGGCGCACGGCGATGCCGAATGCACGTTTGCCGAGTGTCTGTCCTGTGGTCGCATAGAAATACGTCTCGTAGACCACGGCGAGGGCGAAGACGGCGAGGAAGCTGGCGGGCGGGGCGCCGATGGCGCTGAGCAGCAACTCCAGCCCGGTGAAGATGAGGTTGTCGAGCATGCGGGCGAGGAAACGACGCAGGAGCGGGGCGGCCGGTCCGGCAGTAGGTAGGACGGGGTCAGGCGCCGACCACGTCCATTCCGGTTGGTCCGCCACCGCCTCAGGCGTCCGGCGCCGGGAGGCCGGCGGTGTCGACCGCCGGCGCGGCCGCGGCCGCCGCCGCGGCATGATCTCCGCCACCGCCTTCGGCCGTCACCGTCGCCACCTTCGGCGCGGCTTCGGCCTTTTCGATGGCTTCGAGCAGGTGCATGGAGATGTCCTGCACGATCACGTCGTCCCGGCCGTCCTCCTTGGCCCCGTCGTCCAGCATGACGTAGCAGAACGGACAGGCGGTGGCGATGCGGGCGGAGCCCGTATCGATCAACTCACGGGCCCGTTCATTGTTCACCTTCTGGCCGACCGACTCCTCCATCCACATACGGCCCCCGCCGGCACCGCAGCACATGCCCTTGGTCCCGTTGCGGGGCGCCTCGGTGATCTCGATGCCCTTGAGCGAACCCAACACCCGGCGGGGGGCGGCGTACACGTCGTTGTGGCGGCCGAGGTAGCAGGCGTCGTGATAGACGATCCGCTCCTCCAGCGATGCTCCGGCCAGGTCCAGCTTCTTGTGCTCGATGAGCCACTCGAGCAGCTGGCTGTGGTGGACCACCTCGTAGTTGCCCCCGAGCTGGGGGTATTCGTTGGCGAGGGTGTTGAAGCAGTGCGGGCACGACGTGATGATCTTGCGCACCCCCATGGCGTTGAGCGTGCCGACGTTCTGCCTGGCCAGCATCTGGAAGATGTACTCGTTGCCAGAACGGCGGGCCGGGTCGCCGGTGCACCTCTCCGACGGGCCGAGAATGGCAAAGTCGAGGCCGGCCCGTTGCAGCAGTTTGGCGGTGGCGAGGGTCACCTTTTTGGCCCGGTCGTCGAAGCTCCCGGCGCAGCCCACCCAGAAGAGGTACTCGTGGTCCAGGGGCCCTGACCCGTCGACGACGGGCACCTCGACGGGCAGGCCGGTGGCCCAGTCGGCCCGGCTGGCCTGGGCCATGCTCCAGGGATTCTCCTGGTTCTCCAGCGCCGTGTACATCCTGCCCAGCTCGGTCGGGAAGTTGGACTCCATCAGGGCCAGGTAGCGCCGCATGTCGAGGATCTTGTCGAGGATCTCGATGTCGACGGGGCACACCTCGTCACACGCCTTGCACGAGGTGCAGGCCCAGATCTCTTCGGGGGTGATGCGCTCGAACACCGACTCGGAGGCGACGGTGATCTCGGGGTCCTGGCCCACCACCGGTGACACCGGGCCGCCCGGTGCGGTGGCGGCCATGACGTGGCCGATCTTGAGAACGATCTCGCGTGGGTCGAGCGACTTGCCCGTGGCTTGTGCCGGGCACACGCTGGTGCACCGGCCGCAGACCGTGCAGGCGTCGGTGTCCAGCAATTGCTTCCACGTGAAGTCGCCGATGACCCTGGCCCCTAACGACTCGACCTCGGTGTCCATCATGTCGGGCAGCGGCTTCATGGCCCCCTTGGGCCGCTCCCTGTCCTTCAGGTACATGTTCATCGGGCTGGTGAACATGTGGCGGAGCTTGGTGGTGGGCAGGATGATCAGGAAGAGGAGGAAGGCCACGACGTGGGCCGTCCACAGACCCTGGTGCCACGCCGTTCGATGACCACTCTGGAACAGCACCGAGAGTGGGTAGCCGACGAAGCTCCAGCGCTCGAAGGACGGCCGGCCCTGAACGGCGATACGGGCCGCCTCGGTGACGAAGCCAGTGAGCCCGATGGTCCCCAGCACCCCGAGGATTACTGCGTCCTCCGGGCGCGTCTTGCTACGTAGGCGATAGGGGCGCTGCACGTAACGGCGGACCACGGCCCAGGCCACCCCCAGAGTGAACAGCACGCCGCAGGCATCACCGAAGGCCGAGAAAGCCTCGTAGGTGCGGCCGTGGAGGAACTTGTGCAGAAAGGGACTATCGGCGCCGGGCAACTGCTGGTTGATCTCGGAGATGGTCGTCACCGCGAACAGCCCCAGAAAGCCGAAGTACATCAACGAGTGCATGATCCCGGCGGCCGGGTCCCGCAACAGCGTCTGCATGCAGACACCCCTGCGGTAGTCGCGGGCCCGGCGATACACATTCTCGACCGTGGTGCCCCGGTTTTCGGGCCCGCCCCGCTCGTAATTGACGAACCGCCTGGCGAACATCCAGCCGACGCCTATGAGTGCAATGGTGAGCACCGTGTAGAACGCGGCCTGCATGGTCGGGGGAATGTCGACGAAGGCGTCGCGTCGAATGGCCGAGCGGTCGTGGTGCGGCACAAGCGCGCCGACCAGGCCCGATGCGGCCGTGACGACCGCGAACGCCACACCGAGGTACAGGGCGACCTGGGACGCCCTGGGGCGCACTGGTGCTGCCATCGCCGCGCAACCTACTCCGGGTCATCTGACACAGGGAATCCCCACCCGAGCCTCGATATGCGGTCACGCAACCCGGGCTGGGCTCGGTGGCCGGAAGCCGGTCTCCACCGGGCGCCCGGCCATCGGCACGGCGCCCCCGTTCACCTCCTCGAAACCGCGCCGCAATACCGGGTGCGTAGGTTCACGGCATGGACGTCATGCTCCTGCGCTGGCCGGTGGAGCGGTCGACACGGGATCGCCTGCGTACGGCCGGCGTGCCCCGACTTCTGCTGCTCGATGGTCCGATCGACCCGCCCGAGGTCGTCGATTGTCTCGAAGACTGGATCCGCGTGCCGGCGGCACAAGCCGACGTCCAGGCTCGGGTGGCAGCGTTGAACCTACGCTCGGCCGAGCACTCGAACCAATGCCCGGCACTGGACAGCCACGGCGTGCTGCGCTTTGCCGGCACCTGGGTGTCGCTGCCTCCGGTGCAGAGCCGACTGACCCGCGCGCTCGTCGACCACTTCGGTGCCGTCGTCAGCCGAGAGACGCTGGGGCGGTCGGGATGGCCAGGAGGGCTGCCCGGCCGGAACGCCCTCGACGTACACGTGCTACGGCTGCGGCGGCGGTTGTCCACCGTGGGCCTGGCGATACGCACCGTCCGTTCCCGGGGCTACCTTCTCGAGGCGGCAACCGCGTTGGCGGCCCGGGAGGCGTAGCTGCCGCTCCGGCGAACCGGCCCGGACTGGCGGGCGCGGGCGCGGTGCGGGAGGAGCGGCGCCGGATGGGTCAACGTCCGTGGCAGTACTTGTACTTCCGGCCCGACTGGCAGGGGCACGGAGCGTTCCTGGCCACCGGTGCCACCCGTCGCCGGGCCGGGACGATACCGGCGAAGGCTCGGCCCGCCTGCATGGCCACCTCCAGCGAGCTCAGAGGATCCGGGTCTCGGGTGCCGAGCGACGACCCCGTGACCACCACGAGCTGGCCGGCGGCCTCGACGGCGTCGAGCCAGACAACCGGCGCGTCGACCGGTCCCCAGTACACCGGTCCCCGGTCCGGGCTGTCGATCTCGAGTTGGCCGTCGTCCACCACGGCCCTCCAGCCGGGCAGCACCGGGAGGTCGCCCCCTGGTCGTCCGATGGCCACGAGACCCTCGTCGACCAGCGTGGACACGAACACGTCAACCAGGTCCGTCGTCTCGGTGCCCATGCCCAGCGGACCGGTCATCTCGACGATGACCGCGGCAGAGGGCGGGACGGGCCAGCGGACCGGTAGGACAGCCGCGTCGTAGCCGTCACCGTGCACAACCGCGTCGGGCCCCTCAGAACGGCCCCGGATGACCCTGGACGGCGAGCACTCGGGGTGGGTCATGACGGTGCGCCGCATGGTTCCGGCCAGGACCAGCGACACGGCCAGGGTCTCGTCCTCCTCGGCCCATTTGTTGCACAGGGCACAGCGCGTAGGGCCGACGCGGGGATTCACCGCCGCCCGCCTCTCCGCCGGTTTGAGCGCAGCTTCGACCTCAGGGGCCAACAGGACCGGGCTCACGTGGCCCACGGTAGACGGCCGGGCAGGCCGACGCTCTGGCCCTCCGTCCCTGGATACCATGGCCGGACGGGGACGAGTGCATGAGGCTGACCGAAGGCCAGAACCGGGTTTTGGGACAGCTCCAAGCTCGCTGGGAACGGCTCGAGCCCGGCGGGTCGCGGCTGATCGTCGTCATGGGCGGCCCGGGCACCGGAAAGACCGCCATCGTCCACGCCTTCTACCAGTGGCTCGTGGCCGAGGCGGCAGCCATCCACCCGGACCTACCGCTGTTCTGGCCGGCGCAGATGGGCGGCGACCACCAGCCCAAGGAGCAGGTCCGCAAACTGACCCGGCCCGAAGCCCCTGCTGACGGGACGGGACACCTCCCCTTCGCCTGGCTGGGGCAGAGGTGCGGGAACCGGCCGATCTCCCACGCCGAGGTCGCCGCTTGGGTGCCGGCCGAGATGGTCGAGGCCCTCCCCATCCACCGCAGGCCCAACGCCACCGGCACCGGCGACGACGCCCCCGCCGCCGGGCTGGGTGATGAGGCGGTGATGCGGCTCCTCGCCTTCGTGAGTGCCGGCGGCGGTGAGCTCGCACCTACCGGGCCTGGAGAGGTGGCGGGGGGGCCGGCGCCGTGGACCACGTGGGGCGAGGGCTCGGCCCGCCTGGCCCGCACGGTGACGGCCGAGGACGCCCGATGGCGGCTGAACGCCGAGACCGTGGGCCGCTTCCCGTGGACGCCGATCCCGCCGCGCCGCCGCACACTGCTGGACCGCCTCGGTCGCCTGGCGGCACTCGGGGTGCCGGCTGTGATGTTCCTGGAGGATGCCCATATGGCCCAGGAATCCGCGCTTGAGGTCTGCCGCTCGGCCATGGCTTCGCCCGCCACCCGACTTCTGGTACTGGCCACGGCCGACACCGGCCCGCTGGTGTCTCAGATGTCGGGACGGGAGGGCTTCGGGTCGCTCCTGGTCGCCAACCCTGGGAGCCGTCGTCGTCCGGTGGCACTGGCCCTCGAAAACCCACCGGCGACGGAGGTGGCCCGCATCGTCTGCGAAGCGACATCCACGGCCGGCCACGACGTCCAGGAGCGGATCATCGAAGCCAGCGGTGGCAACCTGGCCGCCGCGGTCGCCGTCGCCCTCGCCCGGCAGGTCGTGGCCGGCTCCGGCCCGCTGCCCCAGGCGGGCATGGCTGCGCGCCCGCCGACGATGGCCGAGCGATGGCAGGAGTTCCCCCTGATGCTTCGGCGCTACCTGGCCGCCACGGCTGCCCTGCAGGGGCCGATGTGGTACGCCGACCAGCCCCTCGACCAGCTCTCCGATCTGTCCAGGAACGCCCAGGAGCGCGCCGCAAGGCTGGCGCGGGCCGAGGGCATCGTGGTCCCGGTCGACCGGTGGCGCCACGGCTTCGTCGACGACGAATGGCACGGATTCGCCCGGGACCGGGTGGCGAGGGTGCTTCCCCTGGCCCAGCTGGACGCCTGCCGGCGTGACCTGTTCGACTCGATCAGCTGCGACAAGCACGATCCGACGCTGTGGCCCGGGCTCCCCGTCGCCGTGCAGGTCACCATCCTGCGCAGCCACACCGACCTTTTGGCGGATCCGACACCGGAGCAGCTCGTGGAGCTGGGAGACGAACTGCTCGACAGCCTGGACCGCCTGGCCGGGCTCCAGGCCGCCACTGACGAGATGGCTGAAGCGACCCGGACGGCGGCTCGGGCGGCGGTCCTCGTCGGGCTCATCCGCCACGCCGGCGGCGTCGTCGACCCCAGCCGGGTGGCGCAGGTGCAGGGGCGGCACACATACCTACGCCTGGCCGGGCGGCACCCCGCCGATGCCATGGCTGCGGCGCAGGAGGCCGCCGCCCGCACCGAGGCCGGGCACGGTGACCCGAACGCCGACCTGGTCATCGCCGGCTGGGACGTCGCCTGCCGGCACGCCGAGGGCGGCGACCTCGGCCGGGCCGCCTCCCTCGGCCGGGAGATGCTGGCGGCGGCCACCGACGCCGTCGCCCTTGAGACCATCCTGTCGTGGCGGTCGCAGCAGGCGGAGTGGGCCGGAGGGGCCGGTCACACCGACGAGGCCGTCGAGGCGCTGGCGGCCCTGGTGCCGGCCCTCGAACGACGCGCCGGGCCCGACCACCTGACCACGCTGGCCGCCCGGCACAGGCTGGCCAACTGGCTGGGAGTGGCCGGCCGTGCCGGCCAGGCGGCCGAGCAGTACGGCGGGTTGGCCGCCGACCTGGGACGGGTGCTGGGGCCCGACCACGCCGACACCCTCGCCATCCGACACCATCTGGCCCGATGGCTGGGCGAATCCGGTCAGCCCAGTGAGGCGGCCGACCATTACCAGGTCCTGGTCACGGACCTGGTCCGGGTGATGGGGCCTGACCACCGCGACACACTCGCCACCCGACACCATCTGGCCCACTGGCTGGGAGAGTCCGGCCGGGCCGGCCAGGCGGCCGAGCACTACCAGGCGCTGGCCACCGACCTGGGACGGGTGCTGGGGCCGGACCACCCCGACACCCTCGCCACCCGGCACAACCTGGCCCACTGGCTGGGCCAACGCGGCCGGGCCGACCAGGCGGTCGAGCACTACCGGGCTCTTCTCCCCGACGTCGAGCGCGTCCTGGGCGCCGACCACCCCGAGGCCGTGGCCACCCAGGCCCACCTGGCCCGCTGGCAGGCGGAGACCGGGGCCGTCAACCGACCGGAGTGATCCAGGGGAGGGCGTCCTCCCTCCTGCTCGCCCCCGGGACGGGCGGGGCGACAGGGCCGTCGAGCACCATCGGCCCCTTCTCCCTCGTCAACCCACCGGCGTGATCCAAGGGGGAGGGCTCCCCTCCCCCTTTTGGATCAGGGCCCGGCGACGTTGTTGACGATGATGTCGTCGACGATGACCGTCACGTTGCCGGTGGTCTCGGTCACGGTCTCCGAACCGCCCACCTCGGTCACGGTGACGGGGGTGCCGGTGTTGGAAGCCCCCGTTTGCGTGTTGGTCACGGCCGTACCGACGACGTCGGCGCCCGGGGCGCCCGCAATGGACGCTCCCGTGTCCGCGGTGCCGGGTGTACCGAAGCCCGCGGATCCCGCCGCTCCCGCTGCCCCGGCGGTGCCGCCGGCGAGAGTCCCGGCGCCGCCGGCGCCGCCGGCGGCGCCGTCTCCTCCGGTCCCCGTGCCTCCGGCGCCACCCGCGCCTGCTCCCCCGGTCGGCGCCGGGCCTCCGGCCCCACCGATGCCGGTCCCGCCGTCGGCCGTCGCCGTCCCGGCGCCGCCCACACCAGGACCAGCGGTGGCCGTGGCCGTGGCCGGGCCGCCCTCAGCCGTCGCCGCGGCGGCCTCGGCGGTGACGTCGAGGCCGGTGACGACCTGGACGCTGGTGCTGGTGTTGGTCGACTCGTTGCCCACCGACGTGTTGCCGCCGGTGTCGGAGATGCCGTCACCGACGTTGTCGACGGTGGCCGACTGGTTGACGGAGCTGAAACCGGCGTCGGTGACGTCGGCGTTCTCCACCACGCTGCCGGCGGTGGCGTTGCCCGTGGCCGTGGCCACACCCGAGGTGGCCGAGGCCGACCCGTCGGAGTCGTTGGTCCGCGCTGCGGTGTTGTTCAGGATGATGTCGCCCGCGATCAGTGCGGCGTCGCCGCCGGTGGCCGAGGAAGTGGCATCGCCCCCGACCGCAGTGGCCGTGGCCGCCCCACCGGTACCGTCTCCGCCGGTGCCCGTGGCCGTGCCGGCCCCGCCCGTGCCCGCACCCCCGGCGCCGCCGACACTGTCGCCGCCCGCGCCGGCACCACCGAAGCCGCCGAAGCCGGGACCGCCGATGCCGCCGGCGCCGCCCGCTCCACCCGTGCCCACGCTGGCGTCGCCGCCGATCCCGCCGGCGCCCCCGAAGCCGCCGATGCCGGCACCTCCGTCACCGCCGGTACCCGGCCCGCCCGTCCCCGCTCCGCCGCTCCCACCGATGCCGATGCCTCCGGTGGCCGTCCCCGTGCCGTCGCCGCCGAAGCCCGGGCCGCCGGTGGCGTCAGCCGTGGCTGCCCCGCCGGTGGCGTCAGCCGTGGCTGCCCCACCGGTGACGGTGACCACCGGGCCCTGGGTGTTGACGACATCGTTGGTCGAGGCGTTACCGGTGGCGTCGTTGCCGCCAGTGGTGGCGGTGGCCGAACCGACGTTGTCGACGGTGGCCGACTGGTCCACCAACGCCACGCCGCCGCCGCTGACCCTCGCGTCCTGGGCGATCACGTCGGCCGAGGCGTTGCCGGCGGCGTCAGCGGCACCACTGTCGACGGTCGCCAAGCCATCAGAGGAGTTGGCGGTGTCAGCCGTGTTGTTCTGCACGATGTCCCCGGCCGTCAACGAGGCGCCGCCGCCCGTGGCCATGGGCGTGGCCGAGCCGCCGGTGGCGACGCCGGTGGCCGCCCCGCCGGTGCCCGACCCGCCGATGCCGACGCCGGTGCCGACCCCACCGGTGCCCGCACCCCCGGCTCCACCCGTGCCCGCGCCGCCGGTGCCGGGGCCGCCGAAGCCGCCGAAGCCGGCACCACCGGCACCGCCGGCACCGCCGGCACCGCCGGTACCGAAGAGTGTGTCGCCGCCGTCGCCACCGGGGCCGCCGAAGCCACCCAGGCCGGCGCCGCCGGCTCCGCCGGTACCGACTCCACCGGTGCCGGCCCCGCCGTCACCACCTATGGCGATGCCACCGGCGCCTGTGCCCGTGCCCGCCCCGCCGAACCCAGGGCCACCGGTTCCCGTGCCCGTGGCCGCCCCGCCCGTGGCCGTGGCCGTGGCCGGGCCGCCGAGGACCTCGACACCCGTGTTCTGGGTGTTCGTGGCCAGGTTTGTGGAATCGTTGCCCGTGGCGGCGTTGTCGCCGGTGGCGGCGCTGGCCACTCCGGTGTTGTCGATCGTGGCCGTCTGGTCGACCACGGAGACGCCGTCGAAGACGCCGGCGCCCTGGTGCACCTCGTCGGCCGCGGCATTCCCCGTGGCCGAGGCGGCGCCGGAGGTGATCGACGCCGATCCGTCGGACGTGTTGGACGTGTCCGCTCCGTTGTTCTGGATGATGTCGCCGGCAGCGTCCAACGAGGTGTCGCCGCCCGTGGCCGTCGGTGCCGCCGCCCCGCCGGCGCCGGTCCCGAGGCCGTCGCCGCCCGTGCCGGCACCGCCCAGGCCCACTCCAATACCGTCACCACCGGTGCCGGTACCGCCCAGGCCGCCGGTGCCGGCACCGCCGGTGCCGGAACCGCCGAAGCCGCCGAAGC
>JBBSHS010000023.1:0-31038 GCA_038232515.1 Acidimicrobiales bacterium
ATCGTCCCTGCTGAAAGCGGTTTACAACCCGAAGGCCTTCATCCCGCACGCGGCGTTGCTGCGTCAGGCTTTCGCCCATTGCGCAAGATTCCCCACTGCTGACTCCCGTAGGAGTCTGGGCCGTGTCTCAGTCCCAGTGTGGCTGATCGTCCTCTCAGACCAGCTACCCGTCGATGCCTTGGTAGGCCGTCACCCCACCAACAAGCTGATAGGCCGCGAGGCCCTCCCGAAGCGGAATCCATTTCCTCGCCAGGTCATGCGACCCGGCGGGGGCATCCGGTATTAGCAGCGGTTTCCCGCTGTTATCCCGGTCTTCGGGGCAGGTTCCTCACGTGTTACTCACCCGTTCGCCACTAGACCGAAGTCTCGTTCGACTTGCATGTGTTAAGCACGCCGCCAGCGTTCGTCCTGAGCCAGGATCAAACTCTCCATCGAGATCATGGGCATGGCCGAGGCCATACCGTCGATCGTTTGTAGAGAGCTGGCACCTCGGGATACAGCTCCGAGGCGCCAACTGGCACCAGAACGGGTTGTTGTCCGTTCAAGTGCATTACTACGGAGTTGATGGGCCGTACGTCTCCGCACGGTCCACCCGCACTTGCTTTTGGCTTCCTCTGTTCCGTTGTCAAGGAGCACCAGGCGATCGGGCACACGCTGGCTGGGCCAGCGGAGGTACCAGAACCCTGCCGATCGATCACCGGGCCCGATGGCCCGATCAACCGGTGGAGCTGCCCGGGGAGCGGTTGGAGCCCTCCGGAGCGGAGAACCAACATATCGGTTCATCGCTTTGCTGTCAATGTGACCCCGCCGAAGGCATCGAGCCCTCGCCGAAGCGACCGGGTCACTCTACCACCCGGCCTCCGACGGGCAAACCGGCTGGGCGATCAAGGCCGTTCAGGCCCGGACGTGGAGCGGGACCGGGGCCGTGGCGTGGAGGAGCGGCCCGAGACGTTGGGATCGCCCGGTACCCAGAACCGCCAGGCCTGCTCGACCGCCTTGGTCAGGCCAATCCTGGGGCCGACGCCGGGCTGGGTCGGTGGTGGCGTCCCGTCGTCCACCAGCCACACCCCGCTGTCGCCCCTGACCAGGTCGGCGCCGTCGTGGGACCGGTCGATCCCCAGCGCCTGGGCCAGGCGGCCCGGCCCCCGGGTGAGGTCCCGGTCGGGCCGGTCTCCCCGGGCCTGGCGCATGGCCTGGACGCCGCATACCGGCCGCAACGCCCGCAGGAGCACGGCCAGGGCGTTTCCCTGTCTCCCGCACACGGCGTTGGCGCACCAGTGGGCGCCATAGCTGAAGTAGACGTAGAGGTGGCCCGGGGGGCCGAACATGGTGGCATTGCGAGCCGTCGGGCCGCGGTAGGCGTGCGATGCCGGGTCCTGCGCCCCGCGGTAGGCCTCGACCTCCACCACCCTCCCGGCCCGGCCGTCGGCCACCACCACGAGCTTGCCCAGCAGCTCGGGGGCGACGTCCAACGGGTCGCGACGGTAGAACGAGCGCGGCAGCGGCCGCCCGACGGCGCAATGGGAACGACGTGACGGGGTGGTGGCGCACCCATCGTCCCCACCAGGAACGGTTCGTGGCGGTGGCCGTGGCGTCACGACAGGCGTCGGCGGTCGTCGGCCAGGCGTCGGCGGTCGTCGGCCAGGAGCCGGCGCACCTGGGCCAGCTGGTCGGCCACCGGCCCCGGCCCTGCGCCCCCCGGGGTGGTGCGGTGCAGGACCGCCGCCCCGGGCGCGAGCAGGGCCACCCCTTCGGCGCCGAGCTCGGAGTGGGCGACGACCAGGTCGGCGAGCGGTACGCCTCGTTCCACCGACTCGCGCACGAGCCCCCCCACCAGGGCGTGGGCGGCCCGGAAGGGCATTCCTGCGGCAACCAGGTGCTCGGCCAGGTCGACGGCGGCGGCGGCCGGGGTGTCAGCCGCCGCCTGCATGCGCCCGATGTCGAACACGACGGTGGAGACCATGCCGGTCAGGGCCGACAGGCCGAGGCTGACCACGTCAACCGCGTCGAACAGTGGCTCCTTGTCCTCCTGCAGGTCACGGTTGTAGGCCAGCGGCAACCCCTTGAGGGTGGCCAGCAGCCCGGCGAGATGCCCGATCAGCCGCCCCGCCTTGCCCCGCACCAGCTCGGCGATATCGGGGTTCTTCTTCTGCGGCAGCATCGAGCTGCCGGTGGAGAAGGCGTCGGCCAGATGGGCGAAGCCGAACTCCTCGGTCGACCACAGCACGATCTCCTCGCCCATGCGGGACAGGTGCACGCCCAGCAGGGCGAGCGCGAAAAGCGACTCGGCCACGAAGTCGCGGTCCGACACGGCGTCCAGGCTGTTGGCGAACCGACCGGCGAAGCCCAGGTCGGCGGCCACGCCGTCCGGGTCCAGGGGCAGTGACGACCCGGCGAGGGCGCCGGCACCCAGGGGTGAAACGTCGAGGCGGCGCCGGCAGTCGACGATCCGGTCGACGTCACGGGCCAGCGCCCAGACGTGGGCCAGGAGGTGGTGCGCCAACAGCACGGGCTGGGCCCGCTGGAGGTGGGTGTACCCGGGGAGGTAGGCGTCGCCGGCTTCGACGACCCGCTCCACCAGGGCATCCTGCAGATCGAGGACCCGTGCCATCACGGCTGTTAGCTCACGCTTGGCCCACAGCCGCAGGTCCGTGGCCACCTGATCGTTGCGGCTGCGCCCGGTGTGCAGCTTGGCCCCGGCGTCGCCGGCCAGCTCGGTGACCCGGCGCTCCACCGCCGTGTGGACGTCCTCGTCGGTGGGCTGGAACGCGAACCGGTCCTCCTCCAGCTCCAGGGCCACGGTGTCAAGGGCGGCCAGCACCGCCGTCAACTCCGCCTCGCAGAGGATGCCGGCCCGGCCCAGGCCGCGGACGTGGGCCCGTGAACCATCGATGTCGTCGGTGGCCAACCGGCGGTCGAACGGGAGGCTGACGGTGAAGGCCAGCAGCTCCTCGGCCGGACCACTCTGGAACCGTCCATGCCAAAGGGTCACGGTCGGCGCAGCCTAACTCCGCCTCACATGCGCCCGGCCATGGCCTGGGCGAGGCGATCCGCCAACCCGTCGTCCGGTGCGCCGGCAATGGTGGTGACGGCGACATATGCGAGGGCCCGGTCCCGACGCAGGAACACCAGCTCCAGCGAGATGTCCTGGGTGAGCTGACCGGCCTTGACCCTGACGGTGGCTCTCACCCCGGCCACGTCGTCCAGCCGCACGGGCACCGTGAAAGTGGAGGACCGTATCGACTCGACCGTGGCCGCCGAGGTGAGCGTTGCCCTGAGGCTGTCGGCCAGGCAGCCTGGAAAGCGGGGGCCGGCCACGATGGCGGCGGCCTGTCTGGCGGCGGTGACTTCGGGGGCGATCCGGGCGGAGGACGTGACGTCGACCGTCTGGTCGGCCACGACCCGCTCGTAGTCATCGCTGTCCGCCTCCGTAGGGTAGGTGTCGTCGGCCAGGACCGGGTTGCCGGCTCCGCAGTCGGAGAAGGCCTTCGTCCCGCTACCGGCGTCGTGGGCGGTGCTCTGGAAGTCGGGCCCGAGGTCGCCGGCGGTGAGGACCATGGCCTGGGCCCGTGCCTCGTCCGGGCTGGAAGGGGGCGGCTGCCCGCCCCCACTGGCGGAAGTGGTGACGGGCCCCACCGCCACACCGGTGGTGGTGGTGGCCGACCTCTGACGCCCGCCCCCGCAGGCCGACGCCGACAGGGCCAGCGCCACCCCGACGAGGAGCGCCGGCGCCCGGGCCCCGCCTCTCAGACCTCCCCCTGGCGTGCCGCCCAGGTCTGCACGCCCAGTCCCCACAGGCGCACGAAGCCGGCCGCGTCCTCATGGCGGAACGAGTCGGCCGCGTCGTAGGTGGCCAATCCGTAGTCGTAGAGACTGCGCGGGCTGCGCCGCCCTTCGACCCTGCAGATGCCGGGCTCCAGGCGCAGGCGGACCTCGCCGGTGACGCACCGCTGGCTCTCGTCGACAAAGGCGTCCAGGGCCAGCTTCAGGGGAGAGAACCACAGGCCGTCGTAGATCAGCTCGGCGTAGCGGGGCTCGAGGCGGGCCTTCTCGTGGGCCAGGTCGCGCTCCACGGTGATCGACTCGAGGTCCTGGTGGGCGAGGAGGAGAGCCAGGCTGGCCGGGCACTCATAGGTCTCCCGGCTCTTGATGCCCACCCGGCGGTTCTCGACCATGTCGACGCGGCCCCATCCGTAGGAGCCCACGGTCCGACCGACGTGGTCGATCAGGTCCACCAGCCCCAACCGCTGGCCGTCGACGCTGACGGGCACGCCTCCCTCGAAACCGATGGTGAGGTCGCGGGGCTCGGTGTCCGTCACCGCGGTCGTCTCCCACACACCGGGCGGCGGCGTGGCCCACGGGTTCTCCATCTCGCCGCACTCGATGGCCCGCCCCCAAAGGTTGTCGTCGATCGAATAGAGCTTCGCCGGGCTGGCGGTGATGGGTATGCCGAAGCGTTGGGCGTAGTCGATGCAGTCCTCGCGGCTGAGGCCCCACACCCGGGCCGGGGCGATCACCTCCATGTCGGGGGCCAATGCGCGGGCACTCACCTCGAAGCGGACCTGGTCGTTGCCCTTGCCAGTGCAGCCGTGGGCCACGGCATCGGCGTCGTGGCGACGGGCCGCCTCCACCAGGTGCTTCACGATCACCGGCCTGGAGAGCGAGGACACCAGGGGGTAGCGGCCCTCGTACAGCGCGTTGGCCTTGAGGGCGGGCATGCAGTAGTCGGAGGCAAACTCCTCGCGGCAGTCGACCACCTCGGTGTGCAACGCCCCGGCGGCGTCGGCCCGGGCCCGGATGTCGTCCCAGTAGCCCTCGGCGTCGGTGCCGGCCTGACCCACATCAGCAGCCAGGGCGATCACCTCGACACCCATCTCCTCCTGCAGCCAGCGCACGGCCACGCTGGTGTCGAGGCCGCCGGAGTAGGCCAGCACGACTCGCTTCGCCATGGTGCTCATCCTTCCTTTCTTCTCTCTCGAATCCCTGATCGGTCGGGGCACGCCCTACAGCCCGGCCAGAAGGCGGATCTTCGTGGCCACCGTGGCCCCGGTGGCCCGCTCGGAGGCCACCAGCAACAAGGTGTCGTCACCGGCCACGGTGCCGAGGACCTCGTCGAGCCCGCTGCGGTCGATGGCACTGCCCACCACATGGGCACAGCCCGGAGGCGTGTGCAGCACCACCACATTGGCGGAATGGGCCACCTCCACGACCCAGTCGGACAGGACACGGCGAAGGTGGTCCTCAGGGGCGATGCGTTCGGTGGCCAGCTCCGGCAGGGCGTACAGCGTCTGGCCCCCCGGCACCCGGACCTTCACCGCACCCATGTCCTCCAGGTCACGGGACAGGGTGGCCTGGGTGACGGGCACGCCGTCGGCGGCCAGGATCTCCACCAACTGGGCCTGGCTGCTCACGGCGTGGTCGTCGAGCAGCTTGGCGATGCGGTGCTGGCGCTGGGCCTTGCCCAATCTCACAGGGGCCCCGACGCCGGCCCGTTCGGACGTCACGGCTGTTCGCCCAACAGCCACTGGAACAGGCCGCGCATGGCAGCCAGGCGGTTGGCGGCCTGGATCCATACCCGACTGGCGGGGCCTTCCAGCACCGACTCGGTGACTTCCTCGCCACGGTGGGCGGGCAGGCAGTGCAGGAAAATGGCGTCGGGCCGGGCTCTGGCCATGAGGGCCTCGTCGACGGTGAACCCGTCGAAGGCGCGGCGCCGGGTGCCGGTCTCGGCTTCCTGGCCCATCGAGGCCCACGCATCGGTGTAGACGACGTCGGCGCCGTCGACGGCGTCGGCCGGGTCATGGGTGGCGACGATTCCCTCCACGCCGGTCAGCTCGTACCCCGGCGGTGAGGCGATACGGAAGGCGACGCCCGCCCTCGCCGCGGCCAGGGCCAGTGAGCGGGCCACGTTGTTGCCGTCGCCCACGTAGGCGATGGTCCTGCCCCTCAGGTCGGGGCCGAAGCACCGGCGCAGGGTGAGCAGGTCGGCGACGGCCTGGCACGGGTGGCCGTGGTCGGACAGCAGGTTCACCACCGACACCTCCATGCCGGACGCGGCCAGGGCCCCGGCCATGTCCTCCAGCGTCGACTGGGAGAAGGTACGGGCGCAGATGACGCGGTGGTAGCAGCCCAGGGTGCGGGCCACATCGGGCACCGTCTCACGGAGTCCGAGGCCGATCTCGCCGGCGGCGATCGACACCGGGTGGCCGCCGAGCTGGACGACGGCCATCTCGGTCGAGTTGCGGCTCCGGTTGCTCGGCTTCTCGAACACCAGGGCCACACCCCGGCCGGCGAGGACCGGCGGCGGGACACGCCGTTCGGCCAGCGCCAGGATGGCGGCCAGATCGGCCGGGGTGACGTCGTCGATCTCGAGGAAGTTCACGGCCGCCCGCTCGCCCGGCCCCATCACGCCTGCATCACCTGGGCGAGGATGGCCACAGCCTCGTCGATCTCGTCGTCAGTGACCAGCAAGGGGGGAGTGAACCGCAGCGCCGTCGGGGTGATGGCGTTGGTGACCAGGCCCGCCTCCAGGCACGCCACCCACAGGGCCTTGGCGTCGAGGGGGCGGTCGAGCTCGGCGGCCAGCAGGAGCCCCCTCCCCCGCACCGCGGCCACTCCCGGGACGGCGGCCAGCGCCTCGGCCAGCCGCGGGCCGGCCCGGGCGGCGCGGGCCGGGACGGCCTCGGTCTCCATCACCTTCAGCGTGGCCAGGGCGGCGGCGGCGGCGAGGGGGTTGCCGCCCTGGGTGGTGCCGTGGTCGCCGGGCTGGAAAGCGGCGGCCACGTCGGCCCGGGCCCAGCAGGCGCCGATGGGCATGCCGTTGCCCAGGGCCTTGGCCATCGTCACCACGTCGGGACGGACGCCGTCGTGGTCGACGCCGAACCAGCGGCCGGTGCGCCCCAGGCCCGTCTGTATCTCGTCGACGATCATGAGCACGTCCCGCTCGTCGCACAGGCGACGGACGCCGGCCAGGTAGCCGGCGGGCGCCGGGTTCACGCCTCCTTCGCCCTGCACCGGTTCGAGCAGGACGGCCGCCACGGTGTCGTCGATGGCACGTTCGAGATCCTCCAGATCGGCCCAGGCAACGTGGCGGAAACCGGGCGGCAGGGGCTGGAAGGGCTCGTGCTTGGAGGGTTGGCCGGTGGCCGCCAGCGTGGCCAACGTCCGGCCGTGGAAGGAGGCGTAGGCGCTCACCACCTGCCAGCGTCCGTGCTCGCCCCCGCCCCAGCGCCGGGCCAGCTTTATGGCGCACTCGTTGGCCTCCGCCCCCGAGTTGGTGAAGAACACCTGGCCTCCACCGCCCAGGAGCTGGTCCAGCTTGACGGCCACCTGGGGCGTGACCGGATTGGTGAAGTAGTTGGACACGTGGGCCAGCGTGTGAGCCTGCTCGGCGATGGCGTCGGCCACCGCCGCATGGCTGTGGCCGAGCGACACCACGGCGATGCCGGTCAGGAAGTCGAGGTAGCGACGCCCGTCCACGTCGAACAGCTCCGTCCCCCTCCCCCGCTCGAACATGATCGGCGGAGGGGCGAACGTGGGCATGAACGGGCAGCGGTCGAGCCCGGCGCTGCCGGGCCAACCGAAGGGATGGCTGGGCACCGCCTCGGCGCCAGCTGTCGGGGCCGGGACCGGGGTCATGGCAGGGTCACCATGGTGCCGATACCGCCCTGGGTGAACAGCTCCAGCAGCAGCACGTGGGGCACCCGGCCGTCCAGGATATGGGCGTGGGCCACGCCGGCCCGAACGGCGGTGAGGCACGATTCGGCCTTGGGCCGCATGCCGCCCTCGATGGCCCCGGTGGCCAGCAGACCGTCGAGCTCGTCGGCCGTGAGGGCGCCGGCGTGGCTGGCCGGGTCGCCGGGCACCCGGCGCACCCCCTCGACGTTGGTGAGGTGAATGAGCTTCTCGGCCCCGAGAGCCACGGCGATGGCGGCCGCCGCGCTGTCGGCGGTGATGTTGTAGGCCTGTCCGTCCGTGCCCGTCCCGATGGTGGCCACCACCGGGATGAGCTCGTCGGCCAGCAGCTTGTCGATCAGGGCGGTGTCGACCGCCGTGATGTCGCCGACGAAACCCAGATCGGCATGACGGGCCCGGGCCCGCAGGAAGCCGCCATCCTCGCCCGAGACGCCCACGGCGATCGGGGCGTGGACGTTGATGGCGCACACCACGTCCCGGTTGACCTTGCCCACCAGCACCATGCGCACCACGTCGAGGGTGGCGGCGTCGGTGACCCGCAGGCCGTCCCGGAACTCGGCGACCATGCCCAACCGGTCGAGGAGAGCGCCGATCTGGGGCCCTCCACCGTGCACCACCACCGGCTGCATGCCGACCGAGCGCATGAGGACGATGTCCCGGGCGAAGACGTCCAGCGGGTCGCCCCTGCGCGCGTCACCGATTGACGCGTCGTGCAGGGCGTTGCCGCCGTACTTCACCACCACGACCTTGCCCCAGAAGCGCCGGATGTACGGCAGGGCCTCGGTGAGCACCTGGGCGCGGGCGTCGGCGTTCACGATGTGCCCATGTTCTCGTCGACATAGCCGTGGGTCAGATCGTTGGTGAGGATCGTCCACCGGCCCGCGCCCAGGCCCAGGTCGGCGCTGAGGTCGATCTCGCGGGCGGCCATGACCCGCTGGAGGGTGACCGGGTCGTGGGGAGCGGCGAGGCCGCCCCTGGCCACCGTCACGCCCCCGTACGCGACGCTGAGCCGCTCGTGGTCGTAGGCCACCCCGGCGCTGCCCAATTCGCTGGCCACCCTGCCCCAGTAGGGGTCGCGCCCGAACCATGAGCACTTGCACAGCAGGCTCTCGGCCACCTTTCGGGCCGCCGCCCGGGCCTCGCCGTCCGAGGCGGCACCGGTCACGGTGACCCGCACCAGCTTGGTGGCCCCCTCGGCATCCATCGCCATCTGAGAGGCGAGGTCGAGGCAGGCGGCGGCCAGCGCCTCCGCCACGGCGTCGGCCGCCACCGGCCCGGCCGCCCCACCGGCCAGGACGATGACGGTGTCGTTGGTGGAGGAGCACCCGTCGACCGACAGAGAGTTGAAGCTGCGGTCCACGGCCGACCCCAGCGCGGCGCGCAGGCTGGGTTCGTCCACCTCGGCATCGGTGGTGAGCACGGTGAGCATCGTCGCCATGTCGGGGGCCAGCATGGCCGCCCCCTTGGCCATGCCGCCGACGGTGAACCCGTCGCCGTCGACGCCGGTCTGTTTGGGCTGCGTATCAGTGGTCATGATGGCTCGGGCCGCCCGCTCGCCTCCGGCCTGGTCGGTGCGGCAGCCGGCCACCAGATCCGGGACGGCGGCGAGGATGGGACCGGCGTCCATGGGTATGCCGATGAGGCCGGTGGAGCACACCAGCACCTCGGTGGGATCGCAGCCGAGGGCGGCGGCCACCTCGGCGCAGGCGGCATCGGCCGCATCCAGGCCCGGCCGACCGGTGGCGGCGTTGGCGTTGCCGCTGTTGAGGATCACCGCCGCAGCCCGCCCACCTGTGGTGGCCAGGTGGCGGCGGCTCACCTGCACGGGTGCGGCGCTCGCCCGGTTGCGGGTGAAGACGGCGGCGGCGGTGACGGCGTGCCCGTCGGCCGTGGCTACGAGGGCCAGGTCGGGATCACCGGACGCCTTGATGCCACAGGCCAACCCGTTGGCGCTGAACCCCTTCGGCGCGGTGACGGTCACGGGCCTACCCTCGTGCCTCGGGCAGCCCAGTGAGTTCTGATGGACCGGCCTCCCGGGCCGGTCACGGATAGATCCCCACGGCCGGGAGCCCGGCCGTCTCGTCCAGTCCCAGGGCCAGGTTGGCGCACTGGATCCCCTGGCCGGCCGCCCCCTTCACCAGGTTGTCCAAGGCGGCGATGGCGATAACCCAGCCCGTCCGCTCGTCGAAACGGGCGGTGAGGTGGCAGCTGTTGGAGCCCAGCGTGGCCTTGGTGGCGGGCGACCTCTGGCTGACCACCACGAAGGGCTCGCCCGCGTAGGCGTCGTGGTACAGGTCGAGCAGGGCGGACGTGGTTGTGGGCCGGCCCCCGGCCGGTCGGGCGTAGACGGTGGCGAGGATGCCCCGTGGCATCGGCGCCAGGTGGGGCGTGAGGAGCACCTGCGCCCCGGTGGCCTGCTCGATCTCGGGGGTGTGGCGGTGGGTGAGCAGGCCGTAGGCGGCAAAGTTGCCGTCGACGTGGGCGAAGTGCAGGTCGTCCTTGGCCCCCCGGCCTGCGCCTGACGCGCCGCTGGCGGCGTCGACGATCACGCCGGACGGGTCCACCGCCCCCGATCGCACCAAGGGCGCCAGGGCGAGGGCGGCAGCGGTCACGTAGCAACCAGGAGCGGCCACCAGCCTGGCGCCCGGCAGTTCCGCCCCGAACAGCTCGGGCAGACCGAAGACGGCCTCGGCCAGCAGGGCCGGGCAGGTGTGGGCAGCCCCATACCATGCCGGGTAGAGGGACGGGTCCTTCAGGCGGAAGTCGGCGGCCAGGTCGACGACGCACCCGACCCGCGTGCGCAGGTCCGGCATCAGCGCCTGGCTGGCCCCGTGGGGCATGGCGCAGACCACGAGATCGAGGCCGCGGCACGCGGCCGGGTCGATGGGCTCGAACACCAGGCCGCCGTAGGCGGCAGCCAGGTTCGGGTACAGCTCGGCCACCTCCGTGCCGGCGTGGCTGTGGGCCGCGACGTGGACCACGTCCAGGTCGGGGTGCCCGGCCAGCAGGCGCAGGGTCTCGGCACCGCCATAGCCCGACGCACCGAGGATCCCGACGCTGGGCATCTGTTCATCATACACGGGTGTGCATGTTCACTCACACATGGTCTTCACCTTCGTCGGGTGGGTCGGCGACGGTCGGCGCTACCATGCGGGCACCAGGAGTGGTACCGGCGGTGTGCCCGGTGCCGCCGCCGCCCGGCGGCGGGCATGCCGAGCCGTGTGCCTCCATGGCCAACATGGCAGCACGGCCAGCATGGCCAGCATGGCCAGCAAAGGAGAGAATCGGGTGCGGACCGTCGTGGGACTCGCCAACACCAACTGCTCGTGGTGCCTGAACGCCATGGCCGACCGCTTGGCCGCCCGGCCGCTCGTGGGCCGGGTGCACGTCGACTCGGCGGCCGGGTGCCTGGTGGTCGACCACGACCACGACGACCCGACAGCGCTCGTGGCCGAGATTCATGACGATCTGCGGGGTTTTGAGGCGGCCGACAACGGCGAGATGGTGATGGTCGACCTCGACGTGCACGAAGAGTCGCAGTGTCGGTTGGCCCCCGCCCGACCGGCACATCCGGGCGGCACCGAGCAGCCACCCCGGCCCTGAGCCGGGCGGGCCACCGACCGTCGTGGTCAGCGGTCACGATTCCATGCTGACCGAAAGCGTCATTCCTTGAGCACCGGCGATACCCAGCCCGAAGAAGTGGCTCCGCCCACCCCATCGGCCGTGTCTCCTGACGTCGTGCGCAGCCACCTCTACCGGCTGACGCCGGGTGAGGACGTCGTCACGCCTGCCACCTGGGCCGGCTCGATACCTCAGGTGGGAGGAATCGCTCCCCGGCTGCGGATCGGTCGCACCAAGTGGCTGAACCTGCTGTGGCTGCTGCCTATTGGTCTGGTGCTCCTGGTCGCATCGGTGGCGATGGCCCAGGGCCTGCGCCACGTCCCATCGGTGCAGCGGTTCATCGCCGCCCACCCGGGCACCGTCCCACAACCCCATCCCCGGGCCAGATCCGGCTTTCCGGCCTGGGCGCGGTGGCAGCATTTCTTCAACCTGTTCTTCATGATCTTCGTCATCCGCTCGGGCGTCCAGATACTCTCGGACCACCCCCGCTTGTACTGGACGCGCCACTGCACTCCCGGGCGGGACTGGTTCCGGGTCCAAAAGGCGGTCCCGCCCGACCCGCTGTGGACGGCCAAGCAGGACTCCATCAGCCTCCCCGGCCAGGTCGGGCTTCCCGGGCTGCGCCACTCCATCGGCTTGGCCCGCTGGTGGCACCTCGGCACAAGCATCCTGTGGCTGCTCAACGGCGTGGTCTTCTACATCCTGCTCTTCGGCACGGGCCAGTGGCGCCGGTTGGTCCCCACCACGTGGCAGGTCCTGCCCAACGCCCTGTCGACGCTGATCCAGTACCTGTCGCTGAACTGGCCGACGGAGACAGGTTGGACGGCGTACAACGCCCTGCAGCTGCTCGCCTACTTCATCACCGTCTTCGTCGCCGCCCCCCTCGCACTGATCACGGGCCTGGGCATGTCCCCAGCCCTGTCCGCCCGGTTCAGACGGGTCAGCCGTATCCTCAGCATCCAGACCGCCCGCTCGGTGCACTTCCTGGTGCTCTTCTGGTTCCTGTCCTTCATCGTGATCCACGTCACCCTGGTGTTCACCACCGGCGCCCTGGTCAATCTCAATCATGTCTACGCCGGCCACAACGACCACAGCTGGGCCGGTTTCGCGCTGTTCGCCGTGTCCATGGTGGTCGTCGTGGTCGGATGGGTGGCCGCCACCCCTTTCACCCTCCACCACCCCCGGTTGGTCCAGCGCGTCGGACAGGCCGTCGTCGGCCCCCTCCAGCATCTGTTCGAGCACGTCGACCCCAGGCCCGGCGAGTACACCGAGGCCGACATCTCGCCGTACTTCTGGCACAACGGCCAGTACCCCGACTCCGACGAGTACAAGCAGCTGTTCGACACAAACTTCGTGGACTACCGCCTTCGGGTCCACGGGCTGGTCGACAAGCCCGTCGAGCTGAGCCTGACCGAGCTGCGCGCCCTGCCGCACCACGAGCAGATCACCCAGCACTTCTGCATCCAGGGCTGGTCGGGGGTGGCCAAATGGGGCGGGGTGTCGATGTCCACCATCCTCGATCTGGTCGAGCCCCAAAGCGATGCGAACTGGGTGGTCTTCTATTCTCTCGGTGACGGCGCCGACAGAGGCACCTACTACGACGCCCACCCCATCGAGCACATGAGCCACCGACTGACCATGCTGGCCTACGACATGAACGACCAGCCGCTGACCTTCGGTCACGGCGCTCCCTTGCGGCTCCGCAACGAGATCGAGCTCGGCTTCAAGCAGGTCAAGTGGATCCAGGGCATCGAGTTCGTCGCCCACTTCTCCGACGTCAGTGGCGGCTACGGCGGCTACAACCAGGACCACGAGTTCTTCGGCTACCGGCAATCCATCTAGTCCTGTGGACAAGTCGCGAAAGCCACAGGGTTGGAGGGCTGGTTGCCCACAGGCCAACGGGCGCACACTGGCGACATGACCTTCGAGATCAGCCTGGTGGACGACACCGTGGAATGGGTTGACGGGGCCGACTCCTGGCAGCAGGAGGGCCCCATGACCACCTTCTTCGCCACCGACGAAGGACGGGGCCGGCTGGACGCCTGGGCTGTCAAGCTGGCCAGCTACCGCACCGACCGGCTGGTGCGCATCCGCCGCGCCCAGTCACGGGCCGAGGCCGGCACGATCGAACCGGTGGGAGCGGCCACCACGATGCTGTCGCGGGTAACGGGCGGGCCGGACCGGCGTGGCAGGCTGACGGCGTGAAGATCGCCATCGCCTCGGACCACGCCGGCTTCACCATGAAGGGGGCGGTGACGGAGCATCTGCGGTCCGCAGGTCACCAGGTCGAGGATCTGGGCACCGATTCGACCGAGCGGGTCGACTATCCCCGGTTCTGCGCCGCCGCCGCCCGGGCAGTGGTCCGGGGCGAGGCCGAGCTGGCCATCGTCGTGGGCGGAAGCGGCCAAGGCGAGCAGATCGCCGCCAACAAGGTCCAGGGCGCCCGCGCCGCCCTGTGCTTCAACGAGTTCACCGCCCGTCTGGCCCGCCAGCACAACGACGCCAATATCCTGTCCCTTGGGGCCCGTGTGCTGGGCGACGAGCTGGCCCTTTCCATCGTCGACACCTTCCTGGCCAGCCGGTTCGAGGGAGGCCGCCACGCCACCCGCATCGAGCAGCTGGCCGAGATAGAGCAAGAGGAGTGCGCCCGCTCCTGAGTTTGCTCATCGTCGGAGATGTTCGTCTAGAGGGTTGGCCAAGGCCCGTCGTCGGGGAGCAGGAAACGAACGTCGGAGGGTCCGGTTCGGAGACGCCGTCTGGCATGATGCGCACGTATGCGTGACCAAAAGAACGTCATGCGCGGGAGTGGGGCCGCCGCGCCGGTGCAGGCAGGCGGCGGCAGCGAATCGGAGGCCCTTCCCACCGCCGAGCAGGTGGCAGCTGCAGTTGGCGCGTTCACGATGCTCGCCGATCCCACCCGCCTGCAGCTGCTCTGGCTGCTCAGCAGAGGCGAGTGCGACGTCGGCACGCTGGCCCGCCTCGTGGGCACGTCGCCGGGCGCCGCCAGCCAACATCTGGCCAAGCTGCGCCTGGCCGGCCTGGTCTCGGTCCGTGGTGAGGGCCGCCGTCACGTCTATGGCGTCCGCGATGCCCACGTCCGTCGTCTCATCGCCGAGGCGCTGTTCCACGCCGATCACGCCGTGGCCGGGCATCCGGATCACGAGTGAACGCAATCGGCCCGCAGCTTCGCCGCTCCCCGGCACCCCTGACCTGAGCCAGACCCATGACACCCACACCGTCGCCGCTGCCAATCCCGTTTCGTACACCGGCGCCGACGGCTCTCGAACTCGAATGCGAGCCATGTGCCGATGGGCGAAGGTGGCCCATGCGGGATGAGGCTGGCCTGGTGAGCGGCGAACCCGCAGCGTACCGATACTGATACCCGGCCGGGAAGCAACGTGAGCGATCCCCTCCCTGCCAGTCTCGGAGCCCCGGGGCCAGCCGGGCAACGGGAGCGCCATGTGCGCCGGGCCCGAGCACTCGCCTGGCTCACCATCAGCTGGAACTCCGTCGAAGGCATCGTCGGCGTCGCGTCCGGCGTCGCTGCCGGCTCGATCGCGCTGGTGGGCTTCGGTGTCGACTCCTACGTCGAGGTGCTTTCGGGGGCGGTGGTCTTGTGGCGGCTGTCCAAGGAGAGCCACGCTGAACAGGTCTCCGAGGCGGCGGAGCACCGGGCGCTGCGGATCATCGCCCTGACCTTCTTCGCCATCGCAGGCGGCGTCACCGCTGAGTCGGTCCGCAAGCTGGTCACCGGAGAGCACCCCTCTGCCAGTACCGTCGGTATAGCGCTCACCGTGGTGTCGCTGATCGTGATGCCACTGTTGGCCCGGGCCAAGCGGAACGTCGGACGCCAGCTCGGGAGCCACGCCCTGCAGGCCGACGCCACCGAGACCGTCCTGTGCGTCTGGCTGTCGGCCATCGTCTTGACCGGCTTGCTTCTCAATGCCGCCTTCGGCTGGTGGTGGGCAGATCCCGTCGCCGCCCTTGGCATCGTCTACGTCGCTGTTCGGGAAGGACGCGAGGCATGGAAGGGCGATACGTGCTGCTGAGCCGTCCTCCACCAGACGTCGCCGCTCTCAGGTTCTGACCGCCAAGATCGGGAGCGGCAGTCGCAACGCGGATCACCGTAATGGTGCTGTCGACCGTATCGGGGACCCATCGGCGGTGTCGGACCGGAGCGGCTCGATCGGCAGATGCCTCAGCCGCCTGAGACCTCGTCAGCCGCCAAGGCCAGCGGTCGACGGGCTCCGCACTCGTGGGCGCCAAATGGTCCGCCCACGAGTGCGGAGGCATCCACGTACGCGTCACGAGGCTCTGTTCTCCGCGCATATATGCGTACTATGCCGGGTGTGAGCCACACCAGCACCTGTCAGCGCACCGAGGCCGAGCACGAACATCCGCCCGTGCCGGCCGCTGACACTTCACGGCCCGCTGGGGCAGGACGCGCCGATGGCGATCGAGCTCCGAGCAGCCTGCGCATCGGCGAGCGACCGGAAACCGGCACGACGTCGCGGGCCCGTCGAGCCTTGCGGTTCCTCACGCTGGCCGAGGTCCGATGGGCCGTGCTGGCCACGCTCCTTCTGGTGGCCGCGGTAGCGGCGCGGGCACTGGGCCCGCCGACGTGGGTCGCGTGGGCCCTCTACGCCGGCTGCTTCGCCAGCGGTGGTTGGGAGCCAGCGCTGGCCGGGGCGGCAGCTTTGCGGAAGGCCAGCCTGGACGTGGATCTGCTCATGATCGTCGCCGGCTTGGGGGCGGCGGCCATCGGTCAGGTCTTCGACGGCGGTCTGCTCATCGTCATCTTCGCCACCTCAGGTGCGCTGGAGGCCGTGGCCACCAAGCGCACCCGCGACAGCGTGCGCGGCCTGTTGGATCTCGCTCCTCCGCAGGCAACGAGGATGCTGGCCGGCGGTGGTGAAGAGGTCGTTGACACCCAGACCCTGGCAGTCGGTGATCTCTTGCTCGTCCGCCCCGGCGAGAGCATCGGTGCCGACGGGGAGGTGGTCGAGGGGGCGAGCGAGGTCGACCAGGCGTCGATCACGGGCGAGCCACTGCCGGTGTTCCGGGGGCCCGGGGACACGGCGTTCGCCGGCACCCTCAATGGCGAGGGGACACTCGTGGTCCGGGTGACCCGGGGGCCGGCGGAATCGGTGGTGGCCCGTATCGTGGCCATGGTGGCCGAGGCGAGCGCCACCAAGGCTCGGGCGCAACTGTTCGTCGAGAAGGTGGAGCAGCGGTACTCGGTGGGCATCGTCGTGGCCACTCTGGCCTTGTTCTTCCTGCCTGTGGCCCTCGGGTCGCCTCTTCGCACCACTTTGCTCAGGGCGATGACCTTCATGATCGTGGCCTCGCCGTGCGCCGTGGTGCTCGCCACCATGCCCCCATTGCTGTCGGCCATCGCCAACGCCGGCCGGCACGGTGTGCTGGTCAAGAGCGCGGTGGTCATGGAGCACCTGGCCACGACCACGGCGGTGGCGTTCGACAAGACGGGCACGCTTACCGAGGGCACGCCGCGGGTCTCCGAGGTCCTCCCGCTGTCGGGCGCCGGCGTGGACGTCGACGGGCTGCTCGCTCTGGCCGCCGCCGCCGAGCACCCCAGCGAGCACCCGCTGGCCCGGGCCGTGGTCGTTGCCGCCCGGGACCGGGGGTTGGTCATGGCCCCGGCGGAGGCGTTTCGCTCCACGCCGGGAAGGGGGGTGCACGCCATCGTGGATGGCCGCCGCGTCGAGGTCGGCAGCCCGGCGCTGCTGGACGGCAATGGCGACCGGGGTGACGAAGCTGCGCTGATGGTCACCGAGCTGGAGAGCGAGGGTCGCACCGCCGTGGTTGTGGTCGTCGACGGATCCCCCGCCGGTGTGTTCGGCCTGGCCGACCGCCTGCGCCCCGACAGCGCTGCCGTCGTGGCCGCCCTCGCCTCCCTCACCGGACGGATGCCGGTCCTGCTCACCGGTGACAATGCCGGCGCCGCCGGACGTCTCGCCCAGGAGGTGGGTATCGTCGACGTGCGGGCCGGGCTGCTTCCCCAGGACAAGGTCGACGTGGTCAGACAGCTCCAGAGCTCGGGAGACCAGGTCCTCGTCGTGGGCGACGGCGTGAACGACGCACCCGCCCTGGCCGCGGCCCATCTGGGCGTAGCCATGGGCCGCCAGGGCTCCGACCTGGCCCTGGAGACGGCCGACGCGGTGATCGTGCACGACGAGCTCGCCGCCCTGCCGACCGTCATCGACCTCTCCCGCCGGGCCCGCCGCACCGTGGTGCAAAACCTGGCCTTCGCCGGCGCCGCCATCGTCGTGCTGGTGACGATCGATCTGTTCGGGAAGCTGCCGCTGCCTCTCGGCGTGGCCGGGCACGAGGGATCCACCATCGTGGTGGGCCTGAACGGCCTGCGGCTGCTCCGGGGGTCGGCCTGGGGCGTGACCGGCGCTCGCCCGCCTCGGCAGCACCGCCGTGCGCCTCTCCGCCCGGCCCGGGTCACAACTAGTTCGCAGGGCGAAGCGGCCTCATGAACCAAAGCCACAGGACCATGAACGCCTCGGCCACAAGCCTGCTCAACGCCAGGGGTCCAGGGGAGGGCGCTGCGGGAGTCAAGGGCGTTGGCCCTCCTCCCGAAGCGTTTCAGCGCAGCGTGGCGGCGAGGGCGGACTCGACGGCGTCGATGCAGCGGCGCCGAGCCCCGGCCAGCTCGGCGTCGGTGAGGGTGCGGTCCAGGGCCACGAACCGAAGTCGGTAGGCGAGGCCGCGGCGACGGTCCGGCGTTCCCGGGCCCTGGTAGACGTCGAAGAGCCGTGCCCACTCGAGCAGGTCGCCTCCGGCGGCCACGAGCACATGCTCCACTGCGGCCGCCGGCACCGGCTCGTCCACCCAGAAGGCGAGGTCGATATCGCTCGACGGGTAACGCGAGATGGGCTTCTGCTCGTCGCTGCGCCGGGGCAGCTCGGCGAGCGCCTCGAACAGAAGCTCGACCACGCCCACCCGGGTGTCGATGCCGAAGGCGGCGGCCACCGCCGGGTCGATCTCCCCCACGACACCCACCTGGCGACCATCCACAGACAGGGCGGCCGTGCGGGTCGGGTGCATGCCCGGCTCGTCGCCTCGGGCCACGAGGTCCACATCTTCCAGGCGCAGGGCGTCGGCCAGGCCCAACCACACTCGGGTTGCCTCGCGGGCGTCGGCGGCCCCGTTGGCGGCGGCCACGGCGATGGTCAGCCACTCGTGCTCGTCGGGTCGGGGGGCGGTGTCGGGGGTGGGCGGCGGGAAGGTGTGGCCCAACTCGAACAGGCGGGCTTCATCCAGCCGCTTGGACAGGTTGAAGGCCACGGCTTTGAGCAGCCCGGGCCGCAGCGAGGCCCGGAGCACCGACTCCTCTTTGGCCGACGGGTCGGTGGCGGTGACGACGGCCCCGTCCGACTCGTCCAGCCCGGCTCTTTCGTGGTCACCCGGCGCCACCAGCAGCCCGGTGAGCGCCTCGGTGAGGCCGAGCCCGGCCAGCACGTCGCGCACGGAACGGCGCTCGCGCTGGTAGGCCGTGAGCCGGCCCACCTGCGCCGGTCTGGGCACGGTGAGCGGGATCCGGTCGTAGCCGTGGTGGCGGGCCACTTCCTCGATCACGTCCTCCTCGATCTCGGAGTCGAGCCTGAAAGAAGGGGGCGTCACCTCGCGTACGCCGGGCGCAACTGGTCGGGACAGGTATTCGATGGGAGCCAGCAGGCGGTCGATGTCCCCGTCGTCCAGGTGCGTGCCGAGCAGGGCATTCACCTTGGCCGTGCGCACGGTGATGGGCCGGCGGTACGGGATGTGCCCGCTGTACTCGACCACCAGAGTGGGCCCGGCCTCGGCCCCGGCCAAATCCGTGGCCAGCTCGACGAAGCGAGCTACGGCCGCCTCGATCCCCAAAGGGTCGACACCGCGCTCGAAACGGGCGGAGGCCTCCGAGCGCAGGGCCAGCCGCTTGGACGTCCGGGCCACCGCATACCGCTCGAAATGGGCCGCCTCGAGCAGCACCGCGGTGGTGGCATCGTCGATCTCGGACGACGCCCCTCCCATGACCCCGGCGATGCCGACGGCCACGTCGTCGCCGTCGCATATGAGGCAGTCGGGTGACGCTCCCAGCCCCAGCCGCCGTTCTGCGCCGTCGAGGGTGACCACCGTCTCGCCCGGACGGGCGGCACGAACCCCGAAGGTGCGGCCGGCAAGCTTGTCGAGGTCATAGGGATGGGTGGGCTGTCCCCGCTCCAGCATCACGTAGTTGGAGATGTCGACCAGGTTGGAGATGGGCCGCATGCCGGCCAGGGTCAGCCGGCGGGCCAACCACGACGGCGATGGCCCGACCCGCACCCCGTCCAGGACGGTGGCCGTGAAACGCGGGCACAGTTCGGGCGCCTCGACGGCGACGGGTCGGGCCGCAGGACCGGTGCGCTCGACGTCACGGGCCGGCGGCAGGGCGAAGGCGATGCCGAGCTTGGCCGCCGCATCGCGGGCCACGCCGGCCATGGAGTTGGCGTCGGGCCGGTTGGTCTCGATGGCCAGGTCGTACACAACGTCCGCCTCGATGCCCATGGCCAGTGCGAATGGCGTACCCAGGGCCACCGTGCCGTCCTCTCCGCCGAGCGGGCCGGGCTCACCCTCCCCGTGGTTCGAAGGACCGTTCGGGACTCCGGCCAGGACCATGATCCCGGCGGCGTCCTCACCCAGACGCAGCTCGCGGGCCGAGCAGATCATCCCGTTGGACCACACACCGCGGACCTTGCGCCGCTCGATCACGAAGTCGCCGGGCAGGACGGCACCCAGGCGGGCCACGGCCACGAGCTGGCCGGCGCCCACGTTGTCCGCACCGCAGACGATCTGCTCGGGCTCCGCACCTCCGATGTCGACCAGCGTGCGCCGTACCCGCGCCCCCTCGATGGGCGTGACGTCCAGCACCCGCCCGACGACGACCCTGTCGAGGCCCTCGCCTATCCGCTGGATGCCCTCCACGACCATGCCCAAGCTGTCGAACACCCGTCCGAGCTCGGTCGGGTCGAGATCGAAGGCGGCGAAGTCACGAAGCCAGGACAACGGAACGAGCACGTACGCAGTCTTTCGTCAGAATTGTCGGGCGAAACGGATGTCGTTGTCGTTGAGGACCCGCATGTCGGCGATGTTGTGGTGCATCTGGGCCAGGCGGTCGATGCCGAAGCCGAAAGCGAAGCCGCTGTACTCCTCGGGGTCGAGGCCACCGGCCCGCAGGACGTTGGGGTGCACCATCCCGCAACCCCCCAGTTCGATCCAGCCCGTGCCCGAGCAGGTGCGGCAGCCCGCCCCGTGACAGATGACGCAGGCGACCTCGAACTCGGCCGAAGGCTCGGTGAAGGGGAACGAGGCCGGCCGCAGGCGCGAGCCGATGTCGGCACCGAAGTAGGCACGGGTGAAGGCGTCGATGGTGCCGGCCAGGTCGCCGAAGCTGATGCCCCGGTCGACCGCCAGGCCCTCGATCTGCTGGAAGTTGGGGTTGTGGCGGGCGTCGGGCGTGTCTTTTCTATAGGTGCGACCGGGCATCACGGCGTAGATCGGTGGCGCCTGGGCCTGCATGACCCGGATCTGGACGGGGCTGGTGTGGGGGCGCAGGAGCATGGTGCCGGGCTCACCCAGGTTGAGATAGAGCGTGTCGAAGCCGTCGCGGGCGGGATGGCCGACGGGGAAGTTGAGGGCCTCGAAGGAGTACCAGTCGGTTTCCACCTCGGGGCCCTCGGCCACGACGTAACCCATGCCGATGAACACGTCCTCGAGGGCGTTGCGGGCCTGGTTCACCAGGTGCAGATGGCCGCGAGGGCGGTCGAGGGTCACCTCGGTGAGGTCGAGTCGTTCGCTCCCCAGTCGGGCCTGCCGTTCGGCCGAAGCCAGAGCGGCACGCCTCTGCTCGACACGGGCGATCAACTCGTCCCGCACGGCCTGGATGGCGGCACCGGCGGCCCGGCGGTCGTCGACGGTGAGGCTCGGGTTGCCGAGAAGCCTGTTCAGGCCGCCGATACGGCCCTTCTTGCCCACGAATTCGGCCTCTACCACTCGCAGCTCGTCGACGGTGGCGGCGCCGTCCACGGCGACCTGTCCCTCCTTGGCCACGGAGTCGAGGTCGGACAGCACGCCCGCCATTGTGGCTGCCCACCGCATGCCGGCACGAACCGGTTCGGAGCGACCGGCAGATGCGCACCCCGGGAGCGGCCACAACCCCCGACGGGGCGGAGATCGGTGGGCGACGGCTGGCGGTCAGTCGGGAAAGAGGTCGTCGAGCTCCACGAGGGGCAGGGTGAAGCGGAACGTGGTGCCCCGGCCGGGCCGGGACGAGGCCGTCAAGCGGCCGCCGTGGGCCTCGACCAGGCCGCGGGAGATCCACAGGCCCAGACCTGAGCCCGTCGGCTTTCCGAGGTCGCGGCGGAAGAACTTGGTGAACACCCTGGGCAGGTCGGCGGTGGGGATCCCCTCGCCCCGGTCGGCCACCGAGACCGCCACCTCGTCGCCGGTCGACTCACCGAGGATGCTCAGGCCGGTGGGACTGGCGTACTTGCAGGCGTTCTCCACCAGGTTGGTGAGGACCTGCTCCACCTTGTCGGGGTCGGCGTAGACGCGGGGAAAGGAGTCGGGGAACTCGATGTCGGGGCTCAGGCCAGGCTGGTCGAGCCCCACCTTCTCGACGACCGAGGAGGTGAGGGCGGGGATGTCCACGAGCTGGCGGCGAAGCACCAGGCGCCCGGTCTCGAGCCGGGAGATGTCGAGCAACTCCGTGATGAGGCGGGTCACCCGGTCGGCGTCGTGGTTCACCTGCTCGAGCATCATCTTCTTCTGGTCGTCCTTGATGCGGTCCCACCGGTTGAGGAGCAGGCTCGTGTAGCCCTTCACCGATGTGAGGGGCGAGCGCAGCTCGTGGCTGACGGTGCTGACGATCTCGATGCCGCTGGCGGCGGCGGCCGCTCGCCGGGAGGAGGTGCGGATCACGAACAGAGCCCCCTCGACCCGGCCGTCACCGTCGCGCAGGTAGGAGCCGGCCACGTGGGTGAGGACGCCGCTGCCGTCCGAACGCCGAAGGATGCAGTCGACCTCGGGCATGCGGTTGACCGACCGCAGCGACGCTGGATGGGGCCAGCCTTCATCCAGCAGGGCGCTCCCGGCCGGCGTGCGGGGATCGAGCAGCTCTGCGCACCCGCGTCCGGCCAGCGCTTCGGGCGGGTAGCCCAAGAGGCGGCCGGCAGCCGGGTTGGCCGAGCGGATGACCCGGTCGCGTCCGATCTCGAGCACGGCGTCGGGGAATTCGTCCCATCCCGTCCCCATTACCGGCGCCTATCCAGCCGCTCGGCGCTGGCGGGCCGCCTCGAACAGCAGCACGGCCGCGGCCATGCCGACGTTCAACGATTCCGCCCGCCCGGCCATGGGGATGGTGACATGGCCGTCCAACACCTCGTCCACCACAGCGGGCAGCCCGTGGGCCTCGTTGCCGAGCACGAAGGCGGTGGGGACGGTGAGATCGACGCCGTCCACCGGCCTGGCGTGGCGCGCCCGTGACCCGAGCCTCTCGACACCCCACTCCCCGAGTTTCGCCAACACGGACCTGGCCTCGCCTCCGGCCACCACGGGCACGTGGAAGACCGCTCCAGCCGACGCCCGCACGCTTTTTGGGTTGTAGACGTCGACCGACCCGTCGCAGCACACTACCCCTCCTGCCCCCGCCGCCTCCGCCGATCGCAGGACCGTGCCCAGGTTGCCGGGGTCGCGCAGATCGACGCAGACGATGATCAGGTCGGCGCACTCCAACGCCGAGAGGGGGACGTCGACGAAGGGCACCACGGCCAGGAGGGGTTGGGGGGTGACCGTGCCGTCCAGGCGGTCGAGCACACCGGGGGCCAGTTCGAAGACCCGGGCGCCGGCCCTCAGAGCGTCTTCGATGATGACCTGGTCGGCGGCATTCAACCCCTCGGGGTCGACGTAGAGCGACTCGACGGGACGGCCCGAGGTCAGGGCCTCCTTGACGACCTTGGCTCCCTCGGCCACGAAGGCCCGTTCGGCCTGGCGCGCACTACGGCGCCCCAGGAGGCGCCGCAGTCTTTGCACCCGGTGGTGGCGGTGGGCGAGGGCGGTTATCGGGTATCCCCGCTGGCGGCCTTGGAAGCCAGCTCGCACAAAGAGGCGAACGAGGCGTCGTCGCGCACGGCCAGGTCGGCGAGGACCTTACGGTCAACCTCGACGCCGGCGGCCTTGAGACCGGCGATGAGACGGCTGTAGGACAGGCCGTGGAGACGCGCACCGGCGTTGATCCGCTGTATCCACAGCGAACGGAAATCGCCTTTGCGTGCCCGCCGGTCGCGGTAGGCGTACTGGAGCGAGTGCAGCACCTGCTCGTTGGCGGCCCGGAAGCTGCGGCTCTTGTTGCCGTAGTACCCCTGAGCCTGCTCGAGAACCGAGCGGTGGTGCTTCTTGCTGTGGACCGCGCGTTTGACCCGTGCCACGGCGTGCTCCTTTCAGAAACTTCAGATGGTCTTCAGACGAACTTCGAGAGATGGACGGAAGGGACTGCTTTCAGGCCTGCTCGGTCCCGCAGGTCAGCCGGACGCAAGGAGGGGGACCACACGGCCGGGTACAGGGGCCGGTTCACCGGCCGAGGAGTCGCTTGACCTGCTTGGTGTCGGCCTTGGAGACCTCGGCCCGTCGGTTGAGGCGACGGGTGCGCTTCGAGGGCTTCTTCTCGAGGATGTGGTTCATGAACGCATGGCGCCTGCGCAGCTTGCCGGTACCGGTGACCTTGAAGCGCTTGGCGGCGCCGCGATCCGTCTTCATCTTGGGCATCTGAGCTCAGGCTTTCTGTGCCGTGGGGCTTGGGCTTGCGGTGCTGGGGACTGGACCGGGGGCGACGGCCACCACCTTGGGCCGTGGCGCCTGGTGGCGCCGATCGGGGGCCAGGACCATCGTCATGTTGCGGCCGTCCCGCTTGGGTGCGGCTTCGATCTTGGCCACCTCGGCCACCTTCTCGGCCACCCGGTCGAGGATCCGCATGCCCAGCTCCGGATGGTCGTTCTCCCGGCCCCGGAACATGATCGTGATCTTCACCTTGTGCCCGTCGGTCAGGAACTTGCCCACCTGGCGCGTCTTGGTGTCGAAGTCGCCCGGGCCGATCTTGACCCGGTACTTCATCTCCTTGATGGACGTGTTGCTCGCCTTGCGCCGGCTCTCCTTGGCCCGTTGCTCGGTCTCGTACCGGAACTTGCCGTAATCCATGATCTTGCAGACCGGTGGGCTGGCGTCGGGTGCAATCTCCACAAGGTCGAGGTCGGTCCGGCGGGCCAGGTTCATGGCGTCGGTAAGCGCCGTGATGCCGAGCTGCACACCGTCGGCGTCGATGAGGCGGACCTCCCGGGCCCGTACCCGGTCGTTGACCCTGTAGTCAGGCGAGGAAGCGGCGATGTCTGTCTCCTTGGGTTGGTGGCGGGAGCATTGGCGGCGCGCGCAAAGGTGCGGGCGCCAGGGAAGCGGCGCCCGCCTGGGGCTCCCGAGAACCACGACTCGCCTGGTGGTGGTAATGCTGTTGGTTCTTGTCCTGCTTGGCGGCGGCCGGGCGGGGGCAGTTGAGCCCCGCTTCCAGTGTCAGTTGTCAGGCCGTAGAGTACAGCCTGTGAGCCAGCAGAGCGAACAGCGCCTGACCGACCGCTCGAGCAGGTCGGCGTGAGCAGCCTGTGGACGCCGGGCGGCGAGCGCCCCGTCGAACCGGGACCATCGGGCGCAGGCGAGGCGGCACCGACCGGCCCGGCCCCGGCGACGGAGCCCACCGGCCGCCAGCCCACCGAGGCCGAGATGCGGCAGGCAGCCGAGGCGTACATGGCCGAGCTGGCCCAGACCCCGGCCGCAGTCGTGGTCGGCAACCACGTCGTGCAGCTGTTCGAGCTGGCCCGCGTGTACCTCTCGCAGGCGCCCCCCAAGCTCGACGACGCCTCATTGGCCATCGACGCCATGAGCGCACTGGTCGATGGGCTGGTCGGGCGGCTGGGCGAGGACGAGGCCGAGATCAAGGCCGGCCTGGCCAGCCTGCGCATCGCCTACGTGCAGATCAAGGCCGCCCATCTGGGCCAGTAGTCGTTTGCGAAGGGACGGCTCCGCGTGGCTCGACGTTGGCTGCCTCCCAGCGGCCCAGGTGACCGGCGACGACATCGAAGCAGACCACGGTGCCGACATCGATCGTGCGAGAGCCGTCGACCACCGCCGTGCAGTGGAACCAGAAGGCCCGACCGTCGCCGGCCACGACCGTCCCGAAGCCGGCGTGGGGGTCGAACTCGGCCACCGTCCCGGTCAGGCGGCCCGTCACGGCAGTCGCCCCTGGGGCGGCGGCAACGTCAATGCACGATCTTGGACAGGGGCATTTCGATCAGGTCGCTGGCGCCGGCGTCCTTCAACGCCGGGATGAGGATGTTGATCTCCCGCTTGGGCACCACCGTCTCCACCGCGTAGCCACCTTCCCCGAACAGCTTCGACACCGTAGGTGACTTCAGCGAGGGCAGCAGGGCGACGACGGCTTCCAGGTCGATGTCGGTCACGTTCAGCTTGAGCAGCACCTTGCCCCGGGCCTCGAGCACGCCTTCCAGCAGCGTGCGCAGCTGGTGCATGGCGTGCTGCTTGTCGGGCTGGGCGTAGGCGGCCGGGTTGGCCACCAACTCGGTGTAGCTGACGAGCATGGTGTCGATGACGCGCAGGCCGGCCGCCCGCAACGCCGAGCCGGTCTCGGTCAGGTCCACGACGACGTCCACGATTTCGGGCGCCTTCGCCTCGGTGGCACCGTAGGACAGCTCGATGTGGGCGGCGATACCGAACCGCTCGAACCAGCGCCGGGTCAGCGACGGGTACTCGGTGGCCACCCTGACGCCGTCGCCCAGGTCGGTCGTGGATGTCACCGGCGAGTTGTCGGGGACGGCCAGGACGAGCTGGATGGGCCGGCTGGTGGCCTTGGAATAGCGCAACTCGCCCAAGCTGACGACGTCGCTCTCGGTCTCCTCGATCCAGTCCCGCCCGGTGATGCCGACGTCGAACATTCCCTCGGCCACGTACCGGGGGATCTCCTGAGGCCGCAGTATCCGCACCTCGTCGACCCGAGGATCGTCGATGGTGGCCCGGTAGGCCACGTCCGACGCCCGCTGCACAGGCAGGTCGGCCGCCTCGAACAGCTCCAGAGTGGCCCGCTCCAAGGAGCCCTTGGGCAGCACCAGCCGCAGCACGGCCGGGAAGCTACTCAGGTGGGACGTCGGCCCGCAATGGACTTCCCATGTCGTGGCTGCGACGGAACGGCCAAAAGGCGGTGCCAAGACCTCAGCCGTATCCCCTCGTCCGCCAAACCGGCGTTCAGCTCGTCATGCTCCTGGAAGCCGATGTCTTCGACGCCACGGGAGGCTCGTCAAGAGCGGGATCAGGGCGCGCCGGATTGTGGCGCGCCGGTACCCCAGAGGCCGGCGATGTACTTCTGACGCTCGACGGGGTCCGCGATCTCACGGGTGCCGTTGCCGATGCGCACATAGAAGGCGGTCTTCTTGTGGAGTTGGCCGTCCTTGTCGACCACGACGTTCGCCTCGACCGGGAAGCTGCTGTGGGGTGCGTGGACCCGGCACACGTCGTCACCGTTGACGGTGTGGACCTGCGACCAGATGGTGCTCGCCGCCGCCTCGCCGAAGGCGTTGACGAACCGCTGGTTGAGGTGGAGCAGGAACCTGTCGCGGTCGTCCTTGCCGGGTTCGTGCAGTGAGGCGTAGTCGCCGGCCAGGCCGTGGACGGTGCCGTCGTCGGCCACGCCGATGAGCAGCGTGCCCCCGTCCCGGCTGTTGGCGAAGGCGGCGACCGTCTTGAGCGAGGCGGTCTCGAGCGGCTTGTAGACCTGTCCGGCTTCGGTTCGCGTGCGCAGCGTGGCCTTGTACTCGAGGTGCTGGTTCTCGCCCCCGGCGTCGAGGAGCTCGCCGATGGGACAGTACTGCTGGTAGGCCACCCTGGCCCGCGCCTGGGCCAGCGTGGCGTAGACCTTGACCACGTCGGCGGCCAGCTCGCGGTCGTCGAGGAACTTGTACACGACCTTCTCGTTGCGGTCCATGCGACCGAGCAGCGCCTTCTGGAACAACTCAGGGAAGACGACCCCGAAGTTCTCGGCGCTGTTGTTGACCGCGGTGACCTGGACGTCCTCGTCGCCGACGAGGTCGTCGAGGGCGGCGTCGAACACGAGGCGGTCGGCGTCGCTCCAGTCGGTGCCGTACTGCGGGTTGAGCCGGTCGATGATGACCGAGAGCGGCTCGGGCTCGGGCTCGTGCATCCGCCCGGTGCCCGAGTAGATGGTGCTGACCTCGCCCCCCAGCGTGTCGAGGGCGACCGACCCGGCGAACTGCTGCTCATGACGGATGTGGGTGAGCTCGACCACGCTGCTCAGGTCGACGGCGGCCCCGGCGTCGACCTTTACGAACGCCGACAGCGACTTGGCGAACACGTAATCGCGCTCGAGGCTGGTGTCGACGAACGTCACGATCTGCGACAGGAACGAGTAGATCCTCACGAACCGGCCGAGGGCGTCGCTGAACCGGTCCTGCTCGTCCGGCGCCAGGCCCCAGAACCGGTCGATGGCCGGGCCCAACGCGGCGTGCAGGCGGGCGTGGTCGATCTTCTCGGCCAGCAGGATCCGGGCGAAGGTCGTTGCCTCCTCGCCGTCGAGGACCCCGAACTCGTCGAGGGCGTGGCGGGTGTCGTACAGCAGGTTCGGGTCGGACGGAGGCGCCACCGTCCCGGCGTGGTAGGGCTCGAAGGCGGCGGCGATGTCCCCGGCGTCGTTCACGAAGTCGAGGACGAAGGTGCCGTCCTTGTCGGGACGGGTTCGGTTGAGCCTTGACAAGGTCTGCACCGCGGCCAGGCCGGTGAGGGTCTTGTCGACGTACATGGCGTACAGCTTCGGCTGGTCGAAGCCCGTCTGGAACTTCTCCGCCACCACCATGAGCTGGAAGTCGTCGGTGTCGAACCGCTCCGCCGTCCGGGACTCGGGGAAGCCGTTGCACTTCGCCTCGGTGACCGGGGCGCCGCCGTTCAGGGGGACCTCGTCGGAGAAGGCGACCAGTACCCCGATGTCGTAGCCCTGATCGCTGACGTAACTGCGCAGCGCCTCCCAGAACCGCACCGCATGGGCCCGCGACGAGCACACCACCATGGCCTTGGCCTGCCCGTTCACCTTGTGGGCCACGTGACGGCGGAAGTGCTCGATGATGATCTCGGCCTTCTGGGCCAGGTTGTGCTCGTGCAGGGTCACGAAGCGGGCGATGGCCCGCCGGGCCTTGGCCGTCTGGTAGGCGGGGTCTTCGGTGACGGCCTTCTCGAGATGGAAGAACGTCCCGTAGGTCGTGTAGCTGGCGAGCACGTCATGGATGAACCGCTCCTGGATGGCCTGGCGCATCGAGTACAGGTGGAACGGCTCGTGCCTGTGCGTCGCCGGGTTGAGCCGGCCGAACAGCTCGAGCGTCTTGCCCTTCGGCGTGGCCGTGAAGGCGAAGAAGCTCATGTTCTTCTGCCGCCCGCGCTCCGCCACCGCCTGGGCCAGCGCCTCCTCCACCGCGTCGGCGGGAAGGTCGCCCTCCTGTTCCTTCTTGGTCGCCGCCGCGCCGAGGACACGGCGCAGCTCCTTGGCCGCCTCTCCCGTCTGGGACGAGTGGGCCTCGTCGACGATCACCGCGTACCGCCGCCCCGGGAGGCCGTCGACCTTGTCGAGCACGAACGGGAACTTCTGCAGCGTGGTGATGATCACCCGGGCCGACTCGCCCGACAGCGCGTCGGCCAGCTGCTGGGACGACTTGTCGATCCGCACCACCACGCCATGGGTGTGCTCGAACTGGTAGATCGTCTCCTGCAACTGACGGTCGAGCACCACCCGGTCGGTGATCACCACCACCTTGTCGAACACCTTTGTGTCGCCGGCGTGCAGCGTCGACAGACGGTGGGCCAACCAGGCGATGGTGTTCGACTTCCCCGACCCGGCCGAGTGCTGCACCAGGTACGACCGACCGGCGCCTTCCTCGCGGGCCGCGGCCTCCAGCCGGAGCACCGCGTCCCACTGGTGGTAGCGGGGGACGATGGCCGGCCCGAGCTTCTTCGAGCCCTTCGCCGGCTTGTCCACGTGCACGAACCGGCCCAGCAGGTCCATCCAGGCGTGGCGCTGCCACACCCGCTCCCACAGATAGGCGGTGGCATGCCCCGACGGGTCGGCCGGATTGCCCGCCCCGCCGCCGTGGCCCCGGTTGAAGGGCAGGAACCTGGTCTCCTGACCCGCCAGCCGCGTGGTCATGGCCACCAGACTCGGGTCGACGGCGAAATGGACCACGGCCCGGGCCAGCGTGCGGTTCTTCGGGTCCCGGTCGGTGCGGTACTGCCCGATGGCCTGCTCCACGCCCTGGCCGGTCAGTGGGTTCTTCAGCTCCGCCGTGGCCACCGCGATGCCGTTGACGAACAGGGCCAGGTCGAGCGCCCTGGCCGAACCCGGCTCGTAGCGCAGCTGCCGGGTGGCGGTCAGGCGGTTGGCGGCGTAGCCGGCCACCAGCTCGGGCGTCAGGCCGTGGGCGGGCCGGAAGTACGCCAGCCGCATGGTGACGCCCTGGTCGACCACACCGTGGCCCAGCACGTCCACCACTCCCCGCCTGTCCAGCTCCGACGCCACCCGGTCGGCGAACTTCGCCTGGGCCACGTCGGGGTCTCCCCCGTACCGCTTGACCAGCTCGTGCCAGGCGTCGATCTGCGTGGCCCCGATGAACGAGTACAGCTCGACCGTGTCCAGCCCCCGCTCCGGGTCGAAGTCCCGGGGCTCGCCCTGCAGCCTGTCGTTCTTGACGGCGACGTACCCGCCCTGGCCCACCAGCCAGTCGCAAATAGCCGCCTCGAACTTCTCCTCGTCCGGCTTGGTCACGCCGCGGTTCCGGGAATGTCAAGCTCGCCGGTCACGGCGGCGGTGATGAGCGCCTGCCGGTGCTCGCGGAGGAGTGCGATCTGGCGGACAATTGCACTATGGAGGCGTTCGACCTCAACAAGCTGTTCCCTGATGCCCTCCACGATGGTTCGCTGTCGTGCGAGGTCGGGCAGAGGCACCCGGAATGCGGCTATCTTTGAGGTGCTGGTACTGGCGATGCCTGTTGTCTTGGTCGCGGTGACCTCAAAATAAGCCCGTGCATATTCCGTCCTGGTCAAGAGCGCCAAGTAGCTCGGGTCAAGTGCGCCGCTGGGCCTTACAGCGAACACGTGATTCTGGTGGAGACAACCGGGCACCTGACCTTCCCAAACGGTACCTCGTCCAAGCTTATCGGCGTCCCCTCCCTCGGTCATGAGGACGTCGCCCGGCCGAAGCTCGCACCGTCGCGCCAGTCGGAGGGGAACGGTGACATCCTTGACCTCGGTCAGGTCGACGCAGCCGTCCTGGACATTCGCGACTCGCAGATACGGCCGAGCGACCTGAGTTTCTCCAGGGTCGCGACCGGCATCGAGCGTCAGTCCCGAGTGGATTGTCGCCACCGCACCGAGTCGCACCGCCCGATCGGGCCCGTCGGGCACCGGTATCCCGTCACTACCCCAGACCACCGAACCCCCGATCAGTAAACTGATCACGGCATTCGCACGTTGACCGAGCAAATTGGTCATCAGCTGCTTGCCGCCAATGACGGCGTCGATGCGGGTTGTCTCGGCGTCGAGGAAGTCGGCGATGTCCACCTGCTCGCG
>JBBSHS010000024.1:0-29331 GCA_038232515.1 Acidimicrobiales bacterium
CGCCTCGTCGAGCTTGGGGCCGTTGCGCGCTTCGACATGGCGGCACACGATCCTTGCGCCGTTGAGGGCGCCGGTGTCGGGCACGTCGATGGGCACGATCTGGGCCGCTGAGCCAGCGCCGCCTTCGGCGACGAACGACTTGGGCCGCGCCACGAAGATCCCGGGCTTGTCCGAGGTGAACCTGGCCTTGACCAGCTCGGTGCCGCCGAAGATCGACAGGTGGGCGACCAGACCGCCCCCTTCCCCGGTCAGGTCGAAGACGTTGGTGAGCACCGGCGCGTCGAGCCGGGCCGACAACCGTCCGCCGATGTCGCGACCGTCGTAGGTCTGCGACAGCAGGACGGCGGCGGGCGGGCCGCTCCACTCGGCCAGGGCGGCGATGGCGGCTGCCACCGGTACGCCCGGCAGCGCGCCGCCCAGCTCACCGGCGCTGAAGACGGTGTCGGCACCGTGGTCACCCAGCTCGGCGGCGAAGGTCGAGGCCGCCCCCCAGGTCACGGCCTCGACGCGGGAAGCGAGGCGGCGGGCGGCGGTGAGGTTCTCCAGGGTCGAGGTGACAGCCTTGCCCTCGATGGCCTCGGCCACCACCCAGATCTTCTCCACCACAGCCATGTCCGGTACCTCTCGTCGGCAGTCGGTGATCGGGCTCAGATGACCTTGAGCTCGTCCAGGAAGGCGATGATCGCCTCGAAGGCGTCGCCCTTGTCGACCACGACCGTGCCGGTCTGGCGACCCTCGGCCGCCGTCACGGCGACGATCTCCTGCCTCGCCCCGATCTGGCCCACCGAAGCAGGATCGATACCGAGGTCGGCCACCGTGACGATGTCGACGAGTTTGCTCCTGGCCGCCATGATGGCCTTGAAGGTGGGGTAGCGGGGCTCGACCACGCCCGCGGTCACCGTGACCAGAGCGGGCAGCGGGCATTCGACCTCGTCGTACCCGGCTTCGGTCTGGCGGTTGACCCTGACGGTCGTGCCGTCGACCTTCACCCGCCTGGCAAAGGTGACCGAGGGCAGTCCGAGGAGCTCGGCCAGCTGTGCCGGCACGGTGCCGGTGTAGCCGTCGGTGGACTCGGTGGCGGCCAGGACGAGGTCGACCGGGACCGCCTGGCCGGCGCGCCTGACGGCGGCGGCGAGCACCTTGGCCGTACCCAGGGCATCGGTGCCGGCCAGCGCCGGGTCGGACACGAGGACAGCGCCGGACGCACCCATGGCCAGGCCGTTGCGCAACCCGGAAACCTGTTCGCCGGGGGCCATGGACAACAGGGTGACCTCGCCCCCACCGGCCTCGGTCAGCAGCTGGAGGGCTGTCTCGATACCGTATGAGTCCGAGTCGTCCATGATCAGCTTGCCCTGCCGCACCAGGTTGTGGGTGTCAGGATCGAGTCGTCCGGGTGACGCCGGGCCCGGGATCTGCTTGACGCACACAACCACGTGCATGGCGGTCATCCTCACCCATGCCACACTGGCGCACCAGTCGCCCCAACCGCCCAAGCAGCCGCCGGGCATGCCCGCAGGTCCCTGATAAGTTCCACCGCCGGTGCCCAACGACCCCCTGGCCACCGACGCGGTCGAAGCCGTCGACCTCTCGGTCCCCACCTCGCCAGAGCTGGTGCGCCTGGCCCGGGTCACCGCGTCCGGGCTCGCCAGCCGGCTGGGGTTCACGTACGAGGAGGTCGAGGATCTTCGGCTCGCCATCGACGAGCTGTGCTACGCGCTGGTCGGCAAAGGCCACGTCAGCGGCACGCTCCGGCTGCACTACGCCATCTTCGACGGGTCGCTGGAGATCGAGGGGACGGCCGATGTAGGCGCCGACAGCGATGGCCGGTCTCCCCATCTCTCCGAGCTCTCCGAGCTCATCCTCGACGCGCTGGTCGACGAGCATTCACTGGACGTCGAGGGGCTCCACTTCCGTCTCGTGAAGCGGCGGGTCTGACGGCGGTGACATTCGATCCCGCCCAGCGCGAGGAGCTGCGCCAGAAGTTCGTCGCCTTCGCCGAGACCCGCAGCCCGCTCCTGCGGGGCGAGCTGGTCACGGCCCATCTCGGGCTGGCGGAGTATCTGGCCCGGCGGTTCAACAACCGCGGTGAGCCGCTGGACGACCTCGTCCAGGTGGCCTCGGTGGGGCTTCTGAAGGCCGTCGACCGCTTCGATCCAGTCCGGGGCGTCGAGTTCTCGACCTATGCCACCCATACCATCGTGGGCGAGCTGAAGCGCCACTTCCGGGACAAGGGCTGGGCCGTGCGGGCCCCCAGGCGCATGCAGGAGCTCTACCTCCGCCTGGGCAAGATCATCGCCAACCTCTCTCAGGAGATCGGGCGCTCACCCACCATCGCCGAGCTGGCCACAGAGGCCCAAGTGAGCGAAGAAGAGGTGCTGGAGGCGCTGGAAGCCGGACAGGCATACCGTTTCGCCTCGCTCGACGCCCCCAGCCCCGGCGACGACGAGGGCGACGCCATGAGCTCCAGGCTGGGCGTCGAGGACAACCAGATGGAAGGGGCGGAGCACCGGGCCACGCTTTCACCCCTGCTTTCGACCCTGCCGGCCCGAGAGCGCCGGATCCTCCAGCTGCGGTTCTTCGACGGGCTCACCCAGAGCGAGATCGCCACCCAACTCGGCATCAGCCAGATGCACGTCTCCCGGCTGTTGGCCCGGTCGCTGGCCCAACTGCGCCAAGCCGCCGACGCCTGAGCCGCCCTCGCATCGACGAGTGGTGGGAGACTGCCGGGCGATGCGGATGGTGCTCGTCCACAACCCGTCGGCTACGTCGGTCACGTCTCGGGCCCGCGTGGTGATCGGCAAGGCCCTCGCCTCTGACCACGACGTAACCGTGGCCGAGACGTCCCGCCGGGGCCACGCCACCCGACTGGCACAGGGAGCAGCCGCCGACGGAGCCGACGTGGTGGTCGTCCTCGGCGGCGACGGCACCGTGAACGAAGCGGCCAACGGCCTGGCTGGCTCACGTACGGCGCTGGGCGTGCTCCCCGGTGGGTCCACCAACGTCTTCGCCCGCACCATCGGCATGACCAACGACCCGATAGAGGCCACCGGCGAGCTTCTCGGTGCACTGGGGCGCGGGTCGATCCGGCGGGTGGGCCTGGGCAGCGCCAACGGCCGTTACTTCTGCTTCCACACCGGCATCGGTTTCGACGCCGCCGTGGTGCAGATGGTGGAGACCCGCTCGGCGCTCAAGCGCTATGCCGGCCACAGCTGGTTCGCCTGGGCCGGCGTCCGTCAGTGGGCAGGGCTGTACGACCGGGCCAATCCTCGGCTGTCTGTGCGCCACGCCGACGGCAGCACGGTCGACGATGGGGTGTTCGCCCTCGTCCAGAACACCAATCCCTACACCTACCTCGGCAACCGTCCGCTCGACACCGCTCCCGACGCCGGCTTTGACCGCGGGCTCCACATCCTGACCTTCCGCCGTCTCGACCTGGTGACGCTCCTCTCCGCGCTGGGCGACGCCACGCGGGGCAGTGGTGTGCGGGGCGGGCGCCGGATCGTCCGCAAGGCCGACCAGACCGAGGTGGTGGTGACCGGCCACGGACCGTTTCCCTGGCAGATGGACGGCGAGTACCTGGGTGAGGTCGAACGTCTGGTGCTCAAGAACGAGCCGGAGGTCCTCGACCTCGTCATCCCCTGAGCGAAAAAGTTGGAATTGGCCCTTGCCCGTGCCGACGAGCGGGTTTACCCTGTCGTCACGGACGGTTCTCCGTCGTGTAAATTGTGGGGAATATTCATGTGAACAGATTCACAACATCCCTCACTTCGCCGCCGGGAGGCACGCCGTGGCCCTGACCTGGAACCGCTCGATCGACTGGAGCGAAGACGACTGGCGGGAGCGGGCCGCCTGCCGCGACACCGATCCGGACCTGTTCTTCCCTGTCGGCACCACCGGGCCTGCCATTGAACAGATCGAGGCGGCCAAGTCGGTGTGCCGCATGTGCGACTCCCAGAGCGAGTGCCTCGAGTTCGCTCTGTCCACCAACCAGGAGTCGGGCGTGTGGGGTGGTACCTCCGAGGACGAGCGGCGCAAGCTTCGCAAGGCATGGTTGGCCCGCCAGCGGGCCACCCGGGCCGCGAGCTGACGCTCGCAGCGGTCCTCCTCGGCGGGCTTCGCCCTCTGGCCCGCCTGCGTCGGGAACACCCGACTTCTTGGTGACGGCCTATGGTCGGCTCACCTTCTGTTCGCCCGTGACGAGGATTCCTGCAGATCCTGAACGGTCAAGGCCGCTCGAGCATCCGGCGTGGTCCAGTCCGCTGCTCATCGAAGGATCAGGGGTGCTGTGCGCGGCGAGCCACGCTTGCAACACCTCAGGTCTCAGCCTGCCCCGGTCAGGCACGGTGATGCCGTTCGAGCGCGCCCAGGCCCGCACCTCGGCCGTGGAGGGGCCCGGCGCGGGAGGGGCGTCGTCGAGCTCACCAGGCGCCACGACGACCCGTTCGATGGCCGCGGCCTCCATGGTGGCCCACACGTGGGCAGCCGCCAGGTACCGGTATGTCCATTCCTCGGCCAAAGGGCGGGTCTCGCAGAAGACGATGGCCACGCCCGGCCAGCGGACCTGGCACTCGGCGAGGCCATCGGCGACCAGCGCCGGGCGGACCCGGCCCGGCTTGAAGATCTCGGAGTAGCGGTCCTCGACGACCACAGCGGCGCGGGGCAGAGCAGCGAGCTCGCCCAGCGCGTAGCGCAGCCTTCCACTGGTCAGGCTGGAGACCAGGTCAGTCAGCGACTTGCGCTCGACGGAGGCGACGAGCCGCCCGTCGACCACCAGGCCGTAGTCACCGCAAGGCAGTGCCCGGGACAGCGTGCGCACCGGTTTGCTGGCGAAGTGGTAGGCGTACCGCTCGTGGGAGTCGACCACAATCTCCAGCTCGGCGATTCCCGCCGCTCGGGCGGTGGGGGTGGTCACATTTGGCCGGGCCTGTTTACGGGTGCGAGGCGACTGCCAGAACACGGCGTCGCGGCCCCGGGCTGTGGTGAACACGAGCTGAGAGCGGTTCTCCCGCGCTCGGTCGAGCACCAGGTCGATGGCGGCGCCGCGGCGGACGCAGGAGCGCAGTGCCACTCGCTCCACGATGTCGGCGTCGACAGGCCACTCGCTCGCCGGCACCGGGTAGCAGTACAGAGCCTTCGTGCGTGGCCAGGTCCCCGACGTGCGCAGCACCATCCCCTCTCCCACCGGCAGGTACATCAGGTAGGCCAGACTCGACTCGGGGTCGGGGTTGCGGGCGATCAGCAGTTCCTCAGCACCGGTCACGAGCTGTCCAGGTTCACGTAGCGGGCGAAGTTCCCGGCCATGAAGAGACGCTGGGTGACGGCTCCTGGTCGGAGCCGGGCCGGGGCCGCAGCGTCATCCCGTAGCTTGGGGTGACCCAAGATGGGCCCGAAGCCCACGGTAGCTCGCCGGGGGCGCCGGGGGCGCCGGGGGTCAAACTCCCCTGCCGAAGCCAACCCACTGCCGAAGCCGCCCCGCCGTTCGCTGGTCAGAGCTCGGCGGGGGGAATGGGGATCTTCAGCTCCACCACGGTGCCGGCTTCGGTGCGCAGGGAGATGGTCCCGCCCAGCTGGCTCGTCACCAGGTCGCGCACGATGGACAGGCCCAGGCTACGGGTGGAGTCGATGGTGAAGCCGCTGGGCAGGCCCCTCCCGTTGTCCCGGACCGTGACCACCAGATCGGCGCCGTCGTTGGCCAGGTTGACCTCCACCCAACCGACGCCGTCAGGGGAATGCGGCTGGGCCCCGTCGACGAAGGCGTGCTCGGCGGCGTTCTGCAAGAGCTCGGTCAGCACCACCGCCAGGGGTGTGGCCAGGGCGGCCGGCAACTCGCCGGGTTGGCCACCCCACGAGAACTCGACGGGCACGTCGGTGACGATCATGCCGTCCGCGGCCATGCGCACCAGAGGCCCGATGATCTCGTTGAAGGCAACCTGCTCGCCCGCGTCACGGGACAGGATCTCATGGACGAGCGCGATCGACCGGATGCGACGCTCGGCCTCGTCGAGCGCCTCGCGTCCCTCGCCCGGCGCCAGCCGACGGCCCTGCAGGCGCAGGAGCGAGCCGATCGTCTGCAGATTGTTCTTCACCCGATGGTGCACCTCGCGGATGGTGGCGTCCTTGCTGAGCAGCAGGCGGTCACGGCGACGCAGGTCGGTCACGTCCCGCAGAAGGACGATCCCGGCGATGACCTTGCCGTTCTCCAAGAGCGGGAGGGCACGGATGAGAATGATCACGTCGGGCCGGCGCTCGACCTCCTCGGTGACGGGCAGGTGAGTGGCGTAGGCGGTGGACACCGCCGTCTCGTCGACGCCCACCTCGTCCAGCCGCACCCCTTCGGCGTTGGAGTACACGCCCATGCGGTGCAGGGCGTTGACCGCATTGGGCGACGCGTACACGGTCAGGCCGGCCGCGTCCAACAGCAGGGCACCGTCGCCGACACGGGGCGACTCGGCCGTGGTCCCCTCGTCCACGGGGTAAGGGAACTCGCCCCGCACGACCATTCGGGCGAAGCGGTCGAAGACCTCCACGTAGGCCCGTTCCAGCTCGCCGGGGCGGCGGCCGACGGCGAGCGCCGACTCACGGGTGAGCACCGCCACCAGCTTGCCTCGGTGGCGTACCGGGATGCACTGGATGCGGGCCTGCTCGCCCCGCCCGAGCATGACCTCACCGTCGAGGATCTCGCCGCTACGCCAGGCACTCGCCACCAGGGGGCGCTCGGCCCCGTCGATGATGCGCCCGACGAGGTCCTCGCGGTGGAGGGTCTGGCTGGTCGTGGGCCGCATCTGGCCCAGCACGATGAACCGGCTGTCGTCTCGGTCGGACACCACCACGAGGAGCAGCAGGTCACCGAAGCAGAGATCGGCCAGCATCCCCCAACTGGCCACCAGCCGCGTGAGGTGGCTCAGCTGGTCCTCGTCGAGCCGGGTGTGCATGCGGGCCAGCTCCGGGAGCGTCGCCATCAGCAGCTGTGCTCCGCCACGCGGGCGCGGACGAGGGCGAAGCCAGGCTGCCCCCGCAGCGGGGTCAGGTCCGAGTCGCCGTCCAGAGCTGCGAGGTCGTGCCACCCGTGCCCGACGGCCCTCTCCAACCAGGCAAGGGCCTCGTCCAACCGGCCGGTCCGGGTCAGGCTGCAGGCCACGTCGAACGCCACTTGGCCGTCGGGGGCCAGCTGGAAGCGGCGCTGGCCCACACCGGCGCTCACCGAGAAGGCCGAGCCGACATGGGCGAGCAGCGCCAGCCGGTCGATCCCGGCCAGGCGGGGACCACCTTCGGGCCCACCCCGTGACAGCCGGTCGAGCACACCCACCAGCACGCCGGGCCGGGCCAACTGCACGACCAGAACGCCAGGCGGCGCCCACTCCTGAGCCTCCAGGCCGGCGGCCACCTGCTCGAGGGCGTCCGCGCCGCGATTCCCGCTCGAAAGACCGCCCGGGCGGCCCTGGGCCAGAGCCACACACCCCTCGCACACCAGGTCCCGCCGGCCCCGGGCCTTGGTGCCCGGAGGGGAATCGGGCCGGCCGTCCAGGGCGCGGTCGGCCGCCGAGACGTCACCGGCGGCCAACGCCGACCAGGCCGCCAGCACGCTGGCCCGGTCGTGCAAAGTGGCCGTCGGCCGGCCGGCAAGGACCTCGGCGGCGATGGCGGACGCGGTTGCTGCTTCGCCCCGGAGCAGCGCCGTCGAGCCCTCACGCAGGCGGTCGAAGAGCGGCTCCTCCTTCTGGTGGCGCAGATGGGCCCAGCTCTGGCCGCCGAACATCAGGACCAACAGGAGCAGGTAGTACTGCCGCAGGTACACGCACAGGAGGCCCGCGACTACGCACACGCCGACCGACACCTTGTGGGCCAGCTGGTCGCCGTCGTCGCCCCGCAGCCGGCGAAGGACCGACGCCATGGCGTTGCCCCCGTCGAGGGGCAGCACGGGCAGGAGGTTGAGCAACCCGAAACCGATCGTCACGAACAGGGCGTCGAAGTAGGCGATGCGGCCCAGAGATCCCTGACCGGGTACCCCCCACCGCAGACCGGCCCACCACACCGCGGCGCCGAGGGCAAAACCGGCGAAGGGGCCGGCCAGGCTGACCACGAAGCTGCGGGCCGGCGTCATCTGGTCGCCAGCGGCCGACGTGAGCCCACCGAAGCCGTAGAGCGTGATCGACGGCTTCCGCCCGAAGGTCCGAAAGGCAATGGCGTGACCGACCTCGTGCAGCAGGATGGCAGCGGTGGCCACCGCCACCCACACCAGCAGCCCCTGCCAGGTCTGGCCCTGGCCCAGCCCGAGGATGGCAATGATCACGAAGAAGCTCGGGTCCACAGAGATCGGCACCCCGCCCAGGCGGGCCAGTCTGCGGGCACCGGGCATGGGCCGAGGGTAGCTTGCGCCTCCGGGCTCCAGCCCGGTTCAGCTCGGCCCTCCCGTGGCTGGGTAGGTGTATGCAGGTAACGTCCGCCCGGTGAGGGAGTCGGCCGGGGTGGGCGAGGAGGTGTCCGCCTGGTTCGGCACGCGTATCCCCGATGGTTGGTTCACCGGGCCGCACAAGGTCTCCGTCGACCGGGACGAGATTCTGGTCCGAGGCGAGGTCCCCGCCATGGATGACGCTCATGCCGCCGCCTGCATCGAGCGGTTCCGAGAGGCGACACGTGACGCCCGCACGCTGATCGCCCGCGACGCCGAGAGCCTGTTCGGGCGCAAGGTCAGCTGGGGGGCGTCGTGCGGGGATACCCGCCGTCTGTTCTCCAATCTTTCGGTTCCGGTGATGACGCGCCTGCGCATGCCCGAACGTGAGGTGCTCGACACCCTGGTCGACGCCAGCGTGGCCCGCAGCCGCAGCGAGGCACTGGCCTGGTGCGTGCGCATGGTCGGAGCCAACGAGGCCGACTGGATCGCCCAGCTCCGCCAGGCGCTCGTCCACGTGGAGAAGGTCAGGACCGAGGGCCCCCGCTCCAGGCTTCCCGACTAGTGCTCGGGGGACGGGCGTTGATCGGCCTTGCCGGCGGAGCCGCCCGGGGGTGTGGGGCGCCTTGCCGGCGGAGCCGGCCATGACCGCCGCCGCCTTGACGGCAACAAGATCCAGCACGAGCATCATCACCAACCCACCGCCAGCAGCCCTGGGACCATGCAGCGCGGGGAGCTTGGCGTCGCCTTGCGGTCGGCGAGGGCACGGCTGTCGCCCTGGACGCCAAGGGTGACGTCCTGGCGTGGAACGCTCTCGCCACGGCCCTCCTGGGCGACTTCTCCGTCTGGCCACCACCGGCGCGAAACATCGCCTGCCAGCGGTTTCTGGGCGGCGGAGGCCTGGTTGCCGGCAGCCCGGAGCAAGACGAGCGGACGGCGGTCGAGGCGGTGGCGAGCCTTCGCGCCGTCGCCGGCCGCTATGCCGACGATCCTGGCCTGCAGCGGCTGCTCGGTGAGCTACGGGGGGCAGTTCGCACTTCTGCCGGCTGTGGGACGACGCTCGTCCCGCCGAGCGGCGCACCAGCACGAAAACCGTCCTCCACCCGAGTTCGGCGCCATCGAGCTCGACTGCGACGTGCTGCACCTCCCCGACACGGACCCAGCACCGATCGTGTACCCAGTCGGCGCCGGCGGCGAGGCGGCGAGCTCGCTGGCACTGCTGCGGGTGGTCGCCCGGCAATGTTTCACCCATGATCCGATCGACGCGAGTCACCACTCGATGTCGGTCTCTGGCCGACGCCGGTTCTTGTTGCCGGTCGTTGGCGCCGGCCTTCGGTAGGCGATGAACGCTCCGGCGCCGCCCCGCAGCCGGGCTCGTCCAAGTTGACGCGCCACCCCAGGTCGCGAGCCGTTTGGCCGGCACGAAGCAGGCGCAGGACACCAGCCACCCAGGTCCTCAAGGGCCCGTCGGCCTCCGGCCGGCCGGCGCAGGTGGCTCTAGCCGTGGCCGTTCGTGACGGCGGCGCCCCACCACGAACAATGTGGCCAGAGCTACAACCAGGGCGCCGGCTAGGCCCGCGACCACGGCTGGGCGGGCACGAATCCCTTTTCCCACCGGCCGAGTCTGCGAAGTGACCGCCGGGAGGGCTGTCTGGGTGGAACCGGGCCGGGCGGGCCGCTGCGGGCGTCGTCTCGGCGCTGGCTCAGGGACGGACATCGTGCTCAGTACCAGCGAGCTCGACGCCGGCCCGTCGACCGGCACCAGTGCCGCCAATACGGGTCCGGCGGTGGCCAGTCCCAGGCCCTCACCGAGCTCCACGTAGCCGCCCGCGGCTCCGGAGGCCACGGTCTGCGCGGGCGCCCATGTCCCGGCCCACCGCCTGAGCAGGAAGTCAAGTCCGGCACGGGTGGCCGAAGCCGTGGCCATCCAGATCCCCCCTTGCCGGTCGGCAGCCAGTGTGGGTAGCAGCTCCGTTCCGGCCGCGTCGGGCGGAGGGTCCAAGGGCCGGAACCCGTCCTCGGGCTGCGTGCCCGAGCGGACCAGGACCCTTGTGGCCACACCTGGGCCGGAACCCACCGACCAAGCCACGGTGGTCGAGCCGTCCGGGCTGAGCGCCACTGAGGGAACGCCGACGGCGAAGCCCCCACTGGCCGCGGGCGTGGCCGACGGCTGGGGGCCCTCGTCGAGGAGCTCGACAGGGCCGAACGTGCAACCGCCGTCGGACGATGACGACACGGTGAGGCGGGACCGGGAACCCGGCCCCAGCTCGCGCACCGCGGCCACCACTGCGGCGCCGGCCTGGGCCAGGCCGGCGCCAAAGGCGGCCGGCGACCCGGTTGACGACAACGGTTGCGGGTCCACACAACGGGCCTCGTGGCCCCACTGGCGTACGACGACGCTGGACCGTTCCGGCACCCCTCGGCACTCGGCGCCCGGGCCCCTGGACTCGGTCCAGGACAGGACGACGGCCCCCGACTCCGAATCCGCGGTGGCCGTCGGCCGGTCGACGTAGACGGCGGGGCGGGGTGGCTGCGCGATGTCGAAAGTGGCGTTGGCACCGGTCACCGAGGCGACGAATATGCGGCTCGCCGGTTGGCAGTAGACGTGGCCGGCGGAGGAGGCGCCCCCCACCACCACGAGCCGTCCGTCCTGAAGGAACAGCGGCGTCGGGTCATAGCTCTTGGTCGAGCCGGCAGGCACCAGCTTCACCGGGGGGGACCAGGTGCGGCCGCCGTCGTGGGTCTCGGTCACCTCGATGTGGACACCGCCCCCGTAGGGGTCGGCGGCCGCGGCCAAGTGCGAGGGGTCAGCCGGATCGACGGCGACGACCGCCTCGGCCATCTGGCCCCGGCCGGCGGTCAACACCGTCGCCGGGTTCGAAGGACCAGGGTTCGTCGCCGCCGGAGCGGGCCGCGGGACCACGATCACGACCAGTACGGCCGCCACGGCGCCGGTCAGGGCACGGCCCAACCTCCGACGAAGAGACCAGGCCGGGGCCCTAGCCTCCGGGCCCACCGGCACCGAGCTTCCGTCTCAGGTCGCGGCCGCTGGACCGACCGTCGCGGTGACGAGGCCGGCTTCCGCCACGATCGGCTCGAACCGAACGTCCAAGAAGCCTGCATCCTCGAAAGCCCGCACCCAGAACTCGGGCGAGGCGGGCAGCTCGCTGCCCCGCGCCAGGCCAAAACGCACCAGGTTCTTGGCGAGGCGCCATACACCGCCGGGGCCCTTGCGCAACAGAGCGTTGACCTTGGCCCAGATGACCTGGCGGTCGCGGGCGGTCCGACCCCGGCCGAACATCATGTCGGCCAGTACGACCCGGCCGCCGGGCGTCAGCCAGGTCCGCATCCGGGCGACCAGCATGCGCTTGTCGTCGTCGACCAGATGGTGCAGCGCGTAGTTGGACACCACCAGGTCGACGCTGCCGGCCGGCAAGTCGAAAGTCGACAGGTCGGCCATCCGGGTGCGGACGTTGGCCCGGTGGTCCGCTTCGGCGTCCTTTTTCAGCACGGCCAACATGGCGTCGGAAAGATCGACAGCCAACACGTCGCCGGCCCGGGGGGCCAGGGCCAGGCTGAGGAAGCCGGTGCCGGCGCCCAGGTCGACGATGCGTTCCACACCTGTGAGCCCCGCTTCGTCGACCACCCTCTCCCGCACCGCATCGAAGGCCGATGAGTTGACTACGTGGTTGTGCCAGGTGGTGGTGCGGCGATTCCACGTGTCCCGCAAGGCCAGGGCTCTCGACATCATCTCTCATTCGTCTCGGGGGCGGCGGGTCGCGAGGCAAGCCACGCCGTCTCGCTGACATGCACCGCCCGAGCGACACCAGGTGGCGGTTGAGGGTAGTGGCCGAAACCACGACCAGCGGTATCGCCTCCGCCATCCCGTCGCCAGGCTGACCGACGCTGAGGTGGGCAGCCACGGCGCCATCTTCGTGCGGGGTTGTCCGCCTCGTTGCTGGACCGCCGGTCAGCCGGCGACGTACGTCAAGGGCCCGAGGTGGACAACCTTGACGCGACCGTCGGCTCCGGCGGTGCCGGTGAGCCGCAGGCGCCAGGGGCATGTCCGGGCCGGCCAGAACGACGCCGTTCACGGATGCGGCACCTTTTCGGGCCCGGTGCTGCGATCCGCTGGCCCGAACACCCGCACCGCCGATGGATCGGCGGTGGGACAGCGAAGTCGACGATGCCGAAGGTCCGCCACCGTCACCACGCCGATGGGAAAAAGTTGGGCATGGGGCGGAGTGGGCCCACCTGCTCGGCGGGTGGGTCAGGCTGATGCCGCACGACGGTGCCATCGTCTTCGAGCGAGTGGACGACCGCAAGTTCGTACCCGATGCCCGGCTCCGAGGGCGCCGACTGGCGGTGCGGCCGGGCACGCCGGAGGACCCGGCCGATCCGGACATCGCCGGGGAGGCTAGACAGGGCGGGATGGACCTCGGTAGGCGGCGGCAGGACCGCCCGCCCTCGTCACGGCGGGTCCAAGGGCCTCAGGCGGGCCGCGGGGTGGCGTTGGCGACCGACGCTCCAAGGTTGTGCTCTGCGACTTAGGCCCAGAGGAGCTCGCCCATGCGCATCAGGCCCCGCAGATCGAAGATGTCGGTGTCGAAATAGGGCACCGAGACGACGACGTCGGGGACCGAAGCCAGCTCGGCCCGCTGCTCGTTCTCGCGCTGGGCCACCACCCGGTAGTTGCAGAAGCTCTCCGCCACCTCGTTGAGGACCCTCTCGATCTGGGGCTCGTCGCCAGGCTCGTCGGCCAGTTGGACGGCCACGTCCGCCGCCATTGCCTTGAGCCGGGCGACCGTGCGGGCCGCGCCATCGTCCAGCAGGTAGGCCGGGAGCACCTTGTTCAGCACCAGAGCGCCGAGGTGGAAGCCCTTGTGGTGGAGCGCGTCGATAAAGAACTCGCCCTCACGGGCCGGCGCCGACTCCAAGGTGGTGACGACGCAGAACGTTGTCCTCTTGTCGTGCAGGACCCTGGTGACGGCTTGGGCCCGGTCGACGAACCCGGGCGCCATGGTCTGGAACAGCGAGAAGAACTCGGCGATGTCGGACAGGAACTGGCTTCCGAGGATGCGATCGGCCACCGAGTAGAACGGCTTGGAGGCCAGAGTGAGGATGCGGCTGCGGGACGGCGCAGCCAGCAGGCCGAGCAGGCGCGACGAGAAGAACTCAGCCATGCGGTCGGGCGCCTCGAGGAAGTCGATGGCGTTGCGGGTGGGTGGGGTGTCGACGACGATGAGGTCGTAGGCACCGGTGGCATGGAGCTCGTAGAGCCGCTCCATGGCGATGTACTCGTGGCTCTGGACGAACCGTCCGGTGATATTCCCGTAGAGCTTGTTGTCGAGGATCCTCTTGGCCGTCCTCTTGTCCGGGGCGTGGCGGGCCACCAACGCGTCCCAGCTCTGCTTGGTGTCCAACATGGCCGCCCACAGCTCGCCCCTGGGCTTGATCCCGGCAGCCGCGAACGCGCTCGCCGGGACCTGCGTCTCGACGTTGCCCAAACCGTCGAGACCGAGGGCGTTGGCCAGTCGCCTGGCCGGGTCGACGGTGAGGACCAGCACCCGGCCGCCCTGGTGGACGGCGGCCATCATGGCGGCCGCAGCCGACGCCGTCGTCTTGCCCACCCCGCCCGACCCGCAGGCGATGACGATCTCCTTGGCCGCCACCAGCTGCTCGAAGGTGGTGGGAGGGTCGCCTGGAGCTGCCTTCCTGACGTGCGGCCCAGAGCTCGTCACCGGCATCAGTACCCGAGCTCCTGCGACAGGGCGCGGGCCAGTATCCGGGTCGAACGCAGCCCGTGCGACCGCACGAATAGGTACGGGACGTAAAGGAGCGGGATGGCGGCGTCGACCTCAGCCCGTAGGTGTTCCAGGTGGGCGGCCCGGGTTCGCCGCAGGGTCACAGCCAGGTTGGCCGCCTCCAGTAGCAGCCTGGAGTCGGCGCCGAGCGCCTCGTCCAGAGCGGTGGTGGCTGCGGGCAAGGCCGCGTCCTCGGTGCCGAACAGGCGATGGAACACCTCCTCTTCGCCCCGACCGAACAGTTCGGGCAGGACGCGGTTGACCACTATGGCGGCCAGGTCGACGTTGGTCTGCCGCTTGACACGGCGGGAAAGCTCGATGGTCTCGTTGACGGGCATCTCCTCGGGGGTGGCCACGATGACCACACCGGTCTGCCGGGCGTCACCCAGGATGTCGAGCATCCAGCCGGTCTGGTTGCGGACCAGCCCCACCTGCACCAGGTCGTTGATGGCCTGGGGGCTGGCCAGCTGACCGATGATGTGCCCTGAAGCCGACGCGTCGACGATGACGATGTCGTAGTGGCACTGCCTGACCTCCCAGCAGAACTTGCCGATCGTGACGATCTCGCGGACGCCGGGCGCGGCGGTTGCCACGAAGTCGAACATCTTGGCCAGCGGTCCGATCCGGGTGAGCAGAGGCAGCTTCAGTTGCAGTTGCAGGTACTGGCGCAAGCTCGACTCGGTGTCCATGGACATGACCCAGAGGCGGGGCTGGACTTCCCTCTCGTCGAACCCGGTCGCCCCCGTCTCGAGGAAGTCGGCCAGATTCCCCTTGGCGTCGACCTCGCAGAGGAGAGTCTTCTTGCCCCGCTCGGCCGCCAGCAGGGCCAGGGCGGCGGCCACCGTCGACTTGCCCACCCCGCCTTTGCCGGTGACGAACACCAGCTTACGGTCGAGCAAATCGGTCACGGCTCAGCGGCGGCGAGGGCCAAAGCCCCCCAGCCTGCCGGCCGGCTCCCCCGGCGCAGCACGGGACGTGTCACCAGACAACCGTTTCGGGTGGCGGGGCAGATCTGGGCCGGTGTGCGGTCAACCGATGCCGAATCCGACCCGGCGGTCGTCACCGGTGGGGTCGAGCTCGACGTAGGCCAGCTTCTCGGCCGCCACGCCCACCACCCGGCCCCGCTTGTCGGTGAGCCACAGCACCGCAGAGCTTCCGGTGAGGACGGCTTCGACGTCAGCCTTCACGGCGTCCAGAGCGGCCGTGTCGCCCGTGTCCACCGAGAGCTCCTTGGACGAATAGGTGACACCGATGCGAACTTCCACGGACGCTCTCCCTGGGTTGGCGGTAGGCCCGGTCATGCTATCGGTGGAGTGCACGCCCACAGCCTCTCCCCCCCGGTTGCTCCGCAAAGTCGACGGGCGAGGCCGGTACGCTTCCCGGGGTGAGCCCCAGCAAACGCAGCGAGGGCTGGGTCGCCACCATGCACGGCCATCCGGGCTCCCACGTCCGACGGGCCCATCGGGACTCGGGCGCCACGGTGGGCGTGAGGCAGCCAGTGTTGCGGGAGCAACGCGAGCAGACCGAGGACGCCTGGCTGGCACCCGATGCCACGCGGGCGTTGGGGGCGGGACGGCGGCGGCACGACGAGGTGGCCGACGAGCACCGTACGTGCTTCGAGCGTGACCGCGACCGCATACTCCATGGCACCACCGCGTTCCGGCGACTGGCGGGCAAGACGCAGGTATTCGTCTTCCCCGAGGACCATCAGAGGACGCGGCTCACCCACGCACTGGAGGTGGCTCAGGTGGCCACTTCGATCGCCCGCGCCTGCCGGCTGAACGTCGCTCTGGTCGAAGCCATCGCTCTCGGCCACGACTGCGGCCACGGACCCGGTGGCCACGCCAGCGAGGACGCTTTCTCGCCCTACATCCCCGGCGGCTACGACCACGCCGTGTGGGGAGCCGACACCGTGCTGGCCCCGCTGAACCTGTGCGCCGAGACGCTCGACGGCGTGCGCAACCACTCGTGGTCGCGCCCCGCGCCGGCCACTCCGGAGGGCGAGGTGGTGTCGTGGGCCGACCGCATCGCCTACGTGTGCCACGACTTCGAGGACGCCGCACGCGCCGGCATCGTGGTCGCGACGATGCTGCCCGACATGGTCCGCCAGCGCTGCGGCAACGACCGCCGTCGCCAACTGGACGCCTTCATCGGGGCCGTGGTCGAAGCCACCTGCACCGCTGGCGAGGTCGGCATGGTCGACGAGGCGGCCGACGCCCTGGCCGCCTTCCGGTCGTTCAACTACGAGCGCATCTACATGCGACCGGCGTCGGTGGCGCAGGGCGAGGCCGTGATCCAGGTCCTTCGTGCTCTGGTCGAGTACTACTCCGACCGGCCCAACGCCCTCGCCCTCCCCGGCTTCGAGGGCACCGTCGGCCCCGGGCCCGAGCGGCACTCCGAACGGGGAGCACCGGCCTCCGACGGGCTGGCCGCCGGCAGTGAGGGAGCCGTACGCGAGGCAGTGACCTATGTGGCCGGCATGACCGACCGCTACGCCTTCTCCATGGCGGTCACCCACCTGGGCTGGGACCCGTCGCGCCTTCCCCGGGGCGTCGGCCTCAACCGCTGATCCATGCGACTGACCTACCCGCTGCCGGTGATGTGAGCGCCATGCCTCGGCCAACGACCCCACCAGGCTCTGCCCTTGCGTCGATTCACCATGTCAGCCTTTCGGTGCGAGACATGGCTCGAAGCACCCGGTGGTACGTGGCGGCCCTAGGTTTCAACGTGGTCCGCGAGGTCGAGACGGTCGAGTTCACCAGAGCCATCCTGGGTCCTGGCGACGGTTCTTCGGTGTTCGGTATCACCCAGCATCACACCAATACGGGCGACGGCTTCTCCGAGGCCCACACCGGCATGGACCATGTGGCGTTCGCGGTGGGCTCCCAAGCCGAGCTTGCTCTGTGGCGGAAGCACTTCGACCGGCTCGGCATCGGCTACACGATGCCAAGGCCGGGCCTGATTGTCCTGCGTGACCCGGACGGCATACAACTCGAGCTGTGCGCCCGCTGACCCCACCCTGATCATGCCTGCCCCGCAAAGTGGCAGGCGGCCCGTTGGCCCGGCTGCCCGTGCGGGCTCAGCTGGGGCTCGTCGTCGTGGCACAGACCTGGCACACGGGCGATCGGGCAGCGGGGGTGGAAGCGGCAGCCAACCGGAGGATCCATGCCTGACGGCACCTCCCCGCGCAGCAAGGGTGGCCGGCGCGCCCGCTCGATGCTGGAATCGGGGACGGGTATGGCGTCGACCAGCGCCTTGGTGTACGGGTGTTGTGGCCGCCTGTAGACGTCGGCCACCTGGCCCAGCTCCACAACCTTGCCCAGGTACATGACCGCCACGCGGTCAGCGAGATGCCCGATTACGGCGAGGTCGTGGGCGATGAAAACGTAGGTGAGACCGAGGTCGCGCTGAAGGTCGGCGAAGAGGTTGATGATCTGCGCCTGGATTGACACATCGAGGGCGGACACGGGCTCGTCGCACACCAGGAGTGAGGGGTTGAGGGCCAATGCCCGGGCGATCCCGATGCGCTGGCGTTGGCCGCCCGAGAACTCGTGGGGGTAGCGCCGCGCCGCCTGGGGGGTGAGTTGCACCAAGTCCAAGAGCTCGGCTACGCGGGCTCGGCGGGCGCTTCCGCGCACGCCGAAGTTGGCCAGCGGTTCGGCCACGATGCCGCCCACCGTCATCCTGGGGTCGAGCGAGGCGAAGGGATCCTGGAACACCATCTGCAACCGGCGTCGCACGCCACGCAGTGCCCGCCCGCTCAGGCGGCCCAGGTCCTGACCCTCGAAGACCACGGTTCCCGAGGTGGCTGGCACCAACTGGGCGATGACCCGGGCCAGCGTCGACTTGCCACACCCCGATTCTCCGATCAAGCCCAGGGTCTCGCCCTGGCGCACCTCCAGGCTGACCCCATCCACGGCCCTCACCTCTCCCCGGCCCGCAGCTGGGTAGTGCTTGTGTACGGCGTCCAAACTGAGGATGGTTTGGCCGCCAGGGGGAGGAATGGCGGCCGGCACCGCGGCCATCTCCTCACTGTCGACGGCGGGCTCGGGCACCGTGCGCATCAACACCCAGCATCGGGCCTGTCGCCCGGCGGCGATGGTCGAGAGCGGCGGCTCTTCCTGGACGCACCGTTCCTCGGCGAATCGGCAGCGAGGTTGGAAGGTGCAGCCCGTGGGAAGGTCGCCCAGGTCGGGCGGCGCGCCAGGGATGGAGAGCAACCGGCCGCGACCACCATGGCTGACCCTGGGGACCGAGCGCAGGAGCGCCCAGGTGTAGGGATGCTGGGGGCGTTCGAAGACCTCGTCGACCGGGCCTTGCTCCACCACGCGCCCGGCGTACATGACCACCACCCGCCGGCAGAGGCCGGCCACGAGGGCCACATTGTGGGTGATGAGCAGCATGGAGGTGCCCAGGTCGCGGTTCAAGCCTCGTAGCAGATCGACGATCTGGGCCTGTGTCGTAACGTCGAGGGCGGTCGTGGGCTCGTCGGCGATTAGGAGCTGCGGCTGGTTGGACACACCCATGGCGATCAGCACCCGTTGGCGCATGCCTCCGGAGAACTGGTGGGGGTAGTCCCGGGCCCGTCGATCGGCTGCCGGGATGCGAACACCGGCCAGTAGTGACACCACCCTGCCGGTGGCCTCCTCAGGTGAGAAGCGGTCATGGGCGGCCATGGCTTCGCGGACCTGAGATCCCACCCGGGTGAGCGGGTTGAGAGCGGTCATAGCGTTCTGGAAGCTCATGGCCACTCCCGCGCCACGGAGCCTCTGGAGGGCGTCGTCGTCCATGGCCAGCACGTCGTGGCCCTCAAAGCTGATGGTGCCGGCGACGATGCGGCCCGGTTCGGGGACCAGGCGCAGGATCGACATCCCGAGCATCGTCTTTCCGCAACCGGATTCGCCGACGAGGCCGACCATCTCGCCAGCTCCGATGTGCAGGCTCACGCCGTCCACGGCGCGGACCACCCCTGATGCGGTGTGGAACTGCGTTTGGAGGTCTTCGACCGCCAGTACCGGGACGGTCAGGACGCACTCGCTGTCAGGTGAGGATCGACGGCGTCGCGCAGACCGTCGCCGATGAAGTGGAACGACAGTGTGGTCAAGGACAGGGCCACAGCGGGCACCAACACGTGATAGGGATAGCCGAAGATCGCCTTGTAGCCCTCATTGATCATGATCCCCCAGCTCGGCGTGGGTGGAGGAAGACCCACACCCACGAAGCTGAGGAAGGCTTCGATGAAGATGGCCGCCGGTATCCCGAACGTGAGGGTCACGATGACCGGCCCTAGTGAGTTGGGTACGATGTGGCGCAGGACGATGCGAGCCCCACGGGTACCGGTGGCTCGCGCCGCCTCGATGTACTCGCGCTCCTTGATGAACAGGACCTCGCCCCGCACCAGGCGGGCCAGGAATGCCCAGTTGACCAGAGCCACGGCCGCGAAGATGTGCCAATATCCAGGCCCCAGGGCGGCGGCGATCACCAGCACGAAGAGCAGGTCGGGAAACGCGAACATTGCATCGGTCAGGCGCATGAGAAGGCTGTCGACCCACCCGCCCACATAACCCGCCAACAGGCCGATCGTGCCCCCGATTATCACTATGAAGACCTGCAGCAGGACGCCGATGGACAGCGAGATGCGGGCGCCGTACATCGTGCGGCTCAATAGGTCACGCCCCAACCCGTCTGTGCCCAGGAAGTGGCCGCGGCCAGGGCCTGCATCGACGTGGTTGTAGTCGAGCTTGAGGGGATCGGCCAGCAGCCCCAGCCTGGTCAGCACCGGGGCGACGAGTGCCAGCAGGGCAACCGCTGTGACCACCCCCAGGCCGACCACGGCCATGCGGTGGCGGCGGAAGCGGCGCCACACATCGCCCCATGGCCTGGCGGCAGCCGGTGGATGAGCCACAGCGGATACCTCGAGCCGGCTGTCCGGCGCTGTCATCAGGAGGGCCGCACCCTCGGGTCGATGAACAGGTAGGCGATATCGACAACCAGGTTCGCCATCACTACCACCACCGCGTAGGTGATCGTCGCGCCCAGGATCACCGGATAGTCGCGCTGGCTGATGGCTTGGACGAACGTGCCGCCCAACCCCGGAATCTGGAACACGTACTCCACGACGATCGTGCCGGTGATCAGGAACGTGACGAGCGGGCCGATGGTGGTGACGACTGGCACAAGGGAGTTCTTGAGGACATGGCGCACGATCACGGTCCGCTCGCGAAGCCCTTTGGCCCGGGCCGCCTGGACGTGGTCGCGCCCGAGCGCCTCCAGGGTGCTTGAGCGGGTCAGCCGGGCGATGAAGGCCACCGGCAGCATGCTCAAGGTGATGACAGGCATGACCAGATGGCTGTCGAACCCGAAGCCGGCGGCAGGCAGGTAGAACGCACCTCCCGTGGCCCGGTTGAGGCCCACCGAGAGACCGAGCACGAGGAGGATACCCACGACGAAGTTCGGCACCGACGCGCCGACGGTAGCTAGGCCGGTGACGGCGTAGTCAAGCCATGAGTTGTGCCGGAGGGCGGCCGCCGTTCCGAGGCCGAGTCCCAGGGGCAGGATGACGCCCAGGGCGAGAACGCCGAGAACGAAGGTGTGGGGGAGGCTCTGGACCACCAGATGGCTGACCGCCTGGCCCTCGTAGCGGTAGGAGACGCCGAAGTCGAAGCGTGCCGCGTTGGCCATGTAGTGCACCAACTGCACGGGCCAGGGATCATTTAGCCCGTACTTGGCGTCGAGATGGCGGATGGCGGTGGGCGACAATTCGACGGTAGGCCCGTGGGCAGTGGCGTCCCAGGGGTTCCCGGGAGCAAGGTGCATCAGGGCGAAGGTGACCACGATCACGAACGCAAGGATTGGCACCACCCACACCAGCCGGCGCAGCACCAGGGAACCGATCTGCCTTCCTCGACCGGAGCCAGCCAGCAGGTGCAACAGCGATCCTGGGCTGCCGAGTCCACCGGCCGCACCTCCGGCACCGGGTGTGAAGGAGTCTGCAGGACCTTGCACGGTCGGCGGAGTCAGTGCTTGGCGATCACGATATCTTTACTGTAGAGGTCGCCGGGCATGTAAGCGGCGTCGACTGGCGTTCGCGTGATGGCTCGGACCCATGGCTTGACCCAGAAGACACGCCTGAGTTGCACGAGGAACGCCACCGGAGCCTGCTCCAGCAGGAGCTTGTGGGCCTGGTCGTACAGGCCCGATCGCTTGGAGGCGTCGGTGCTGGTGTCAGCCTCGGTGACCAGGCGGTCGTAGTCGGGGTTCTTCCAGCCGGTGGTGTTGTCCGGGCTCGTCGACAGGAAGACGTCGAAGAAGTCCTGCGGGTCGGGGTAGTTGGCGGCGTGGCCGATGAACGTCGTCAGCATGTTGTAGTCACCCTTCTTAGTGCGGCTGTTCACGGTGGCACTGTCCCCGATGGAGTCGACGGTGACGCTGACGCCCAGGTTTTTCTGAAGTTGGTCCTTGATGAACAGGGCGTTGGACTCCTGAGCCGACCCGGTCAGGATGTGCAGGCCGCCCAGCTGGGCGGCGCTTACGCCGGAGGACTGCAGGAGCGCCTTGGCTTGGTTCACGTCGAAGGCCTCGATGCCGCCTAGCCCGGGGTTGTACCCGGGCATGCCCTGCGGCACCAACGTATCGAAGGGCTGCCCAGTGTCGGCCGCCACCTGATTGTAGGCGTTGCGGTCGATGGCCTTGGTGAACGCCTCGCGGGTAGCGGGTTTGTCAAAAGGTGGCTTGGCGGTGTTGAACTGCATCCACTGAATCGACAGCTCCGGGTACTGGATGATCTGGCCCTTGAAGCGGGGGTCGTCCAAGGCCTGCTTGTAGGACTCGGAACCCGGGCCGTTCGACACATCGAGCTGGTCGTTGAGGTACTGAGTCCAGCGAGGGGTGGGATCGAGCCCGTAACCGGCGACGAAGCGCTTCAGCCCCACCTTGTCCCAGTAAAAGGGGTTGGCCACCATCGTGGTCTGTGTCTGGCTGACGTCGGCCACCTTGAAGGGCCCGTTGGTCACCAGCGTCTCGGGCTTGTTGGCCCATTGGTCTGCACCGTAGCGCTCGACCACGTCGCGCCGGATGGGCGCGCCGGCCGTGAGGGTGGCGACCCACTTGAAGTAGGAGCCGGGCTGGCCCAGGGTCACCTCGAAGGTCTGGTCGTCGACGGCCCGCAGGCCCAAATGGTCCAGCGCCGCCTCGACGGTTGCTGGATCGGTTCTCGGTCCCAAGGCTGCCGCCTCCATACCGCCCTTGACCGAACGGGCGAAGGGGCCCTCGCTCGGCGAGGCGGTGCGGGGATCGATCAGCCGCCGCCACCCGTACACGAAGTCCTGGGCCCGTACCGGCTGTCCATCGTTGAACTTGGCGTTCTTGCGCAGCTTGAACGTGTAGCTCAGGCCATCGCCTGATACCGACCAGCTCTCCGCGGCGGCCCCGGCCACGTTGAGGTCTGCAGCCTTGAGAACGCCCGGCTGCGGCTTGAGGAGTGCCTCCGCATACTGGCGACGAAGGGCATTTCCGGCAAAGGTCTCCTGGCCCTGGCGGGCCGGATCGAAGCTCGTGGGCTTGGAGAAGCTGAAGGTGCGAAGCGTCTGGTCGGCGGCCAGGTCCTTGGGCACAGACCGGTCGCCGAACCCCGTAGCTGCCTTGGACTGGCCCCCGCTACTCCCGCATGCCGCCGTGGCCATGCTGAGCGCGAGGGCCAGGGCAGTCCTTCGACTCCAGGCTGTTGCCGGAGATCGCATCCGTGTCCCTTCTGGTCGATCCCGCTCCTCAACCAAACCAAAACCAAACGGCTGCTGCCGTTGGCGAGCCACGATTATGGAGGCGGCCCGTAAGCCGGTCAATAGATGCGTCCAGCATCTACCGGGGCTCCGCCACCGCCCGACGAGCAGGTTTTCCTGGGGGCCCACGAGCGGCGATGTTCTCCACCTGCACCCTACGGGGGTATCCTGCGTTCGTGGGCTCGCCGTCATCCTCGAACCCGACGCAGCCGTCCCACGCCGCTACGCCGTCAGTTCGACAAACTCGAAGCGGCCATCACTGACCTTGTCGGCGCGGCGCGGACTTGACTCAATCGTGCCGGTTCCTAGGCGCCAAGCGCCTAGTGCTGCGCGGGGATTGGACCTGGCAGAGTGATTTCCTGCAAACGCCGCACCTCCAGGATCTCGCCGGCGGCTGCGTGCCATACGAATGGGCGTCGGCTGGCGTTGCGGCGAGCAAGTCGCCCAGTGGCCCAGCTCGAGACGGTCGATTACCGCCCCCTCTCATCGCATCCGTTCGTCCGCCGCCACTCAGGGAGCGATGTCTGGGGGCGGATCGGTGCCCGATCCGGCCGACTCCGCCTCCCAGGCCCGGTGATGTGACCGGGCCCAGGCCCGGCTGACCCGTCCTGTGCGCATGCCGAGCATGGATTCGGGGTCCCGCAACGCCTCGAACAGATGACCGGCGATGACCACCAGCAGGGTCAGCGCCAGCCAGTCGTGGACGAAGGTGGCGCCGGTGCGCCAGGCCACCGGGAAAGGGCCGAAGAAGCGCATGACCAGCCCGCTGCCCAGCATGACCACGATGGCGCCGACCGTGAACGCCGAGTTGAGCTTCTGGCCGGCGTTGAACTTGCCGACCGGCAGGGCCGCGTGTCGGCGCTGGCGCCGGCGCAACCACTCCCAGTCCCGGGGGGAGAAGCGGTTGAGCCGGCTGACGTCTTCCCGGAAGGCCGTCGAGGCCAACCAACCGACCACCAGAGGCATCGGCAGGGCGACGCCGGCGGCGACGTGGATGGTCTTGACGAGGTGTCGGCGCCCGACGGCCACGGCCAGCGGTCCGAAGTACAAGCAGGCGGCACTGATCATGCACACGCCGAAAAGGATGGCGTTGGACCGGTGCACCCAGTGCTCTACGCCGGTGAACCGCTGGAGCTCGCTGGAAGGGGCGGCCACCGGGCCCGTGCCATACACACCTTCGTCGACCCCCGTCGTGTCAACTGGTCTGGGCATCGCTCCGCCCGTTGGAGCGACCGACCCAGCCGTCGACGTCGTAACCGAGATGCTCCCAGTAGCCGGGCTGAACCTTGTCGGTGACCTCGATGCCGTCGAGCCACTTGCAGGACTTGTAGCCGTACATGGGTGCGACGTAGAGGCGGACGGGGCCGCCGTGGGCGGACGTGACCGGTTGGCCGAGCATGTCCAGGGCCACCAGGACATCGGAGCGCCGACCCTGCTCGAGGCTGAGGCTCTCGGTGTAGGTGCCGTCGAAGCTGTGGAACCGCAGCGCGCTGGCGCCGGCCTGCACCCCGGCGCGGTCGAGCAGGTCGGAGAGGAGCACGCCCGACCAGTGGACGTCGCTGACCCGCCAGCCGGTGACGCACTGGAAGGCCTTGGTCAACGCCGTCTGGGGAAGGGCTCTGAGCTCCTGCAGTGTGTAGGTGGCGGGGCGGTCGACCATGCCGCCGACCGTCAGCTTGTACTCGGTGGCCGACTTGTGGGGGGAGAAACCCACGACGGAGTAGTACCGGAACCCGCCGCCGGTGGGCAGCAACGCCGTGAGACCGGTGGGGTCGTTGTTGGTGACCGGTTCCAGCAGCCGCGAGATCGCGTCCTGGGCCCGGCGGCCGCCCCAGATGCCCACGGCGCCCAAGCCGAGCATGCCGAGCACGACCCGACGCCCGACGGGTGTCCCCTCCGGTTGAGCCATGCCACCATCACAGCACCATTGCAGGGCGAAGCGGCCGCGTGTTCACGACATCGTGAGATGAGGCGTCCTCGGCGGCCGTCTCGCCCTGGCAGGCTTACTTACTTACCCGTCACCAGCCTCCTCCAGGTCCGCAACAGCAGCGTCGGACCCTGGGCGGGGAGGGGACGGCTGGGCGACGATACGCGGGGCGGTGACCGGCGGCTTTTAGGAGCTGAGCCAGGCGTCCCATCTCGCTCGAGGCGGGGGTGGTGGTGAGCTCGGACAACATCTTCGCCCACATCTCTTCGAGAGTGAGGAAGCCGAACGTACATTTGCCCAGGCTCTGCCGGATCGTCGGGTCACTGCTCCATGCATCAGCGTCACCCCGAAGATGCGTAACCGCAATCCGGTAGCTGAATACGGGCTCGTTAGTCAGTTCCTCGATCGCGGAACGAAATGCTTCGGCCCATTTCGGGACCCAGAGCTCGCGGAAGTGGTGCCAGGTTTTCCGCTTGGGGTTGGGCTTCTCGTTCTTCAACTCTTTCAACTTGGCGCTGGCATCGAAGCCGGCCTGCCAGGCCTTGCAGGTGACGACCATGACGCGGTCCGTTCCAGTCAAGCGAGGGTTGAATCCGACGACGTCCACGTCCGACCTAACCGAGTCCGCCGTGCGGACGTAGTCTGGATGGGCCGCCCGAGGGCGGAACCTCACGTTGTGTGTCGTGAAGTAGCCCATGAACTGGAGGTAGTCATCGACGATCTGCTCAAGGACGTCCTCCTTCATTGGACCAGTATGCCCAATGGTGCGACTCCTGCGACTTCCTTCACGATGGGGGTCGCGTTCCCTCTGGCCTCGTACGCTGTGCTGGTAAGTAGGAGAAGGCGTTCAGCCCGTTGGTCTCAGGTGATCTTGAGCTCGGGACGGTAGCGCTGGCGGGGAGGGGCGGGGCGGTTGGCATCGACGTGCTTGGCCAGGTGCTCGAAGGCATGGGCGACCTCGGACTCGGGGTCGCTGACGCAGATGGGCAGGCCGGCGTCACCGCCCTCGCGCAGCTTGGGCACGAAGGGCAACTGGGCCAACAGGGGGACCTTGAGGTCGTCGGCCAGCAGTTGGCCGCCGCCGCTGCCGAACAGGTCGTAGCGCTTGCCGTCATCGCCCGTGAACCAGCTCATGTTCTCGATGACGCCCATGACCGCCTGGCCGATCTTGTCGCTGCGGGCCATGGTGGCCGTGCGCTGCGCCACCCGCTGGGCCGCCGGTTGGGGTGTGGTGACGATGTATACCTCGGCCGACGGCAGATACTGGGCCAGCGACAGGGCGATGTCGCCGGTTCCGGGGGGCATGTCCACCACCACGAAGTCGGGTTGGCCCCAGTAGACGCGGGTCAGGAACTCGCGCAGCATCTGGTGCAGCATCGGCCCCCGCCAGATCATGGCCTGGTCGTCGCTCATGAAGTTGCCGACGGAGATGATGCGAAGCCCGTGGGCGGCCACCGGCAGCATGACTTTGCCTTCGGGGTCCAGGACGGTGGGCTCGACGTCGGCGCCCAGCATCTTCGGGACGGAGAACCCGTAGATGTCGGCGTCGATCAGCGCCACGTCGTGGCCCAGACGTGACAGGGCGATGGCGAGGTTGACCGTGACCGAGCTCTTGCCCACCCCGCCCTTGCCCGAAGCGATCGACAGTATGCGGGTCTTGGACCCGGGCCGCAGGAACTCGACGTCGATGCCCTCGCCCCCCTTGCCCTGGGCAAACGTGTGGCCGCCACTCTGAGGCGTGGCGTTCCCGGCACCCAGCTTGGCCCGCAGGGCCTGCAGCTCGTCCGGCGTCATGACGGTGAGATCGACGTCAACGGCGGCGACACCGGCGAGGGGGCTCACAGCATCGGTGACCCGCTTGGTGATCTCGGTGCGCAGCGGGCAGCCGGCCACCGTCAGCGCGATTCGCACCGACACCCGGCCGCCGTCGATGACCACGCGCCGGACCATCTCCAGATCGACGATGCTGCGGTGGATCTCGGGGTCCTGCACAGGTCGGAGGGCTTCGATGACCTCGGCCTCGGTGACGGCCATGAGCGGCGGCTTCTCCAAGTCGAAGACGGTGGGGGCATTTCCACTACCGCCGTAGGTAGAATAGTGCCCGTGGGAACCTGCCCGTCCCAACAGGACTCCGCCTTCGCTGCCCAGGTCGTCGCCATGACGTCGGCCTTCGGCGACCCGACCCGCCGAGGGGCGTGGCTGTTGGCCCGCCAGGCCGGGGCTGAAGGCGTCACCGCCACCGAGGTGGCCGAGCACCTCGACCTGCATCCCAACGTGGCCCGCCACCACCTCGACAAGCTGGCCGCCGGCACCTACCTGGAAGTGTTCGTCGACCGCGTCGAGGGGGCGTCGGCGGGCCGGCCGTCCAAGCGCTACCGGGTGGTCAGCGACGTCGACGTGAACGTCCCCAGCAAACAGGCCGACCTGCTGGTGACCCTGCTGGGGCGGGCGCTCGCCCTGGTCCCCGTCGACCAGGCTGAAGCCATGGCCGAGGGCGTGGGTGAGGACTACGGCCGCCAGCTGACCGCGTCCATGGCCCCCGGCACGCAGGGCGGGGCCACCCGGTCGTTCCGCACGGTGCTGCACGCGGTGGCCGACGCCCTGACCGCCCACGGGTTCGCGGCGCACGCCGAGGCCCGGGGCAGTTCCATCGCCGTCATCGCCGAGCACTGTCCCTTCGGGTCGACGGCATCGCAGCACCCGGTCATCTGCGCCGTCGACCGCGGCATGGTGCGGGGCCTTTTGGCCGGCCTGGGCGTCGACCGCACGCCTGAGCTGTCCCAGAGCCGGGCCATGGGCGACGACGCCTGCGTCACCCTGCTGTAGGCCGGCCGGGTGGCGGACGACATGGGCAGCGTCCGGCACTACCTGGACCACGCCTCGGCGTCTCCGCTGCGACCCGGCGTGGCCGAGGCCATGGCGCCGTGGCTGTCGGCCGCCGATCCAGGGCGGGTGCACACCGAAGGGCGCATGGCCAGGGCCGCCCTCGAGGACGCCCGTGACCGGGTGGCCGCCCTGCTGGGTTGTCGAAGCAGCCGCGAGGTGGTCTTCACCTCGGGCGGCACTGAAGCCATCACGATGGCGACCTTCGGCGCCTGTCAGCGCCTCCCCGACGGCCACGTCGTGGTCGCGGCCGTCGAACACTCGGCCGTGCGCCGGGCGTCCGAGCGCTGGTCTGCCGCTGGCTGTGTGTCACCGGTCGTCGACCGCAGCGGGCGCATCCACGTCGCCGGGCCCAGCATGGGAGACGGCGCGGCCGCCCACCTCGGCGACACCAGCGACGTCGCCGCCGCCGTCGACGGCGCTGCGCTTGTGCACTGCCAGTGGGGCAACCACGAGGTCGGCACCCTCCAGCCCGTGGCCGACGTGGTGGCACTGGCCCGGGCCGCCGGCACGCTCATCCATGTCGACGCCTGCCAGGCTGCGGGCCGGGTCGACGTCGACTTCCAGGCCCTCGGCGCCGACCTCATGTCGATTAGCGGCGCCAAGGTGGGCGGCCCTCGGGGGGTGGGCGCACTGCTCGTCCGCCGAGGCCTGCGCCTCTCTCCCCTGTTCGTCGGCGGCGAGCAGGAACGCGGCCGCCGGGCGGGCACGGAGAACGTCGCCGGGGCCGTCGGCCTCGGAGCCGCCTGCACCCATGCCACCGACCACCTCCACGAGGAGGAAGCCCGCACCCGCCGGCTTCTGAGCCACCTCCTGGAGCAGGCCACCGCCGTGGAAGGTGTCACCGCCTACACCCCCGATGAGGAAGGCCGCCGCCTGCCCCACATCGCCTGCCTCGGCATCCGGGGGGTGGAGGCCGAACCGGTGCTCCTCGGCCTGGATCAGGCGGGCGTGGCCGTCCACAGCGGGAGCTCGTGCTCCTCCGAGGCCCTGGAGCCGTCGCCCGTGCTGCAGGCCATGGGCGTCGACGCCGACCGCTCCCTGCGGGCCAGCCTCGGCTGGACGACCACGCAGGCCGACGTCGACGCCTTCCTCACTGCATTCCCCGGGGTCATCGCCCGCCTGCGGGCCCTGGCCGGGGCAGGGCCCGACACTCCCTAGCCCGGCGGACCCCATCCCCTTCATGACGGGGCCGGATCTGTCCCGGCGGTCCGCCAGGACGGTCTTCCATCTGTCTCTTCCCGTAGGTGCCTCGGATGCAGCCTGCCGCCTGCGCTCCGTCGGCTTGTCGTGGTCACCGTGGCTGCGTTGCGTCCTCTGCTGACTCGTTCGAACGCCGCGGTTGCTGTCCATTCGTCTCGGCGTGACCGGGGCCACCACCCCTTCCGTCGCTGGAGGATGCCGACTCCAGGTGGCACCGCGCCCGCTGCCGGGGTGCCCGCAAGGCGCGCGCGGATTCTTGCCGAAGGAGCCAGAACGCCCTTGCTGTGTATGGGTTCTTGGCGTATGCTCGAACTGGTGTTCGCCTCCTCGTCCGGTCCTCGTGAGCTC
>JBBSHS010000025.1:0-28970 GCA_038232515.1 Acidimicrobiales bacterium
CACATCTCGGCGATGTCGGCGTCCACCGCCTTCATCTCCGCCTCGAGCGCTGCCGTGATTCCCGCCGCTTCCATCACCGCCATTGTACCGAACATATGTTCGCCGTACAAGCACCAATGGCGGACATACGGCGACGATCCTTGCTCTCTTTTCCCGGTCCTCCGGCCGCCACCGACCGGCGCAGATGTCACCCCGGATCCGGAGAATCTCCTCGCATGAGTGCCCGGCGCCGGCCCGGTCGAGCGACGCCGCGGCCACCCCAACAGCAAGGGACCGGCGGAGCCGGCTCATTGCTGGGTGGGGGGCAACGCCCCCACACCCCCCGGCCGGCTGCGCCGGCGGTGCTCGGAGTTGGTCACAAGTGTCAAGGCTCCGGCGGCCAGCCCCAACAGCAAACGGCACCGCCAAACCGGCGCCAGGCGGGCGTCGATGCGCTCAGCTTGCAGGGGTGGGGAGGTCGCCGGTTTCTAGCAGGGTGGCGAAGGCGGGCTCGTCGAGGACGGGCACGCCCAGCTCGCCGGCCTTGGCCACTTTGGAGGCGCCCGGTTCACGGCCGACGACCACGGCGGTGGTCTTGTTGCTCACGCTCCCCGGCGATTTGCCACCGCGGGCCTTGATGGCCTCCTCGGCCTCTTCCCGGCTCCAGCCTTCGAGGGTGCCGGTGACGACCACCGTCCGGCCCGCCAGCAACTGGGGGACCGACGGCGTCACCGGGCCTTCGAGGTTTATGCCGGCCCGCCGGAGCTTCTCCACCACCTCGGTATTGCGGGGCACCCGGAACCAGTCGTGGACGCTCTGGGCGATGGTGGGGCCGACGCCTTCGATCGCCGCCAGTTCCTCCGCCGAGGCCGCCATGATGCGGTCGAGATACCCCAGGGCCCGGCTCAGCAGCCTGGCCCCGGCGCTGCCCAGGTGCTTGATGTTGAGGCCCACCAGGAGACGGTCGAGCGTCCTCGACCGGGAGGCGTCGATGGCCCGGCGCAGGTTGGCCACGCTGACCGGGCCGAAGCCCTCCATGGCCTCGACCCGGTCGAGGTCGAGGGTGTAGATGTCACCGGGATCGGCCAGCAGCCGCTCGTTGAAGAACAGCCACACCCGCTGCTCGCCGAAGCCCTCGATGTCCATGGCCCCCCGGCTGGCGAAGTGCTCGACCCAGCCCGCCCGCCGGGCGGGGCAGTCGTCGTTGACGCAGAAGGTGTCGCTGGCGCCCTCGCTGCGGGCCAGGGCCTGGCCGCACACCGGGCAGGCCTCGGGGAAGGCCCACGGCTCGGATCCTTCAGGGCGCAGGCTCAGTACCGGTCCGACCACCTCGGGGATGACGTCACCGGCCTTGCGGACGATGACGGTGTCGCCCTCGCGCACATCTTTCAGTCGCACCTGGTCCTCGTTGTGCAACGTGGCCGTGCCGACGGTGGAGCCACCCACGAACACCGGCTCGAGCACGGCGAACGGTGTGGCCTTGCCGGTGCGCCCGATGCTCACCGTGATGCGCTTCAACGGCGTGGTCCGTTCTTCGGGAGGGTATTTGAAGGCGATGGCCCACCGAGGGGCGTGCGAGGTGGAGCCCAGCTGGCGGCGCTGGTCGAGGTCGTCGACCTTGACCACCACCCCGTCGATCTCGTAGTCGAGGTCGTGGCGGTGCTCCAACCAGTGCTGAGTGAAGGCGTAGACCTCGTCGAGGTCGCGGAACACCCGGATCTCAGGGTTGACCGGCAGCCCGGCTTGGCGGAGCCATTCGAGGGTCTCGGAGTGGCGGCGGAAGACGGGGCCGCCCTGCACCTCGCCCAGCTGGTAGCTCCAGAACGACAGGTTGCGGGTGGCGGTGACGGCGGCGTCCTTCTGGCGCAAAGAGCCGGCGCCAGCGTTCCGAGGGTTGGCGAACAGGCGCTGGCCGGCCGCGGCTTGGTGCTTGTTCAGCTCTTCGAACGCACCCAGCGGAAGGTATACCTCGCCCCGCACCTCGATCACCTCGGGCGTCTGGTCGACAGGGAGTCGGATGCCGTGGGGGATGTCCCTGACGGTGGCCACGTTGGGGGTGACGTCCTCGCCCACGACGCCGTTGCCGCGGGTGGCGGCCCGCACGAACCGGCCGCGCTCGAAACGCAGGCTCATGGCCAGGCCGTCGATCTTCAACTCGCAGCAGAACCTGACGCCGCCCTCGATGTAGCGCTCCAGCCTCGTTCCCCACGCCCGCAGCTCCTGCATCGAGAAGGCGTTGTCGAGGCTCATCATCGGCACCGCGTGCACCACCTCGGCGAACAGGGCCGATGGCGAGCCACCGACCAGGTTCGTGGGTGAGTCGGGGGTCACCAGCTCCGGGAAGTCGCACTCGATGCGCTGGAGCTCTCGCATGAGCGCGTCGTAGTCGGCGTCCGAGATCTCCGGGTCGTCGAGATCGTGGTAGCGGTGCCGGTGGTGGTTGAGCTGACTCCGGAGCACGGCCGCCCGCTCCTCGACCTCGGGCGGCACCACGCCGTTGCTCATGGCCACGATCGTAGAGAGGGGTGGGACCGGGCTCAGAGCGTGGAGCGGCCGGGCTTACCGCCCGGCGGCCCTCAGGGGCTTGCGTCGTTCGGGGCCGGACAGTGGTCTCGCCGGCTCGTCGTCGACCTCGGGCTCCTCGTCCAACTCGTCCCCGTCGAGATCCCCGTCATCTTCTAGATGCTCATCCTCGGGCCGCTCATCCTCGGGATCCTCGTCATCGAATTCCTCGTCCACGAATCCCTGATCCTCGAATCGCGGGTCACCGAATCCGTCGTCCACCATTCGCTGGTCGCGGGGATCCTCGTCCACCAAGGCGGCATCCTGCAGCGACGGGGCGCTGTCGGTACCCGGCCCTTTTGGCCGGCCGGGCACGGCCTCGCCGGCCGCCCGCAGGGCGGCCTCGACGGTGGCACGCGAAGCGTCGAGCACGTCCAAGAGCTCACGGGCGGGCGCCGCCTCTTGTCGGATGGCCAGGCTGTAGCGCAGGATCACCTCCAGATCCACGAGTGGCACCTCGACCATGACCGTGCATCTCCTCGCTTGGCTCCCCGCCTCCGGGGCATGACAGCATCCATCGCCTGCCATGACCGACGCCAGCCGACGACGGGTCGCCGTCACCCCGTGGGCGCTGCGCCTGGTGTGGGCGAGCCTGCCGTTCACGGCCGGACCGGCTCTGTCCGCCGCCCTGCAGCACCGCGACCTGCCGCTCCGCACGACGGCCAGCGTCGGCCTGTGGGCGGTCTGGGCCGTGGTCCTGGTGGCCACCCTGGTCCCTCATCCGGTCGCCATGACCGTGGTGCGGATCGGGGCGCCGGCGGCCGTGGCCGCCTCGGTGGTGGCCATGTGGGCCCGCCACGCGCCGCCCGCAGCCCGGCCACTGGCCCTGGTGTGGACGGCCCTGGCCGCCACCGCCGGGCTCAGTGCCTCGGCCGGCGCCTGGTTTGTCAACGGGCCGGCCTACGCCGACGAGCGCCGATATCCCCTGCGGGTGGCCGGGCCCCTGCTCCTCGGTCCCCTGGAGCTGGCCTGGGCCCTGCTCGTGGGCGGGCCGGCGGCGGCGGCGGCACTGCTGGCGTCGAGGCGGTGGGTGCTCGGAGGTGTGGTGGCGGTCGTGGCCGTGCCCGTCGCCGTCGTGCTGGCCCGGGCGCTCCACAACCTGGGACGGAGGTGGCTGGTCTTCGTGCCCGCCGGGCTGGTCATCCACGACCCACTGTCGGTGGCCGACCCCGTCCTGGGCCGCCCCCAGCAGGTGATGGCCCTGCGGCCGGCGCCGGCCGCCTCCGACTCGCTCGACCTGACCCAGGCGGCGCCCGGGCTGGCCCTGGAGCTGCTCCTGACCGAGAAGGTCTCGATGACACTCGTGCAGCCCGGGAAGCGATCGGGTGAGCCCGGCAGCTCGGCCCGGCTGTTGTTCACGCCCACCCGCCCGGGGGCCTTGCTGGCCGACGCCGCCACCCGCCGCTTCCCCGTGGGTTGAGGGGCCACGGCCGGCTGCGGGCCGGTGCGTGAACGGGCGACGTCAGGCCACGGCCGGGCCGGCGCGCTCGGCCACCCCGCCACCCAGGACACTGTCGCCGTCGTAGAGCACCACCGACTGGCCGGGCGCCACCCGACGCTGGGGGTTGGCGAAGCGGACCGCCGTGCCCTCCCATGTGGCCGTCACGGGTGCACCATGGGCCGAGAACTGCACGGTCACCGGCGCGCCCGGACACGGCTCCTGGTCGACCCACGTGGCGCCGCCCAGGGTAACGGCACCGGTCAGGAGGTCCTCGGCCGAGCCCACCACCACCCGACGGCCGGGAACATCGACGGACACGGCGAACCGCCGCTGTCCGCCGCTCCCCAAGCCCCGGCGCTGTCCCACCGTGACCAGCTCGACGGCGTCGACCCGTCCCGTCGGTGCGCCGGCGGCGTCGACCAGCGCCCCGGCGTGGAGATCGACCCGCCCGGACAGGAACGCAGCCCGTCCGGCCGAGGCAGTGATGAAGCACACGTCCTGGCTGTCGGGCTTGGCCGCCGTGCGCAGCCCGAGGTCTTTGGCCGTGCTCCGCACCGTGGACTTGGTCATCTCTCCGACGGGCAGCAGGACGCGGGCCAGCTGGGCCTGGCCCAGCATGTGCAGCACGTAGCTCTGGTCCTTGGCCGGGTCGGCCCCGCGGCGGAGCTGGAAGCGCTGAGTGGCGGGGTCTTGGAAGACCCGGGCGTGGTGCCCGGTGGCCACGGCGTCGTAGCCGAGGGTGGTGGCCCGGCGCAGGAAGCGGTCGAACTTCAGGTGGCGGTTGCACTCGATGCAGGGGTTGGGGGTGCGGCCGGCGGCGTGGTCGCTCACATAGGGGCCGACGACACGGGCATCGAAATCGTCGGTGAAGTTGAAGACGTGATGGGCCAGGCCCAGCTGCTGGGCCACGCGGCGGGCGTCGTCGACGTCGGCCACCGAGCAGCAGCCGGAGTCGGAGGCCCCTCCCCACAGCTTCATGGTGGCGCCGGAGACGTCATGGCCGGCATCGCGCAGCAGGGCGGCCGCCACTGAGGAGTCGACCCCTCCGGACATGGCCACCAGCACGCGCATCGTTTCTCAGCCTAACGAACCCGGCATCGACAAGACCGGCCTTCGCCCGCCGTCGTCGCCGTCCATTTCCCGCCACTGAGCCGGGGAAAATGGCGATCCTGATGGCACGACAAACGGATCCATGGCACAATGGTGCGATGGATGCCACGATCGAGCTTGGTCCCCAGGGTCGGCTGGTCATCCCGGCGCGTATCCGAACGGCGCTCGGAATGGCTCCAGGTGACCGCCTGCACCTCCACGTGGCCGGTCGGCGCCTTGTGCTCGAGCGGCAGCAGGACGCCGCCGCCGAGCTTCGCAGCCTGGCCTCGGGCATCTCGAAGAGCCGGTCGCTCGTCGACGAGCTGCTGGCCGAACGGCGGCTGGCGGCGGCCGCCGAATGACCGTGCTGGACGCATCTGCCATTTTGGCCCTCGTCCATGACGAGCCCGGTGGCGACGTCGTGGCCGATGAATTGGAGAGTGGGATCTTGGGAGCCGCAAACCTTGCCGAGGTCGTCGGCAAACTGGTGGACGGCGACTCCGAAGTCGCCGTGAGCCGGGTGCGGGGACTGCTGGCGGCGGCAGGCGTCACCATCGAGCCGGTCCTCGAGGAGGACGCCGAACTGGCTGGCGCCATGCGATCTCTCACCGGTGGCCCGGCATTGTCGCTGGGTGATCGCTGTTGCCTGGCTTTGGCCGTACGGAGCACGCCTCCCGAGGTGTTGACCGCAGATCGCGTCTGGGTCGACCTCGACCTGCCGATCCGCGTGCGCCTGATCCGGTAGAGGGTTCTCCGGCCAGAGCCCGGGGCACTCATCACCCCCGTATGGGCGCGTCCGCACGGAGATCCTCGATGAGGGCGGCCACCAGGGCGGCGCGCTCGGGCAGGGCGGCCACGACCACGTGCTCGCCTTCGGCGTGGGCGCCGTCGCCCACCGCACCCATTCCGTCGAGGGTGGGGCATCCCATGGCCGCCGACAGGTTGCCGTCCGAGGCGCCGCCGACCTCGACGGCTCGAAGGGGGCCGAGGCCCAGTCCGGCGGCCAGCCGCCGGGCCCGGCTGAACAGCTCAGCGCTGGTCGACGCCGGCATCGGCGGGCGGTTGGGGGAGCCATGCACCACGAGCCGGGCACCGGGGAGGGTGGTGGCCATGGCCTTGATCTCTTCGTCTACCCGCTCGGCCTCGCCCGGCTGGGACACCCGCACGTCGATCTCCACGTGGGCGTGGGCGGGCACCGTGTTGGTGGTGGTGCCGGCGGCGGCCACCGTGGGGGTGACAGTGGTGCCGATGGCGGGTCGGGCCATGGCCCCGAGGGCGAGGACCAGGTGGCTCAGCTCGACCAGTGCGTTGACGCCCCGCTCCGGCTCCAGTCCGGCGTGGGCCGCCCGGCCCGTCACCTCGAGGGTGTACATGCCGGTGCCTTTGCGGGCCGTCTTGTAGGCGCCGCCGGCGGCGGGCTCGAGGACCAGAGCGGCGCCGGCGCCGGTGGCCGCTTCTTCGATCAGGGCCCGCGACGTCTGCGAGCCGACCTCCTCGTCGGCGTTGACGATCACCTCGATGCCGTCGAGGTCGTCCAGCGCGGCGAGGGCGTACAGGCCCAACACGATGCCGGCCTTCATGTCGAACGAACCCGGACCGGTGGCTGTGCCTCTGTCCCGGTCGAGCGTGAAGGGCCAGCGGGCCAGCGTGGTCATCGGCCACACCGTGTCGTGGTGGCCCAGCAGCAGCACACGGGGCGCAGGCCCGAAGCGCCAACGGAGGTGGGGGCGGCCGTCAACGTCGACCCGTTCCGGGGCGCGCCCGAGCAGGCGGGCCCCGACGGCGGCCACGGCGTGAGCCGAAGCGGCGAGGGCGGCGAGGTCGTCGGATGGCGACTCCACGTTGACCAGGGCGGCCAGGTCGTCGACCATCTCGTCGGTGCGACGCCGAAGTGCGCCCAGGCGGTCCATGCCCTGAGTCTCCCAGGGCGCAGGCCGGCCGGACCAGGCCCGGCCCCGAGGCCGGCTCACACGTTGCGCCTCGGGGCCGGACCGTGGCACAATCGACGGTGATGCAGCACCCGACCGCCGTCCTCGTACTCATCTTGTAGCGCACGACCGCCTCCGCTGTCGTGTGCTTCGACCTCCCAGACGGGAGGTCGTTTTGTTTTCGGATCTCGTTTGCACCTCGCGCCATGTCAGTTCGCCCGCCGTCGAAGCCTCGCCACCCTGGCGTCCCGGAAGGACCCCAATGCAGCTCACCGGAGCCCAAGCCCTCATCAAAAGCCTCGAGATGGAAGGTGTCGAGGTGGCCTTCGGGCTGCCCGGAGGCTGCATCCTGCCGGCCTACGACCCGATCATCGACTCGACCATCCGCCACATCCTCGTCCGCCACGAACAGGGCGCCGGCCACATGGCCGAGGGCTACGCCCACGTCACCGGCCGTCCCGGCGTGGCCATCGTGACCAGCGGCCCGGCCGCTACCAACCTGGTGACGCCGTTGATGGACGCGTACATGGACTCGATCCCCATGGTGGCCATCACCGGTCAGGTGGGCCGACCCGCCATCGGGACCGACGCCTTCCAGGAGTGCGACACGCTCGGCATCACGCGGTCGACCACCAAGCACAACGAGCTGATCATGGACCCCGAGCAGATCCCGCTGATCGTGCGCCAGGCCTTCCACATCGCATCCACGGGACGACCGGGCCCCGTCCTCCTCGATCTGCCCAAGGACATCCTGCAGGCCACCGTCGAGTGGTGGTGGCCCACCGATCAGGAGGTCACGTCCAGCCTGCCCGGCTACCGGCCGACCCGGAGTGGGAACGGCCGCCAGATCAAGGAGGCGGCCCAGCTCCTCAACGCCGCCCGTAAGCCCGTCCTCTACGTCGGGGGCGGGGTGCTCAAGGCGCGGGGGGCCGAGGCGCTGCGGGCCCTGGCCGACCTCACCGGCATCCCCGTCGTCACTACGCTGATGGCCCGGGGCGCCTTCCCGGACAGCCATCCGCACGCCCTAGGGATGCCGGGCATGCACGGCAACTTCACCGCCGTGAACGCCATGCAGCGGGCCGATCTGCTCGTCGCCCTGGGTGCCCGCTTCGACGACCGGGTCACCGGGCGGTTGAGCGGCTTCGCCCCCGACGCCAAGATCATCCACGTCGACGTCGACCCGGCCGAGCTGGGCAAGGTCCGCCGCCCCGACGTCCCCATCGTGGGCGACTGCCGGCTGGTGATCGAGGAGCTGATCAGGGCGATCAAGACCGCCGACGCCCAGCCCTCGGCGGCGGACAGAGACGCCACCCTGGGCCCGTGGTGGGAGCAGATCCGGTCGTGGCAGGCGGAGTTCCCCCTGCACTACGAGGAATGGAAGCAGGGCGATGCCCTCAAGCCGCAGGCCGTCATCGAGGCCATCAGCCAACACACCCCCGATGACACCATCCTGGCCAGCGGCGTGGGCCAGCACCAGATGTGGGCCAGCCAGTACTACCGCTTCGAGCAGCCCTACACCTGGGTGAACTCGGGCGGCTTGGGGACGATGGGGTTCTGCGTCCCAGCCGCCATCGGTGCCAAGGTCGGGCGTCCTGACCGAATGGTGTGGGCCGTCGACGGCGACGGTTGCTTCCAGATGACGGCCCAGGAGCTCGTGACGGCATCGTCGGAGCGGATCCCGGTGAAGATCGCCATCTTGAACAACGCCTACCTGGGGATGGTGCGCCAGTGGCAGGAGATGTTCTACGACGAGCGCTACTCCGAGGTGTACCTGTCGCCCGATCTGCCTGACTACGTGAAATGGGCCGAAGCCATGGGCTGCGCCGCCTTCCGGGTCAGTGAGCCGGAGGACATCGTCCCGACCATCGACAAGGCCAACGGCATCGACGACCGTCCCGTGGTCATCGACTTCCGCACCGATTCCAACGAGAAGGTCTTCCCGATGGTCCCCGCCGGGGGCAGCAACGACGACATCGTGGTGGGCCCCACGCCCGGCCGCAAGGTGGTCCAGTGACGGGCCCGGCAGGGCCGTCCGCCGACATGGGCCGGACCAGCCGAGGATCGAAGGCGGTCGAGTGAACCACATCCTGTCGGTGCTGGTGCAGAACCGTGCCGGTGTGCTGGCCCGGGTGACCACGCTGTTCGCCCGCCGGGGCTACAACATCGAGAGCCTGGCGGTGGCGCCCACCGAGGAACCGGGCACGTCGCGCATCACCATCGTGGTGGACGCCGAGTCGACCGCGCTCGAGCAGATCACCAAGCAGCTGTTCAAGCTCATCGACGTCCTCAAGATCACCGAGCTCGATCCGGTGGAGGCGGTTGTCCGCGAGCTGTGCCTCGTCACCATCCGGGCCACGGGCCAGAACCGCGGCCAGGTCATCGAGCTGGTCGACGTGTTCGAGGGCACCATCGTGGACGTCGGCCTCGACTCGCTCACCGCCTCCCTGGCGGGACGGCCGGGCAAGCTGGACGACTTCGCCGAGCTGGTGCGCCCGTATGGGATCCTCGAGCTCCAACGCACCGGCCGGGTTGCACTGCCCAAGCGCGAGCGGCAGGCTGCCCGGCCGGTCTCTCGACGGAAGGCGGGCTGATGGCCAAGGTGTCGTACGAGAAGGATGCAGACCCGACATTGCTGGCGGGTCGCAAGGTGGCGGTGATCGGCTACGGCAGCCAGGGCCACGCCCACGCCCTGAACCTGCGTGACTCGGGCGTCGACGTGCGGGTCGGCTTGCGCGACGGGTCGGCGTCGGCGGCCAAGGCCCACGCCGCCGGCCTCGTGGTCAGGTCCATGGCCCAGGCGGCCGAAGAAGCCGACGTCGTCATGATCCTGCTGCCCGACACCAAGCAGGCCGAGGTCTACGACCGCGACATCGCCCCCAACCTGGCCGCCGGCGACGCCGTGCTGTTCGCTCACGGCTTCAACATCCGCTTCAAGCTCATCACGCCGGCCGAGGGACTCGACGTGGCCATGGTGGCGCCCAAGGGCCCGGGCCACCTCGTGCGCCGGACCTACGTGGAGGGTGGGGGGGTCCCGTCGCTCGTGGCCGTGGCCCAGGACGCCAGCGGCAAGGCCCGCGACCTGGCCCTGTCCTACGCCCACGCCATCGGCGCCACCCGGGCCGGCGTCCTCGACACCACCTTCGACGAGGAGACCGAGACCGATCTGTTCGGCGAGCAGGTGGTGCTGTGCGGCGGACTGACGGCGCTGGTCCAGGCCGGTTTCGAGACGCTGGTCGACGCCGGCTACCAGCCCGAGTCCGCCTACTTCGAGTGCCTCCACGAGCTGAAGCTGATCGTCGACCTCATGTACGAGGGCGGCATCGCCGGCATGCGCTTCTCCATCTCCGACACCGCCGAGTACGGCGACCTCACGAGGGGCCCACGCGTCATCAACGAGGCCGTCAAGGCCGAGATGCGCAGGATCCTCGCCGAGATCAGGAGCGGCGAGTTCGCCAGGGACTGGGTCGAGGAGGACCGCGGCGGCCGCGTCCATTTCGAAGAGCTCCGGGCCAAGGGCCGTGAGCACCAGGTGGAGAAGGTCGGCGCTGAGCTGCGCGACCTGATGCCTTTCATCGGGGCCGGACGTGAGCGCCCCCAGGACGTGAGCGGCGGCTGACGCCGCCGTCCTCGGCGGCCTTCGCCTCGCTGCGCTCGGCTCGGCCGCCTGCGGCGGGGAAGGCTTTCAGGCCTTTATGTGCTCGCTTCGCTCGCCATTTCTCTGTTCGCCTTCGGCAGAGCCGGCGGCGAACCTGTGGGGGGCAAGGCCCCCCCGGCCGGCTTCGCCGGCGAAGGCGCCGGGAATACGGGCGAACTTGGTGGTCGGGCGGTCAAAGTACCTTCTTGGCGTGTGCGGGGATCGGTTGACCGGGGTTGTCAACCGCGTCACCGCTGCGGTTGTGGCGGTTGTTCTGGTTGTGGTGGGGTGTTCGGCGGGAAGACTGGGCCCCGCTCTCCTGCCGGGTTCCGGTCCGCCACCGCCTTGGTCAACGGGACCAGCCTGCATTACGTCATCGGTGGCCGCGGGAGCCCGGTGGCCTTTCTCCATGGCTTTCCCGAGACGTGGGCGGCGTGGCGCGAGGTAATGGTCAGCCTCGCCCCCTCACGCACGGTGGTGGGCGTCGATCTACGCGGTGCGGGCGAGTCCCGTCTCGAAAAGGGCGTTTACGACAAGGAGACGTTGGCCACCGACGTTTATCGGCTGGTGGAGCATCTCGGCTTGCGCGATGTCACGTTGGTGGGAGACGACTTCGGTGGGCAGGTGGCCTACGCCTACGCCCGCATGCACCGGGGGGAGCTGCGATGCCTGGTCGCGGTGGAGACCGCGCTACCAGGGTTCGGGCTCGAGTCGCTTTTCTCGGGCTCTACCACTTCCTCTTCCACATGGTCCCCTACCTGCCCGAGCAGTTGATCCACGGCAAGGAGCGCTATTACCTCACCCGGTTCGTCTGCGGGCCGGAGCGGTACTGTCGAAAGGCCTCGGCCAGCGTCTCGCTGGTCGACGGGTACGTGCGCTCGTACTCCCGACCGGGGCGGCTGACGGCTGGCCTTGACCTCTACCGGGCCCTGCCCGCGGACGCCCCTGGCCGTCGGCGGTGAGAAAGGAGTGGCGACGTTGCCGCTCGACGAGTTCCGCCAGGTGGCCGACCACGTCACCGGCGATGTCGTCGCCGGCGCCGGCCATTGGGTCCCCGAGCAGCGTCCTTTGGAGCTGGCCGCACGGATCGAGGCCTTCCTGGGCGCCTGTTGTCCCTGAGGGCACCGCGGCTGCCCCGGCCGGCGGCCCCTCGCCGGCAAAGGGCGGCGAGGCCAGCCAGGCCCCCGCCCACCTGTCCCTGTCGGGCGGCGGTCTACAGGCCCAGTTGGAGGCGGCGGAGGGCTCGGCGACGGCGTCTGAGGCGAGAGCGAAGGCCTATGGCCGTGGCCATGGCCAATACGACGATGGCCATGGCGGCCGGCGACCACGTGGACCATCTCGTGCCGTCGACATCGGTGCCCACCATCGATCGGGCCCGGGCCGGGGCACGGTGGGAGGCCGGGCCGGAGGCGCCGGCCGAGGTGGTCGCGGGCACAAGCGGGGCCGTGGCCGGCGCGGGGTGGCCGGGCTGGGGCAGGCGGTCGGTCGGCGACTCGGCCGCCACCGGGGTGGCGAAGCCCTTGTCCAGTAGCTTCGTCGCCCACCCGTAGGTGTCTTCGGCTCCCAGCAGCACGGCGATCATCGTGCGGCCGTCGCGCCGGGCGGCGGCGATCAGGTCGCGGCCGCTCCTGCGGGTGAACCCGGTCTTGACGCCGATGCAGCCTGCGTACCTCCCCTGCAGCAGCTTGTTGTGGTTTGTGAGGTTGTGGACGATGCCGTCGGGTGCTTTGAAGGAGTACCTCGGCGTGGCCACGATGGGGCCGAGAGTGGGGTCGGCCACCAGCGCCCGGGTGGCGATGGCGAGATCCCGGGCCGAGACGAGGTTGCCCCCGCCCACCGAGTAGTCGTCGTCCAGCCCGGCGGGGTCATTGAGCACATCGGCGTCACCGAAGCCGAGGGCCTTGGCCTCGTTGCCCATCATCACCGCGAACGATTCGGCGGTGCCGCCGGCCCGCTCGGCCAGAGCCATGGCGGCGTCGTTGCCCGACACCAGCAGCAGGGCGTTGAGCGTGTCCGTGAGAGACCAGGTCTGTCCGGCCAGCATGCCGACGTCGTTGGCCTCCTGGCCGGCGGCCCGGGCCGAGACGGGTACGGAGTCGGTGGCCGTCAGACGGGTCTCAGCCGTGAGCGCGGTGAGGACCTTGGTGAGGCTGGCCGGCGGCCGCGGGGAATGGTCGTCGGCCTGATCGACGATGGCCCCGGTGTCGGCGTCGACCAGGACGTAGGCCTTGGGGGGCACGACGGCGGCGCCCTGAGCGGCCGCTGGACCGGTGTCGATGCTGACGGGCGGGGGCGGCGGCCTGGGCCGGGTGGCCGCCGCGGCCCCGGGGGCCAGGACCAGGACGAGGGCCAGACTGGCTCCCAGAGCCCGGGCGCGGGCGCTCCAGCCCCGGCAGCAATCCATCGACGTGAGGCTAGGCGGACGACACGCCGTCGATCGGGCACACCCCGCCGGCCCTCCGGTGGCGGCGGGCGGAATGGGCGCCACTCCTCACCGCGGTTCGTCCCCCGACGCGGCGATCGCTACCGGGGCTTCGCCCCCACCCGACGAGCGGTCAGGTCATCCTTCGGCCTACCAGCGGCGATGTTCTTCACCCGCACCACACGGGGGCATCCTTCGTTCGTGGGCTGGCCGTCATCCTCGAACCCGTGACTCAATCGTGTCGGTTCCTATGCGCCAGCGCCTAGCGTCGGGCCGTTGTGAGCGCCAGCGCCGACCCCGCCACCGTTGCCCTGGCGGAGCTGACCCAGGCCCGTCGGCGGCGCCGGGTGGCGCAGATCGACGCCTTCGAGGGGCTGTACCGCGCCTACCTCACCTTCTTCGTCGGCGGCCTGGCCGTGCTGCTGTTGTCCAACCTGGCCGGGGGCACCAAGGTGTCGCCTGCCACCCTGGACCAGGTCCGCCGGCACGGCCCCGCCGCTATCGGCCTGGCCGTCGCCTTCTTCATGGCCATCGGCCTGCGCTCGGGCGGACGGGGCGGACCGCTGGCCCTGGACAAGGCCGACGTCCGCCACGTGCTGCTGGCCCCGGTGGACCGCAGCGTCGCCCTTCGCCGTCCCGCCGTCCACCAGCTGCGCTTCGCCGCCCTCACCGGCGTCGGCGTGGGCGCCGTCAGCGGCCTGAACGCCTCCCATCGCCTTTCCGGCGCAGTGGTGGGCTGGATCGCGGCGGGTGCCGTCACCGGGCTGCTCGCCGTGGTCGGCGCCATGGGGGTGGCCCTGGTGGCCAGTGGCCGCCGCCTGCCCCGGCCCGTGGCCGGCCTGCTGGCCCTGGTGGTGTTGGGCTGGGCCGGGGCCGACCTGGCCACCGGTCGCACCACCTCGCCGTTCACTCTGCTGGGCGGCCTGGCCCTGTGGCCGTTGGCAGTCCACCCCGTCGACCTTTTGGGCGCCGGCGTCGTGCTCGCCCTGCCCGTAGTCGGCCTGGCCGGGGTGGGCGGCACGTCCCTGGAAGCATCTGAACTGCGGGCCCGGCTGGTCGGCGCCCTGCGCTTCGCCGCCACCCTCCAGGATGTCCGAACCGTGCTCGTGCTCCGGCGCCAGCTGTCCCAGGAGCGGCCCCGCCCCCGGCCCTGGCTGCGCATCCGGGGTTGGAAGCCGGCCCAGGTCACGCCCCGGCCCGGGACGGGGGGGCTGGCGGTGGACACCCTCGGCCGGGGGCCGGTGAAAGGCTGGCCGCCCGTCGCCGCCATCATCCGTCGCAGCCTCCAGGGGCTGGCCCGCTGGCCCGTCCAGCGCCTGGGGCGGCTGGTCCTGCTGTCCGTGGGCGGGGGGCTGGCGGCCACAGTGGTGTGGAGGGGGACGACGGCCATGGTGGTGGTCGTCGGGCTGTGTGCCTTTCTGGCCGCCCTCGACGCCATCGAGCCGCTCTCCCAGGACGCCGACCACCCCGACCGCGTCTTCGCCGTTCCCAGACCGCCGGGCCAGGTCCGCCTGGCCCTTCTGGTCGGCCCCGTCGTGGCCATGGTCGTCCTCGGGTTCGTGGCCATCGGGGCGGCCATCCTGGCCGGCGCACCGCCCCTGCTGGCCCTCCAGGTCGGCGCCCCGCTGACGCTGCCGGTGGCCGTGCTGGCCTGCGGCGGCGCCGCCGTCAGCACGCTGCTGGGACCGTCGTCCATGGGCAGTGGCAGCAGCCTGCTCCTGCCTCCGGAGACGGCTGGCATCGCCGTGGCCTTCAGGGCCGCCGGGCCTCCGGCGTTGACCATCGTCGGCGTCCTGCCCCTGCTGGCCGGACGCTCGGCCTCGGTCATGGGCCAATCGGCCGGTGCGGCCGTGGCCCGCACGGCGGTGTTCCCCCTTCTGACGCTCGGCGTCCTGGTGTTCGCCTTCATCCGCTTCCGTGAAGAGCTGCGGGTCTTCATGGAAGAGGCCAAGCAGGGCGCGGCCGGGCGCAAGACCGCAGCCGACGGCAAGTAGGGTCGTCCACCGTGCCTGCGGCCCTCTTGGCGAGCGGACTCACCAAGGTCTACGGCGAGCTGGTCGCCCTCGCCCCTCTCGACCTCGCCATCAAGGACGGCGAACGGGTGGTCATGGTCGGGTCCAACGGGTCGGGCAAGACCACCTTCATGCGCATGGTGGCCGGTCTGCTCGAGCCGAGTGGCGGTGCCGCCGGAGTGGCGGGCGAGCCGGCCGGGTCCATCAACGCCCGGGCCGCGCTGTCGTACCTGCCCGATGAGCCCGTGCTGTACGACGACCTGTCGCTGGCCGAGCACCTCGAGTACGTGGCCCGTCTGCACGAGGCCGAGGAGTGGCAGCCCCGTGCCGCCTACCTCGTCGACCGCCTGGGCCTGTCGCACCGGGTCGACGACCTGCCGGCCCAGTTCAGCCGGGGACTGCGACAGAAGACCTCCATCGCCCTCGCCCTCATCCGTCCCTTCGAGGTGCTGGTGGTGGACGAGCCGTTCGTCGGCCTCGATGCCCCCGGCCGTTCGGCCCTGCTCGAACTGCTGGACCAGGCAGCTGAGGACGGTGCCACCGTGGTGGTGGCCAGCCACTCCGTGGAGTTCGTGGACCGGGCTTCCAGGTGCGTGGCCCTGCGCGACGGCGAGCTCGTCCACGACGGTCCGGCCAGCCAGGCCGACGTGCTCCGCCTGGTCTCGTGAGCCGTCCCGCCGACGCCGGCGGGGAACGTACCGATGCTCAGGCCAGCTGGGCCACGACGTGGTCGATGCAGGCGGTGAGGGCCTGCACGTCGTTGGGCTCGACGGCGGGGAACATGCCGACCCGCAGTTGGTTGCGGCCCAGCTTGCGGTAGCTCTCGGTATCGACGATCCCGTTGGCCCGCAGGACCTTGGCCACCTCGTCCGCGCTCACCGTGTCGTCCAGGTCGACGGTGCCGACCACGTGGCTGCGCTGGTGGGGGCGGGCCACGAAAGGGGCGGCGTAGGAAGAGGCCTCGGCCCAGTCGTACAGGATGGCGGCCGACCGGTCGCAGCGCCCGGTGGCGAACTCCAGGCCACCGCCGTCCAGCATCCACTCGACCTGCTGCAGCATCAACCACAACGTGGCCAGGGCCGGCGTGTTGTAGGTCTGGTCCTTGATCGAGTTGTCCACGGCGATGCGCAGATCGAGGAACGCCGGCACCCACCGGTCGGTGACGGCGATGCGCTCCTGGGCGGCCGGCGAGAGCAGGGCCAGCCACAGGCCGCCGTCGGAGGCAAAGCACTTCTGGGGGGCGAAGTAGTAGGCGTCGACCTGGCCGACGTCGACCCTCAGGCCACCGGCCCCCGAGGTGGCGTCGACCAGGAGCAGGGCGTCGGCATCGGCGCCCTGGGGCCGCACCGGTGTCATGGCCACGCCCGTCGAGGTCTCGTTGTGGGGGTGGCAGTAGGCGTCGATCCCGGCTTCGGGCGCGAAGCCGGGGTGGGTGCCGGCGGGCGACTCGACCACGTGGGTGGTACCCAGGTGGGGCGCGGCGCCGCAGACCGCCGCGAACTTGGCCGAGAACTCGCCGAAGGCCAGGTGCTGGGACCGCTCGCGCACGAGGCAGAAGCTGGCCGCGTCCCAGAAGGCGGTGGCCCCGCCGTTGCCCAGCACGACCTCGTAGCCGTCGGGCAGCGAGAAGAGGTGGCGCAGGGCAGCCCGCAGCCGCCCGACGACGTCCTTGACAGGGGCTTGGCGGTGGCTGGTGCCCAGCCACGAAGAGCTCACCTCGACCAGCGAGGCCACTGCTTCAGGGCGGACCTTGGAGGGACCGCAGCCGAAGCGGCCGTCGCCGGGCAGGAGGTCGGAGGGGATGCGGACACCGCCGGCGGGAACGGGCTGTGTCAGAAGGGGGAGTCGGGGTGTGGGCACTGTGCAAGCATGGCATCCATGGCCCGCGTCTCCGCCCGTTTTGCCGCCGTCTCCGAGTCCGCCACCCTGGCCATCGACGCCAGAGCCAAGGCGCTGAAAGCGGCCGGTGAGGACGTCGTCGGCTTCGGCGCCGGTGAGCCCGACTTCCCCACTCCCGACGACATCGTCCGAGCCGCCGTCGCCGCCTGCACCGATCCGAAGAACCACCGGTATACGCCGGCCGCCGGACTGCCCGAGCTGCGGTCGGCCATCGCCGCCAAGACCCTTCGCCACTCCGGCTACGAGGTACAGCCCAGCCAGGTGCTCGTCACCAACGGCGGCAAGCAGGCGGTCGAAGAGGCGTTCGCGGCCGTGTGCGACCCGGGCGACGAGGTGATCATCCCGGCTCCCTACTGGACCACCTTCCCCGAGTCGGTGGCTCTGGCCGGGGGCACGCCCGTGTTCGTCGGCGCCGACGACAGCACCGGCTTCAGGGTCACCGTCGACCAGCTCGAGGCGGCCCGCACGGCGCGCACCAAGGTCCTGCTGTTCGTGTCGCCGTCGAACCCCACCGGCGCCGTGTACCCGGCCGAGGAGGTGGAGGCCATCGGGCGGTGGGCCGACGAGAACGGGTTGTGGGTCGTGACCGACGAGATCTACGAGCACCTGGTCTACGACGGGGTGACGGCGCCCTCTATGCCGGTGGTCGTGCCGGCGTTGGCCGACCGCTGCATCGTGACGAACGGGGTGGCCAAGACCTACGCCATGACGGGCTGGCGGGTGGGCTGGATGATCGGTCCGGCCGATGTCGTCAAGGCCGCCTCCAACTACCAGAGCCACGCCACCTCCAATGTGGCCAACGTCAGCCAGCGGGCGGCGCTGGCCGCCGTGTCGGGCGACCTCGAGGCGGTCCACGCCATGAGGGCCCAGTTCGACCGCCGCCGCCACGTCATGGTCGAGGCGCTCAACGCCGTCTCCGGGTTCGAATGCCTGATGCCCGAAGGGGCCTTCTACGCCTTCCCGTCGGTGCGGGCAGCGCTGGGCCGTGAGGTGGCAGGCCGAACCCCGACCACGTCGTTGGAGTTGGCTGAGGTGATCCTCGATGAGGTGAAGGTGGCGGTTGTCCCGGGCGAGGCATTCGGGGCCCCCGGCTATCTCCGCATGTCCTACGCCCTCAACCTGGAGGACCTCAAGGAGGGCGTGTCCCGGATCCACAAGCTGCTCGACTGACGATGCCCCCGGCCACTCTGCCGACATCCCCCGATCGACCTCTCGGCACGGAGGAGCTGTCGCACATCGACGCCTGGTGGCGAGCCGCCAACTATCTCGCCGTCGGGCAGATCTACCTGCTGGGTGACCCGCTGCTGCGCCAGCCCCTGACACTGGGCGACATCAAGCCCCGCCTGCTCGGCCACTGGGGCACCACGCCCGGCCTCAACCTCGTCTACGCCCACCTCAACCGGGTCATCAACCAGCGCGACCTGAACGTGATCTTCATTGCCGGCCCCGGCCATGGCGGCCCGGCCATGGTGGCCAGCACCTACCTGGAGGGCACCTACAGCGAGATCTACCCGGAGATCGCGCAGGACGAGGAGGGTCTGGGTCGTCTGTTCCGACAGTTCTCGTTCCCCGGCGGCATCCCGAGCCATGCGGCGCCGGAGACACCCGGCTCGATCCACGAAGGCGGCGAGTTGGGCTACTCGCTGTCCCACGCCGTCGGCGCCGTCTTGGACAACCCGGACCTGTTAGTGGCGTGCGTCATCGGCGACGGTGAGGCCGAGACAGGCCCGCTGGCCGCCAGCTGGCATTCCAACAAGTTTCTGGACCCGATGACCGATGGCGCGGTACTGCCCATCCTGCACCTCAACGGCTACAAGATCGCCAACCCGGCGGTGCTCGACCGGCTGGCGCCGGGGGAGCTGACCGAGTTGCTGCACGGCTACGGCTGGGCGCCGTACGTCGTAGCTGGCGACGAACCCGCCGACGTGCACCAGCAGCTGGCCGGCACCCTCGACCGCATCTGCGGCGACATCGCCGCCATTCAGCGACGGGCCCGTGTTGACGGCGACACCAGTCGGGCTCGGTGGCCCTGCCTGGTGCTGCGCACGCCCAAGGGCTGGACCGGTCCCAAGATGGTCGACGGAGAGCCGGTGGAGGGCACCTGGCGGGCCCACCAGTTGCCCCTGAGCGCCGACGCCCGCCATCCCCAGCACGTGGCCCAGCTCGAGGCCTGGATGCGCAGCTACCGCCCCGAGGAGCTGTTCGACGACGACGGCCGTGTCGTCGCCTCCGTCACGGCGCTGGCCCCTACCGGCGATCGGCGCATGGGCGCCAACCCGCACGCCAACGGCGGCCGGCTGGTACATCCCTTGCGACTGCCCGACTTCGCCACGTACGCGGTGGCCGTCGAACGACCGGCGGCCACGGTGGCCGAGGCGACCCGGGTCATGGGCAGCTACCTGCGCGACGTCATGGTCGCCAACGCCGACCAGCGCAACTTCCGGGTGTTCGGCCCGGACGAGACGGCGTCGAACCGCCTCGGTGACCTCTTCGATGCCACCGGCCGGGCGTGGGTGGCCAAGACGGCCGAGGTCGACGAGCCTCTTCGTCTGCGACCCGACGGCCGGGTCATGGAGATCCTCTCCGAGCACACCTGCCAGGGATGGCTGGAGGGCTACCTGCTGACCGGTCGCCACGGGCTGTTCTCGTGCTACGAGGCCTTCATCCACCTGGTCGACTCCATGTTCAACCAGCACGCCAAGTGGCTCAAGGTGTCGAGCGGGCTGGAGTGGCGGCCGGAGATCGCATCGCTCAACTACCTGCTCACCTCGCACGTCTGGCGCCAGGACCACAACGGCTTCAGCCACCAGGACCCCGGCTTCATCGACCACGTCGTCAACAAGAAGGCTGAGTACGTCCGGGTCTACCTGCCGCCCGACGCCAACACGCTGTTGTCGGTCACCGACCACTGCCTGCGCAGTCGGCAGAAGGTCAACGTGATCGTCGCAGGAAAGCAGCCGGCGCTGCAGTACCTCGACATGGACGCCGCCGTCGCCCACTGCGCCAAGGGAATCGGCATCTGGGAGTGGGCCAGCAACGACGAAGGCGCCGACCCTGACGTGGTCATGGCGTGCTGCGGCGACATCCCTACCCTCGAGACCCTGGCTGCCGTCGGCATCCTGCGGAGCCACGAGCCGCAGTTGAAGATCCGGGTCGTCAACGTAGTCGACCTGATGACCCTGCAGCCCGAGCACGAGCACCCGCATGGCTTGTCCGACCAGCACTTCGATTCACTGTTCGGCACCGACGTGCCGGTGATCTTCAACTTCCACGGGTACCCGTGGCTGATCCACCGCCTCACCTACCGGCGCCACAACCACCAGCACCTGCACGTACGCGGCTACAAGGAGGAGGGCACCACCACGACACCCTTCGACATGTGTGTACTCAACGAGATCGACAGGTTCCACCTGGTGCAGGACGTCATCGACCGGGCCCGCCACTTCGGGCCTGGAGGTGCCTACCTGCGGGAGCACATGTCCAACGAACTGGTCAGGCATGCCAGTTACATCCGCGCCGTCGGACAGGACCTGCCCGAGATCCGCGGCTGGGAGTGGCAGAACTGAACGCGCCGCGGCGGGGCCTCGCACTCGTCGTCAATGCCGGGTCGACCTCACTCAAGGCCGCCGTCTTCGCCGGCGACGCGGACGAGCCGGTGTGGGCGGTCAACGTCGACGACGCGAAGATCGGAGCCGACCGCGTGGCCGGGTTCGAGAAGGCGCTGGGTTCGGCGACCGGCCTTGCGGAAATCACCGTTGTGGGGCACCGCGTGGTGCACGGCGGCCAGCGCTTCGATCGACCCGTCGTCATCGACGCCGACGTCGAGGCCGCCATAGCGGCGATGGAGGAACTTGCCCCCCTCCACAACCGAGCCGCCCTGGATGGGATCGCCGCCGCCCGGGGTGTCCTCGGGCCGCAGGTGCCCCATGTCGCCGTGTTCGACACCGCCTTCCACCGCAGCCTTCCCGATGCCGCCGCCGCCTACGGCGGCCCTCACCGTTGGTTCGAACAGGGAATGCGCCGATACGGCTTTCACGGCATCAGCCACCAGCACGCCGCCCACAGCGCGGCAACCATCCTGCGGCGCCCGCTCGGGTCGCTCCGGCTGGTCACGTGCCACCTGGGCGGCGGTTGCTCGCTCGCCGCCGTCGATGGTGGCCGCAGCATCGACACCACGATGGGTTTCACGCCCCTCGACGGGCTCGTGATGGCCAGCCGCTCGGGCGCAGTCGACCCCGGCCTCATCTTTCATCTGCTGCGATCGGGCACCCCGGTCGACGAGCTCCAGTCCGTGGTCGAGGAGCGGTCCGGCCTCCTCGGCCTGTCCGGGGTCAGCGCCGACCTGCGCGAGGTCGTCGCTGCCCGTGACGCGGGTGACGAGCGCGCCGCCCTGGCCGTCGACGTCTTCGTCCACCGTGTCGCCACCGGCGTCGGCGCCATGACCGCCGCCCTCGGTGGCACCCACGCCATCGTCTTCACCGGTGGTATCGGGCAGGGCTCGGCCGAGGTACGGGCGCGGGTGAGCGGGCGATTCGCCTTTCTCGGCGTCACCCTCGACGAGGGTCGCAACCAGGCCAACCTGGTCGACGCCGACATCTCCGCAGCCGGCGCCACCGTCGCCGTGCTCGTGGTACGCGCCCGGGAGGAGCTGGCCATAGCCCGTGACGCCCTCCGCCTGACGGCACGGTGACCTGACGGTCGGGAACCCAGACGCCGCCTGCGTCCGGGCGGCTGCCGGCCGCCTCGAACCGGTCGACGAAGACGCCCTGAAGCGCCGGCTCAGGAGACGTAGGAGACGACGGACCCCATGCCGGCCATCAGGTGGTAGGTGTTGTGGCAGTGCATCATCCACTGGCCGGGGTTGTCGGCGTCGAAGATCACGTCGATGGTGCGGCCCGGGAGCACCTTGATCGTGTCCTTGCGGGCCCGTCCGCCGACCCGCTCGAACGTATGGCCGTGAAGGTGCATCGGGTGCCACATGGTGGTCTTGTTGGTGTACTCCAGCTGCACCCGCTCGCCCTGGCGGACATCCAGCTCGGCGCCGTGGCCACCGCTTTCGTGGTGGATCTTGCCGTTGATCAGCCAGCGGTACTGCTTGGCGTCAGAGGTGAGCGCCACCTGGTGGGTGCGGTCGGGCGGCCGTTCCTTCAGGACCACGGAGGGATCGGCCCGCAGGTCGAGCTCGTCGAGGAGCTGGGCCTTGAGCTCGTCGGGGCGCAGGTCGGGGGGTGGCGGGGCGGTGGCGGCGGCATCGGTGGTGCGCAGCACGGCGGCGGCCAGGCCGTCCTTCCCCTCGGCCGCGGCCACCATGGGCCACGCCCCTGACCTCGGCTGGACGATGACGTCGTAGCGCTCGGCCATGCCCAGGATCAGCGTGTCCACCTCCAGCGGCGTCACCGGGTAGCCGTCGGTGTGGGTGACGGTCATGCGGTGGCCACCCATGGCGAAGCGGTAGGCGGTGTCCGAGCCGGCGTTGATGACCCGCAGTCGCACCCGGGCGTTGGGCGTCACCGTGAAGGTCGGGCGGTCGGCGGGCATCCGCCCGTTGAGCAGGTGGAGCGGGTATTGAACGTCGCCCGAGTCACCACCGAGGGCGTCGGACTGCATGGCGGCCATGTTCATTCCACCACCGCCCATGTTCATGCCAGCACCGCCGCCCATGTTCATGCCGGCCATGCCTCCCTTCTCCAGCTCGGCCAGCTTCTGGTCGGGCGTGCCCGGGACGCCGTCGAGCCAGTCGTCGAGCACGATCACGAACTCGGCGTCGTACTTGAGCGGTTCGTTCGGGTCCTCGACGATCAGGGGGCTGTACAGGCCCCGGTCGAGTTGCATGCCCGAATGCGGGTGGAAGAAGTAAGTGCCTGGGTCGGGAGCCGTGAACTCGTAGACGAACCGGCCGCCGGGGGGGATTGGCTTCTGGGTCAGGTCGGGTACGCCGTCCATGTCGTTGCGCAGGGCGATGCCGTGCCAGTGGATGGTCGTGGGGGCGGGCAGCGAGTTGGTGAGGGTGGCCCGCAGGACGTCGCCGGCCCGGACACGCACGCCCGGCGCTCCCGGTGCGGTGCCGTAGGCCCAAGTGGGCACCACCCGGCCGCCAAGGTCGGCGTCGACGGCGGCGGCGGTGAGGGCCATCTCCACCACCGGGGCCCCCGGCCTGCGCCGACGCCGCTCGCCGGCGGCGACCGCATTGCTGGTGCCCTCCACCCTGGACGCCCCCCGCCCTCCACAGCCGGCGAGCACGGCGGCACCTCCGGCCAGCTGGAGGAACCGGCGACGGTCGATGGGCCCGATGGGGTGGGGCATGGGCTGCGGCCTCTCTTGCTCTCAGCAGGAACTACCGGGGCTTCGCCCCCGCCCGACGAGCGGTCAGGTCATCCTTCGGCCTACAGGGGCGATGTTCTTCACCCGCACCCTAACGGGGGCCATCCTGCGTTCGTGGGGTGGCCGTCATCCTCGAACCCGACGCAGCCCTCCCACGCCACTACGCCGTCAGTTCGAAAAACGGGAAGCGGCCATCATTACCTTGTCGGCGCGGGGCGGAACTTGGCTCAATCGTGTCGGTTCGTAGGCCAAGCGCCTAGGGCCGGCTGGCCAGCCTGTACTCCGACGACAGGGAGATGATCTTGACGACGTCACCGCTGTGGGGAGCCTCGATGAGCTGGCCGCCGCCGATGTACATGGCCACGTGGCCAGAGGCGGCGGCCGGGAACACGAGGTCGCCCGGTTGCAGAGCGGCCATGGGGATGTGGGTGGTGGAGGTGTACTGCGCGCCGCTGAAGTGGGGGAGGGACTTGCCGCCGTGGGCCCAGGCCCACATCGTGAGGCCCGAGCAGTCGAACGAGTCGGGGCCGGATGCGCCCCACACGTAGGGGGCGCCCAGACGGCTCTTGGCCGCGGCCACGGCGGCCTGCGCCCCCGACCCGACGGCCGGGGGCGGTCCCAGGCGGGAGCCACCGGCCGGCGCCGCTCCAGGACGGGTCGGGGCCCATCCTCGGCTGGCCTCGGGGCCCGTGGCATGGGGTGTCAAGGGCCCGGCCGCCTGGGCCAGTACCGCTTGGGCCTGGCCCGCCGCCTCAGCCTGGCGGGCGGCCTGGGCCTGGGCGACCAGCCCGACCAGCTCGCCCTTGATCCCGGCCTGGGTGCTCTTCAGCGCGTTCTCGGCGGCGGTGACGTCACGGCGGCTCTTGTCGAGCCCGGCGGCGGCGTCGCCTGCGGCCCTTTGCTGTGCCTCCAGCGCCTTGGCGTCCTCCGCCACCGCCAGGCTGACGGCGTGGGCCGCGTCGAGGGTGTCGACGTCCTTGGCCGAGAATGTACGGGCGTACTCAGCCCGGCGCACCGGATCGTCGGCCCGATCATCGGGCGCGGCGGCGGGCCCACCACCGAGGCCGCCTTTGGTGTAGGAGTCGACGGCCCGGGCCCGGAGCTGGGACCGGATCCCGGCGGCTCGTGCCGTGGTGGCCTGCAGGCGGTCCCTGGCCTCAGCCACCTTGGTGGCGACCTGGCCGGCCCGCAGGTTGGCGGCGTCGAACTGCTCGCCCAGGGAGGCTTCCTTCTGGCCGAGGGTCTCGATCTGGGCTGCGATCCGGCTCGCCTGTGCCTGCTTGTCGCCCACCGGGTCGGCGTCCGCGCCCGGAGCGGTGATGACGGCGGCCAGGCAGATCGTGGTGGCGAAGACGGCCACACGGGCGCGGCAAAGCCGGGTTCGTGACTGGCGCATGTCCCGACGACCGTAGTGGCTGCCACCGAAGACGGCAACGAATGGCCCACTCGGGGCCGTCGCGGTGAGCGATTCGAGGGTGGGACCGGGCCGTCGCGCTCCGGCGGCTCGGGCTCCGCGTCTGGCTGGGCCGCGTCGGACTGGCGGGGGCCGGCTCGTAGAGTGGTCCGATGGCCACAAAGTCCACCCGGCCGGCCCGTCCCGGCGGGAAGGCGGTACGCCCGGCCCAGCCGGCGCCGCCCGGCTCGGGTTCAGCCCGGCGCACGCCCATGAAGGTCAAGAACCGGTGGTCGTTCAGGTCGGTGTGGCCGGCCGTGGCCATCGTGGTGGTGGCCGTGGCCATCGTCGCCGCCTTCCTCACCGTCGTCATCAGGAACGGGCATCACCAGGCCAAGAACGGTCCGTCTGCTTCGGGGCCCGCACTCAAGAGCGACGCCACCAACCTCAACCCCAGCGATCTCAAGGCTCGTCTCACGGCCAACGGCGTCGCCAGCTACGACGAGCGGTCCGACCCCGGACAGAACCACGTGCCGCAGCTGGGTTCCGTCAAGTACACCGTCGACCCTCCGGCCGGTGGCGCCCACTCGCCGACGGGCGCCGACCCGGGTTGGTACGTGGGTCACCAGGTGCCGCCCGACATGACGGCGGTGCACTCCCTCGAGCACGGCTATGTCGACATCTGGGTCCGGCCTGACCTGTCACGAGCAGACCTCGACGCCATCCACAAGGTCTTCGCCTCCTTCCAGATGGACGTCCTGGTGCTGCCCCGGGCCAGCCTGCAGGTGCCCGTGGCGGCCACCGTGTGGCACCGTCGCCTGCTGCTGAACCGGGTCGACCCCCAGGTGCTGGTCGACTTCATCGCCGCCTACCGCAACCAGGGCCCCGAAGCGATCCCCCACTCCGTCGCCCCGGCCAGCACGTAGGGCGGAGGAGGGCCTGGGCCGGCGCCGGGCCCGCCGGCCGGGCGGGTTGGCGGGAGACCGTGCCGGTGGCCAGACTCCGGGACATGGCGCGGATACTGGTCACCGAGGAGTTGGCACCGGCCGGGCTGGCGGCCATGGCGTCGGCCGGCCATGAGGTCGAGCTGAGGCTCGGTCTCTCGCCCGCCGAGCTGGTACAGGCGGTGCCGGGAGTGCAGGCGTTGGTGATCCGTTCGGCCACCAACGTCACCGCCGATGTCCTCGACGCCGGACGGGAGCTGGCAGTGGTGGGCCGGGCCGGCATCGGGCTCGACAACGTGGACGTGGCCGCCGCCACCCGGCACGGGGTCATGGTCGTCAATGCACCCCAGAGCAACATCCTGTCGGCCGCCGAGCACACGATGGCCCTGCTGCTGGCCCAGGCCCGCAACATTCCCCAGGCCAGCGCGGCCTTGAAGGCGGGCCGATGGGAGCGGTCGAGGTGGGAAGGGGTGGAGCTGCACGGCAAGACGCTCGGCATCATCGGGCTGGGCCGCATCGGTGCGCTAGTGGCCCAGCGGGCCCTCGCCTTCGGGATGCAGCTGGTGGCCCACGACCCCTACGTGTCGCCGGAGCGGGCCCGTCAGATGAACATCCAGCTGCAGTCGCTGCCGGAGCTCATGGCCACGGCCGACTTCGTGACCATCCATGTGGCCAAGTCCAAAGAGACGCTTGGCATGGTCGGGGCCGAGCTGCTGGCCGCGGCCAAGCAAGGCATCAGGATCGTCAACTGCTCCCGGGGCGGCATCGTCGACGAGCAGGCACTGGCTGACGCCATCAGAGCGGGTCGGGTCGGTGGCGCCGGCCTCGACGTGTTCGCGGCGGAGCCGACCACCGAGTCCCCGCTGTTCGAGCTGGACAGCGTGATCGTGACCCCGCACCTGGGGGCGTCGACCCGCGAGGCCCAGGACAAGGCCGGGATCACCATCGCCGAGCAGGTGGTGCTCGCCCTGGCCGGAGAGTTCGTGCCCTTGGCCGTGAACGTCAACGCCGGCGAGGCGAGCGAGACGGTCAAGCCCTTTCTGGCCCTCGCCGAGCGGTTGGGCCGCATGCTGGCCTGCCTGTCCGGCGGCCTACCGCCTGCCCTCGAGATCAGCTACGAAGGGGAGATCGCCGACCAGGACACCCGCATCCTCACCCTGTCGGCACTCAAGGGGCTCTTCGGCGCCGGGAGCCAGGACCCGGTCTCGTATGTCAACGCCCCGGGGCTGGCCGAGGAGCGCGGTCTCAAGGTGAAGGAGTCGTCCACCCCGACGGCCCAGGACTACCGCAATCTGGTCGTCGTCCGGGGCGGCGACCATGCCGTGTCGGGCACGCTCGCCGGTCTGCACCACCAGCCCCGAGTGGTCATGGTCGACGGCCATATTGTCGACGTCCCGCCGGCTGACCACCTTCTCGTGATCCGCAACGACGACCGCAACGGCATGCTGGCCCTGGTCACCGGCGAGCTGGCCGCGGCCGGCGTCGGCATCGCCAACATGGCCCTCGGGCAGTCGCCGGGTGCACCCACCGCCCTGATGGCCATCGCCACCAAGCAGGCCGTGCCCCACGACGCCGTCGCCCGTCTACGCGCCGCCGGCGGCATCTTGGACGTGGCCGTCGTCGAGGAGACCTGGACGGGCCATCCGCCCCCGCCCGCGCCCCTGGCCCCCTGACATCCCACGGCTCCGCCGGATGATGGGCCATGGGGCATGGCAAGGCGCAGACGCCGTGTCTTCGATCGGACCAACGCGCCCCGACCCACATGGCCCCCCGCATGGCCGAACCTCCGGTCCGCTAACGCTTGGACCTGATGAACCCGTCGGCCTCGGCGGCGGACTCGTCCCGGTAGCAGCGGTCAGGCCGAACCCGCGAATAGCTCGCCCCACCCGGGAGATGGAAGATCCTGCTGGCCAGCTTCACCTTGACCGGGTGCGCCTGCGGGCAGGCGTCGCCTGACGGCTCGACCCACACCGGTTGCGGGTTCATGCGGTCGGCCTTGAGCGGGACCCGGGGTCGTCCGGACTTGCGCACGGCTTTGGCCCGCATGGCGGTGCGCGGGGGCGGCGCAGCGCGGGCGGGGGGCGCAGCGCGGGCGGCCGGCTCGGTTCGAGCGGGCGGCGCCGGCGGCTGCCTGATGGAGGCCTCCAGCTCGTCGGGGTCGGCGGCCACGATCGGTGTGCGCCGTCTTGGAGTCGGCGGGATGGTCGGTGCTTCGTTGGCCTCGGGCGACGACGGTTGAGGGGGCCGGCGGGGAGGTTCGGCCCGCGCCGCGGCGAGCGCCGCCCATTGAGCGGCGGCGTCGACCTCGGGCTCGCCCTCGTCCTCGGACCGTGCCGGTGCTGAGACATCGATGTCCTCGGCCTCGCCCTCGGACCGTGCCGGTGCGGAGACATCGATGTCCTCGGCCTCGCCCTCGGCTTGTGCCGGTGCGGAGGCGCCCAGGCCCTCGCCCTCGGCCGGCGCCGGTACGGAGGCGCCGATGCCCTCGCCGTCTCCCTCGCCGCCACGATCGGTGACTTGCCGGGGCGGCCCCTCACGGCTGTGGACGATGGGCCGCCTGGTCTCGACGGTCGTCCGTCGCTGTGCCCGTTCGGCCGCTCTGCGGGCGGCAAGCGCCCGACGGAGGGCCTCGGCTTGGAGAGCGGCCTCTTCGGCGGCATGGCGCCTGGCTTCGACGGCCGCCCGCGGCTCGGCCATTGCCGTTTCCTGCTGTTCGGCCTCGGCACCGTGCCCAGCTGGCCCACCTGACCCGGGCCCCGGATCGACTGCCGACTGCGGGAGCGGGGACACACCTGCCTGGCCGCCGGATGGCGGAGCGTTTCGGGCCTGTGCATCCTGGGCCGCCACCAGCCGGGCCTTGAGGGCGGCCTGGCGCTCGGCTTCGATCTCGTCCGGCGCCACCCGTCGCCGCTCGGCCAGTGCTGCTTGTCGGCGCAGCTCGGTGTCCCAGCGCGCTGCGCGTTCGGCGGCTCGGCTGTCGGGTTCGTTCCGTTGCTCCTCACCGAGCAGGACCGCATCGTCGGCAGCCCGGCGCTCGGCTTCGAGGTGCTGCGCTTCCGACCGCTCCGCATCCACGCGTCGGGCTTCGGCCCTTTCTGCCTCGGAACGCCCGGGCTCGACCGTCCGGGCCTCGAAACGCTCGGACCCGGGCTTCTGAGCCTCGGTTTGGGGATCCAACGGGAGCGTCCTGGCCGGCTCGGGCATCGCCTGCCTTGGGGTGGGCGGGGCGTCGGCCGGCTCGGGTGGGAGCTCATCGGCTGGCGCCTGTGGGTCTGACAGGGCGAGCTCGGCCTGGTCGACGCCCGGGAGGGGGCCGCCGGCGAGCTCGGGAATGGGTGGCCACGAC
>JBBSHS010000026.1:0-28937 GCA_038232515.1 Acidimicrobiales bacterium
CTGAAAAATGCTGTAGTCGAACCTCAGATCGAGACAAAGGATAAAGCATGGCAACCGGAGAAACGGGCTTCGAGGACGTGATGTTCGATTTGATCTCAGTCCAGTACTTCGCTCTCAAAGGCGGTCACGACTACGGCCAGGACGTGCGTGACGCCGAGAACGCCGACCTGCAGGACGTCGCCCAGCTTTTTCGGGACGTGATGAGGGAGGACTCGGAGCGGGGGAAGCGTTGTCACGCGCTGTTGGCCACGCTGTCCGGTACCGACAAGGCTGGGCCCTCAGCCCAATAACGAGGTTTGCGGGGCCGCCCCCGGGACAAGGGGCGCTGGTAGCCACGTTCTTGCCCTCGAAGGACTCGAAGGAGGGGCTTCGCCATCGGGCAAGGACCGCCGCCGGCGGTCCCCGTGGGTGTCACATCCCCCGCGTAGAGTCGCCAAGGTGGCTGTCGACCCAGACCGGCTGAGGCTCTACCGCTACGTCACGGCCCAGGAGGCTGATGACTACCTGCTGATCATGAGTCGTTTCACGGATGCGCTGCTCGCCGAGTGGTCGGCGCAGGACCTGGCTGCCCAGGGCGTAAACCTTCCCGTCGACGTCCTGGCCGCCCGCTGCCGGTACCTGGTCGACAACGGCAACCTGCTCCTCAGTCCCCGGGAGGTCCGTGTCACGTCGATCGCCGAATATCAGAGCCAACCGGTCCGCTACACGGTCTCGGCCCTCGGCGCCCGGCTGCACCGTGAGATCGAGGCCTTCCTGGTCGCCACCGGAGGCGCTCGCGAAGTGCCCCGCGAGCTCCTCGCCCTTGTCGCCGACGGGCTGGCCACGCTCGACCCCCGATCGGAGCTGGAAGCGCTGGCCGGTACCGTGTCGACCGTCTTCGGCCAGTTCCACGAGTTCGCGTCGTCCGTGACCGACTTCTACACCTACATCGGCTCTGTCCTCACCCGCAGTGATCTCGACGGCGAAGAGTGGGCGGGTTTCAAGCACCTCCTCCTCGACTACCTCGACACCATCGTCGAGAGTGTCCGCCGCCACAAGCCCGCCATCCTCACCTCCCTCGAGCGCCTTCGGCCCGACATCCCTGCTCTCCTCGACCGCCTCGCCGATGGCGACCGGGCCTTTGCCGCCCTGGAGGCAGCCAGCCCCGGTGGCGAGGAGACCCAGCGTGCCCGCGGCCGGGCCAAGGCGGACTGGGACCAGTTGGAGGCATGGTTCGCGGGGCCTGGAGCCCGCCAGCTGAGAGACGCCGCTCACCGAGCCGTCGGCGCCCTTCTGTCCAGCCTCAAGCGCATCAACGCCTCGGCCACCAGAGAGGCGTCGCTGCGCCGGCACTTCCTGAAGCTGGCCGGTTGGTTCGATGCCTCGACGCCGGCGAGCGCCCATGCCCTCGCCACCGCCGCCTTCGGCCTCTACGGCGTGCGCCATCTGGGCGTATTGCTCGATGACGACGTCGCCGAAGCCGTCCCGGGGGGGATGAGTTGGTGGCGCTCGCCGCCCGCACCGGTCCCCGTGGCCCTGCGGGAGCGCGGCGAGCGCGCTCTGCGGGGCCGCTCGGCCCGGGCTTCGGATCACACCGACCAGAAGAGGTGCCTGCTCGCCTTGCGTGAGGCCGAAGCCGAACGGAGGGCGACCGCCTGCGCCGAGCTGCTCGCCGTCGGCGCCCACCTCGCCGACGCCTACCTGTCAGCGGCGGCTATGGCGGTGCTCCTGGAGCTGTTGGCCAATGCCACGTCCGCCGGCCAGGCGACCCTGGCCGACCACCCGGTCACCCTGTGGGCGGCGCCGTGTGAGGGACTTCACGTGATCCGGTCCGACCTGGGGAACCTGACGGTGGATTGCCGCGCGCTGTCGATCTCGCCCCCCGGCGTCGTGGCTTCCGTGGAGCAACGCCGATCGGTCCGGGCGACGGGGAGCGGTCACCGATGAGTGCTGACGAGCAGAGGGATGCGGCCCGTCAACTGCTCCAGACTCCGCTGGTGGTGGCCGCGCGGAACCCCGATGGCCACCGCCGGATCCGTCGCCACGCCGAATCCCTGGCTGCCATGTTCCGCACCTACCTCGGCTACCGGTTGGTGGTCGAACCCCGGTTCGCCCGGCTGTTCAAGTCTGGCCTCGGCCCCGCCGACGGGCGGCCGCTCCTACGCTCCTCCAAGACGCCGTTCTCGCCTCGCGAGTACACCTACCTCGTCCTGCTCTGCTCGGCGCTGGTCACCACCCGCCGACAGGTGCTGCTCTCCTCGGTGGTCGCCGACGTCCGCCAGGCGGCGGCCGAGGCGGCCATTGACGTGGGAGACGACACCCTGACCGAACGGCGGGCGCTGGTCCATGCCATGCGTCAGCTCGTCGACTGGGGCGCCGTCACCGAGGACGCCGGCTCTGTGTCCGACTACGCCGACGACCCGTCGAAGGAGGCACTCCTGTGGGTCGAGCCGGAGATCGTCCGCAATCTCCTCGCTGTTCCGCTCCGAGACGTCGACGACCCGGAACACCTCGTCCGCCTCGCCGCCGAAACGGGCCTTGACGCCGTCCGCCATGCCGTTCGGCGAAGGATCGTCGAGTGCCCGGTGGTGATGGTCGACGAGCTCCCCGACCACGAGCGGGCGTGGCTGCGCCAGTACCAGCGACGGGAGGCTCAGATCCTCGAGGACACGTTCGGCCTCCGACTGGAGGTCAGGGCAGAGGGCGTCGCCGCCCTCGATCCCCAGGACGAGCTGACCGACGTGAAGTTCCCGCGGGACGGGTCCCTCGGCCAGGCGGCCCTTTTGGCCCTGGCCGCGTTGGTGGCCGAGCTGGCGCCTGACGATGCGTCCGTGCCCGTGCCCGCCGGGCTGCTCGGCTCGGTCATCCAGGGTCTGTTGGCTACTCACGGCCGGCGGTGGTCCAAGGGCTACGCCGACCACCCCGAGCGCCTGGCCCCGGATGTCGAGGACCTCCTCGTCGACATCGGCCTGTTGACGCGGGCGGATGACGGCTCGCTTCGCCTGCGCGCCATTGCCGCTCGCTACGCACCCGAACCTCAGGAGATCCCAGCCCCGCTGAGCCTTGCCCTGGAGGACGCATGACACCCGACCAGCTGTTCACCATCGCCTCGTCGGCACCTCCGCTGGCGCCCGCCGAACACGTGGGTCGATGGGTCCTGCACCGGGCCGGGATCGTGAACGTCTGGCAGTACGACCGGGCCGAGATCGGCTTCGGTGGCGGCCGGACGTTGCTGCGGGGCAAGAACGGAGCGGGCAAGTCCAAAGCCCTCGAAGTCCTCCTTCCTTTCCTGTTCGACGGCGACACCCGTTCCATCGACGCCGCCGGCCGCGACCGGACCACCGTCTACTGGTTGATGACCGACGGCCGTGAGCCTGGGAACCACGTCGGTTACATATGGCTCGAGCTGCGTCACACCAGCGAGGACGGCGACGAGCGGTTCTGCACACTGGGCGCCGGGCTCAAGGCGTCGCCCACCACCCGGCAGACTGCCACCTGGTTCTTCCTCACGGAGGAGGCGCGGGTGGGCGTCGACCTCCACCTGGGCCCGGAGGTGTCGGCGGACGGGCTCAGGGAACGGCTCGGGTCCGACGCCGTGACGACTGCGTCCGAGCATCGCCGGAAGGTGGCGGCCCGGCTGTTCGACCTCCATGACGAAGCCCGGTACGCCAATCTCCTCCATCTGCTCCACCGCCTGCGAGACCCGAACATCGGCAACAAGATCGAAGCCGGCGAGCTGGCGGCTGTCCTGCGTGACGCGCTACCGCCACCCTCCGACGAAGCGCTGGAGAAGGCGGCCGAGCGGTTCGACACCCTCGATCAGGTGCGCGACCAGCTGGAGCGGACGCAGCGGACGGCGACGGCTCTGGCGCGGTTCCTCGACACCTATCAGGGCTACGCCCGGACGGTCCTGCGTGACCGTTGCCACCGGGTGCTGGATGCGGCAGCCGAGCGGCGGAAGGCAGAGCGCGACGCCACCCGGCGGGCCGAGGCGGCATCTGCCGCCGTCGCCGCCCGCCAGATGGCAGAGGCGCAGGTCCAACGACTGCGCGACAAGGAGATGCGGGCGGTCTGGGAGCTGGAGGGCCTCCAGGCCAGCGAGGACTACAAGCAACATCAGAACCTGGTCGACCGCCGCCGGGCCGTGGACGCCAAGGACTCCGCCGCCGGCTCGGCCGAGCAGGCCGCGGCCGAGCTGGGCAAGGTCGCACACGAGGCGGCCGAGGATGAGCAGCGGGCGCTCGGCCATGCCCGCTCCGCCCAAGCCAGGGTTGGCGAGGCCCGGCCGGCGCTGGTCCGCCTCGCTCGTGAGGCCGGCGTCGACCAGGCCGTCGTACCCACCGAGGCCGAGGGCATCTCCATCGCCGTCACCGTCGCCGACGGGCGGCGTAGGGCCGCCGCCCAGGTACGGCGACTGGCCGAAGTGGCGGCCGAGGCCAAGGCGCTGGCCGACCGCGCCGACGAGCGGGCCGCCCGTTCCGAGCAGGAGCTCACCGGGCGTCAGACCGACGCCGACTACGCCTTTGACGCATGGGTGACGGACAGCCGGGCGTGGCGGAGTGCTGTTCGAGCGTGGCTCGCCGACGACCTCGCCGGACGGGACGGGCCCGCTCCTGACTGGCGCCCGCTGCACGGCGCCCTGGGAGAAGGAGCAGCGGACGCCGAGGAGCTGACGGAGGTTCCTGCCGTTATGCGCTCGTTGGTGGCGCCACTCCAGGAGGCGGCGCGAAACGCCGAGAGCACGGCCCGCTCGACGTTGACCGACGCCGAGCGCCTCCTGGGCGACAAGGAAGCCGAGCGCGCCGTTGTGGAAGCGGCAGAAGAGTCGCGGCCGCCGGCCTCCCGGTTCCGGGGGGCGGAGCGCGACGAACGGGCTGGTGCGCCCTTCTACGAGCTGGTCGACTTGGCCGTCGGACTTGCCGCCGCCGATCGGGCGGGGCTGGAAGCGGCGCTTGAGGCGTCAGGCCTCCTCGACGCCTGGGTCGGCAACGACGGTCTGGTCGTCCACCCCTCGACCCAGGACGTCATCCTGCGGGCCGACGCGCCCGCCCTTCCGGCTGGCACCCCTACCCTGGCCGACGTCCTGGTGACCGCTCGACCTGACGTGGGCCACCTGCTCCGCACGGTGGGCCTGGGCGACCAGGGCTCACAGCCGTGGGTCTGCGTCGACGGGAGGTGGTCGATCGGGCCCATGCGGGGAGCGTGGTCCAAGGTGGAGGCGGAGTACCTCGGAGCTGGTACCCGGCGGGCCACCCGCCAGCGGCGGCTGACCGAACTCGTCCGGCAGTGTGCGGAGCTACGGGCCGACGTCGACATGGCCGGTGCACGCCTGGCCGACAGGCGGGAGACGAGGCAACGGCTGGACCGGCTCCCGGCCACGTTCCCCAGTGACTCGTCGGTGCGGGGTGCGGCATCGAGGGCGGATGCGCTGGCCGGTGTGGCCGGCGATGCCCGAGCGAGGTACGACGTTGACCGGCGGAGCGCCGAGCAGGCACGAACCGGTGCGGCCAGAGCGGCCAGCGAGCTGGCCCGCACGGCCGCCCTCGACAGCCTGCCGGTGTCCCTTGCCTCGCTCGACGCCGTGGCCGTGGCCGCCGCCGAGCTCTCGGCCGGTCTACGGGCCTGGCGGACGGCCTGGGACGAGTGGGCGGAACGGCAGGTGGTCGCCGCCGCCGCCGCCACGCGGCATGCTGAGCGCGTCGCCGCGGCGGACGGGGCGGCGACGCGCGCCGCCGCCCGGCGACAGGATCACGACGCCGAGGCGGCGTCCCTGACCAGCCTCGAGGAGGCCGTGGGGGCGACGGTCAACGAGCTCTTGGCGGGCATCGCCGACTGCACCGAGCAGCGGGACGGGGCCCGACGGAAGTTGCCGGCGGCGTCAGGACGGGCCCAAGAGCTGGCCGTGGCCGAGGGCCGGGCGCTCGAGCTCACCGCCACCACCGCCGCCCGCGTGGTGGCCGCTGCCGATGCGGTCGTCTCCGCCGCTGAGCGGCTGGGGCGGGCCGTCGTGCTACCCGGCGTGGGCGCCGCCGCCTTGGGCGCCGAGCCGGACTGGGAGGCGACCGACGCCGTCGCCGCCGCCACCGCACTGCGTGCCCAGGTCGGCGACGGGGGTGCGGTATCGGACCAGGTCGTGCTCAACCGGCTGCGGGAGCTGGAGGACGGCCTGGCCGGCGGCTACGACGTGGTGTTCGGCGAGGAGGACGGTGTCAAGTTCTTCCATGTCGCCGACGACACCGGCCGCCAGCCGCTGCCGACGGTGGCGGCCCGGGTGGCGGCCGAGGCGGCAGCCGCCAAGGAACGACTGGCGGCCAACGAGCGCGACGTGATCGAACGCTTCCTGCTGGGCGAGCTGGGCGAGGAGTTGCGGGAGCGGTTGCTCGAGTCCCATGACCTGGTGCGGGCGGCCAACGGCGCCCTCGGCGGTGTGCGGACCTCGCACGGAAAGGGGGCCCGTATCGAGTGGCGGATCGACCAGGAGGCGCCGGCCGTGGCCCGGTCCACGGCCGAGCTGTTGGTGATGGCGCCCCGATCTGCAGAGGAGGACGCCCGGCTCCGGGACGCGCTGATGGAGCTGATACGGGCCCAGCGGGAGAAGGACCCGGCGTTGGGCTACCTGGAGCACCTGCGGGAGGCTCTGGATTTCCGACGTTGGTACCGGTTCACGGTGCAGGTCGTCGACGACGCCCGACCAGGATCGACACGGGCGCTTTCGTCCCGGCTGGGGCTGTCACAGGGCGAGCAGCGGGTGCTGTCGTACCTGGCTCTCTTCGCCGCCGCCTCTGCCCACTACGACGGTCTCGGCCCCTCGTGCCCGCGGCTGCTGCTGCTCGATGACGCCTTCGCCAAGGTGGACGAGCCGACTCACGGACGTCTGCTCTCGCTGCTGGTCGATCTCAATCTCGACTTCCTGATCACCAGTGAGCGCATGTGGGGGTGCTTCTCCACCGTGCCCAGCCTGGAGATCTACGAGGCCCTACGCGAGCCGTCGGTGCCGGGAGTGGCGTTGGTGCACTTTCGGTGGGACGGTCAGCAGCGCCACCTGGTCGGCATCTGAGCGGTGGCCGCGCTCGACGACCCGGCGCTTGCCCGTCTGTGGGACGCGGCGGCAGAGCGCCTTCAGCGCAACGGCTTGATGGCCCGCGGTGTGGTGGTGCTGGCCGGCCTCGATCGGGCCGAGCGGTTCGCACTGGCCGGCCTGTTGGGCCGTCCCGTCAACAGTGCCCGGGCACGGGTCGACCTGGCTGCTCTCGACTCCAGGCTCTGCGCCGCAGGCGCGCCCGGCGGCCTGGTGGCCACGGTGGCAGCGGGGCGGGGCCCGCTCGTCGACCGGGCGGGACTGCGGTCGGCGGCCGCCGCCCAGCGGAGCGCGGTTTGGGAGGTGGCGCGCTCGGACCTGGCCGGGTGTGGCCTGGAGCCGCAGCCCTGGATGGAAGCGTGGCTGGCGGGCATCCGCCCGATCGTCGGTCGGATTCCTCCGGAACGGGCCAAGCGGGCGGTGAGGACGACCATTCGCTGCGTGGCTCGGCTGCCGTGGGACGGGCCTCGATGCGGGCGCACGGAGCTCGCCTCCCGGGTGTCGGGCAGCAGCCACGCTCTGGACGACGGCACGGTGCTGGCGGCACTGGTGCTCCGGGCCATATCGCTCATGGTCGGGGCCCCGCCCCCGCAGACGCCCGCCGAGCGTCGGGCCTTGTGGGAGCGCGCCGGCGTGCTGAGCGACGAGGTGTCGACCACCGTGCTCACGTTCGGCCTTCACCCGCGCGGAGGATCCGGGGCCGCGGTCGCGGTGAGGGCCCGCAGCGACGCCGGATGCGAGGCGCACCTGACGATCCGCGACCTGCGCCGCCTCGACCGGTGTGTGGCTGAGGCGACGACGGTGTGGGTCTGCGAGAACCCCAGGGTGTTGGAGGCGGCGATGGACGCCGGCACCCGGGGTGCGGTGGTGTGTACCGCCGGCAACCCCACCGTGGTGGTGACCATGCTCCTCGAGCGCCTGGTGGCGGACGGGGCTTGCCTGCGCTACAGGGGCGACTTCGACTGGCCCGGCCTGGCCATGGCCAACCGGGTCGTCGGCAGCTACGCGGCCGAGCCGTGGCGCATGGGCAAGCTCGACTACGAGGCGGCCCTGACCGCCGCCGGCACGGGGTTGGTGGAGCTGCCGAAGCTCCAAGGCCGGTCGGTCCCAGCCATCTGGGACCCTGACCTCACGGTGGCCATGGAGAACGCCAGCCGGGCCGTGCACGAAGAAGCCCTGCTCGACCTGCTCGTCGCCGACCTCGTGGGGTGAACGCGTCCACCGGTAGTGGGGCGCGCCTGGCCAGGGGCCGGGCCGGATGCGGCCCCCGACGAAGGTCTACCGGGGCTTCGCCCCCGCCCGACGAGCAGGTCAAATCGTGTCGGCCTCTAGGCGCCAAGCGCCTAGACCTAGAGGTCAGTCAGTGATGGTCGGGTCGAGGCCGAGTGCGACCTTGCCGATGTACCCGTAGGCCTCATTGGGGGAGTAGGGCTGCATGAAGGGGCCGGCCCGTACGTCCCGGTAGTGACGCGACAAGGGGCTGGCCGTCATGTAGCCGGCACCGCCGGAGATGGTCATGGCCCGGTCGACTATTTCGATGCAGTGGCGATGGGCGGCCAGCTTGACCGCCTGGAACTCCCTGTTGGCCTCGTGCAGCTCTTCCACGCCGGCCCACCGGTCGAGCACCTCGGCGTCGATGATCCGCCCGGCCCGCTCCAACAGGGCCCGGCAGGCGACGACGTCGACCTCCATCTCCGCCACCTGATGCTGGATGCCGTGGCGCTGGGCAATGACCCGGTCGCCCGGCGTCTTCCTTTTCGTGCGGACGTCGGCCAGGACCCGTTCCCGGGCGGCCTCGGCGATGCCGAGGAAGGCACCGAGGAGGCCGACGTTGCCCAGGGTGGCGACGACCAGCGTCTGTTCGGTGTGCGCCCCCCAGGGGCCGACGGAGAGCCACATGTTCTCGGCCACGGGGCAGTTGTCGTAGACGATCTCGTGGCTGCCGCTGGCCCGCATCCCGAGCGCGTCCCAGTTGGCTCTGATCTCCTGGCCCGGCGCCCCCCGGCCCACCACGGCATAGCCCTGAGTCTCGACGCCGTCCTCCTCCGGCCCCCGGGCCAGCACGAAGAACAGGTCGGCGACCGGTGACAGCGTCGAGAACAGCTTGCGACCGTCGAGGCGGTAGCCGTCGGCCACCGGCGTCAGCGTCGTGAGGGGATGGGCGGTGTCGGTCCCGGCCTCGGTGGCGTTGGCCATGACGATCCCGCCCCCGGCCATGAGGGCCAGCAGGGCGGCGAAGGCATCCGCCCGTTCGCGGCTGCCCTCCTGGCGGGCCTGGTTCATCTGGCGTGTGCCGAGGAGCCCGAAGGCCAGGTGCATGTTGGCGGCGATGGCGACCGAGCCGTCGGCCCGGCCCAGGCGGTCGAGGGCGACGATCAGGTCGTGGGCGGAGGCGACGCCCATGCCGCCCAGCTCGGTCGGTGCCGTCCCGCCCAGGAAGCCGCTGGCCCGCATGGACTCGAATGCCTCGACCGGGAAGCTGGCGTCGCGGTCGTGCTCAACGGCCCGCCCGGCGATGGCCTCGGCGTGGCGCTCGGCCAGCTCCACGAAGGAGGCGCCCGCCACCGTGCGGGGTTGCAGCGGGTAGTCCATCTGGCGAGCCTCCTGTCGACCGTCGGGCCAGCGGACGTGCGGGCACACCGAGGGTGCCGTGGCCGTCCGATCGGCACCATCCTGTCCGACTCGGCTCCTGCGTCGGGGCCACGGCCCCGACTGGCGGTGGTGGCCGACGTGCTGCCCCGTTCAGCCCTATCCTGCTGCAGCCCGCACCATCGTGGGGCAGCGCACCTTGTGGCGGCGACACGTGCCGTCCGGGCGCCGTCAAGCCCCGGAAGGAACCGAATGCCCAGCCCACGCCTCGAGGCTGACCACAGCGGGCCGGGGCCCATGGAGCTGCTGCTCGGGCGCCGCAGCCCGTCGGCTCTGGTGGAGCCGGCGCCCACGCCGGAGGAGCTCGACATCATGCTGCGGGCGGCCACGTCCGTGCCCGACCACGGACGCCTGCAGCCCTGGCGGTTCGTGGTCGCACAGCAGGACGGCCGTGCCCGTCTGGGCGACGCCCTGGTCGGGGCGCTCCTCGAAGTGGAACCCGACGCGTCCGAGGCGATGATCGACAAGATGCGGCGCAAGGCGTTCGTGGCGCCGACGATGATCGTGCTCGTGGCCTCGCCCAGAGCCAGCTCGAAGGTGCCCCGTTGGGAGCAGGTGGCGTCGGCCGCCTGCGCGGGCTACGCCATCATCCTCGCCGCCCGGGCGCTGGGGCTGGGGGCGGTCTGGAAGAGCACGACCATCCGCCACGGCGCCCAGTTGGTCGACCTGCTGGCCATGACCGGTACCGAGGAGCTGTTGGGCTGGGTCAACGTCGGTGGCGCCGTCGACGGGACGACCGACGAGCGCACCCGCCCCGAGCCTGACCTGGCGAGACTCGTGACCGTCCTCGACGGGGTGGGGTCGCGGTCCTACGCCTCGAGGGCGAGGAGCGCCGGCACCACCCGTCGCTAGAGTCCCGGCCATGCTCTGGGCGTGGCGGGTGACGATGCTGGTCGGCGTGGGGTTGACGGCGTGCGCCTGTCAGGGCTCGACGAGCCTGTCGGCACGGGCGCGGGTGCCGTCGACGGCGGCCGTTCCGTCGGAGCCGGCGACGACGCCCACCAACGTGGCGTCACCACCGGAGTCCGACGGGCCGGCGGGCTCTTCCTCTGTGGCCCCACCCGCGGCCGGTCCAGCCGCCGCCGTTCCCAACCGGACGCCCCGCTCGTCGGGCCCCTTGGCGGGCAGGATCATCGTGGTCGACCCCGGTCACAACGGCGCCAACGGTTCGCACCCGGCCGTGGTCAACAGGCAGGTAAATGCCGGTGGGTTCATGAAGGATTGCAACACCACTGGGACGGCGACCAATGGCGGGTACTCCGAAAGCGCCTTCGACCTCGCCGTTTCGACTGACCTTCAGGGCCGGTTGCAGGCTGAGGGGGCTACGGTCGTCATGACCCGGACCGACGACCACGGCGTCGGACCCTGCGTCGATGAACGTGGCCTGACGGCCCAACGGGCGCACGCCGACCTGCTCCTGTCCGTGCACGCCGATGGTGCCCCATCAGGCGGCCACGGTTTCCATGTCGCCCACCCCGGCGTGATCCCGGGCTACACGGCGTCGACCGCCGGGCCGTCCACCGGCCTGGCCGTGGCCGTGCGGGACGCGCTCACGGCCGCAGGTTTCGCCCCATCGACCTATTTCGGCCAGCAGGGCCTGATCACGCGGACCGACCTCGGCACCCTCAACCGCGCCGGCGTCCCAGCGGTGATGACCGAGCTGGGGAACATGCGCAACCCCGCCGATGCCGCTCTGTTGCAGAGCACCACCGGCCAGCGTCGTCTGGCCGACGCCTTGGCCGCCGGCATCGTGGCCTTTCTCACCCGATAGGGCAGGTTCCGACCCTCGGTGGGCTGATTCAGAGCGCCTCGGCGGCCCGGTGAGCCCACCAGCGGGGTGACAGGCCGCCGCCGCTGTCGGTGGCGGCCAGGAGCAGGCCACCCAGCATGGCCAGGTTCTTGAGGAAATGGATCTGTTGCTGAGCCCGGGGTTGCTTGTCGGTCTCTTCCCAGAAGCGGTGGCCGGCCAGCGTCGTGGGTACGAGCGACAGGGCCAGGGCGGTGGCGGCCAGGCGAGGCAGGCGGTTGAGGGCCAAGAGGGCGCCGGCCCCGAGCTGGATGCCGCCGTTGATGCGCACCAGTGTGGCCACGTCGGTAGGTAGCCTGAGCGGGGCGGCCAGCTTGGGGGCGACCTTCTCGGCGGCCGGCACCTTGGCATCGGGGTGGCGCAGGGCGTCGAGGCTACCGGTCACGAACATGGACGCCATCATGGGTCTGGCGATCATTCGGGTCAGGGACATGGCCCCTTCCTACCGAGCGGCCGGCGCGGCACGCCACGGTCAAGCTGGTCGACGGATGCCCGGGCCGCACTCCGCACGTCTTGACGTCGGCAACGACTCGCTACCATCCACCTCATGGTCCGAGCCTTCGTGTTGCCGGGGGGCGCCAGCCTGGGTGCCGTACAGGTGGGGATGGTCCAGGCCCTCGCCGATGACGGTATTGAGCCCGACCTGGTGATCGGCGCGTCGGTCGGCTCACTCAACGGCGCCGTGCTGGCCTCCCAGCCTGGGGCCGCGGGGGTGGGCGTCCTCGACGCCCTGTGGCGGTCCGTGCGTCGCAAGGACGTCTTCCCGCTGCGCCCCTGGTCGCTGCTGATGGGCATGTCGGGTCGGCGCAACCACGTGATGAAGAGCGAGGGATTGCGTCGGATCGTCCACGCCCACGTCGGCGGGCGGCTGATCGAGCACACCGGGGTGCCCTTCCACGTGATGGCCACCGACCTCATGAGCGGTCAACCGGTCATGCTGTCGGCGGGCGACACCGTCACCGCCCTGATGGCCAGCACCGCCCTGCCCGGCATCTTCCCGCCCATAGAAGTGGACGGTCGCCTTCTGGTCGACGGGGCCATCGCCGCCGACACGCCCATCGCCCAGGCCGTCCAACTCGGCGCTGACGAGGTGTGGGTACTGGCCACCGCCGCCCATCCCCCGGCCCCACCCCGCAGTGCGCCGGGCATGGCCCTGCAGGCCATCGGCGCCCTCATCGGCCAGATCGACGGGTTCCACGTGTCCTCCTGGAGCGAGCGCCTGCCGGTCCGGGTCGTACCCCCACCGCCCACGGCCGTGAGCTCGCCCATCGACCTGCGAGACCGGGGCCGGCTCATCGACGACGCCCGCGCCTCGACCCGCGGCTGGCTGGCCGCCGGCGCCCGACCGGAGGCCGCCTCGCTGGCCTGAAACACCCAACGGGAGCGAGCCGACAGGTGAGGGACCCCCCCCTCCCTGCGTAGGATGATCCGGTGGCGGATGACAGCTTCGGTGCTCGCTCGCAGCTCGCCGTCGGCGACCGCTCGTTCTCCATCCACCGCCTCGACGCCGTGCCCGGCAGCGAACGACTGCCGTTTTCGCTCAAGATCCTGCTCGAGAACCTTCTGCGCCATGAGGACGGCGTCAGTGTCTCGGCCGACGACATCCGGACGCTGGCCGGCTGGGACGGGCACGCCCAGGAGCACGAGATCGCCTTCGCCCCGTCCCGCATACTCATGCAGGATTTCACGGGCGTCCCCGCCGTCGTCGACCTGGCCGCCATGCGTGACGCCGTCGAGGCTCTGGGTGGCGACCCCACCAGGGTCAACCCGCTGGTCCCGGCCGAGCTGGTCGTCGACCATTCGGTCATCGTCGACGCATACGGCAGCCCACAGGCCTTCCGTATCAACGCCGACCTGGAGTTCGAACGCAACCGCGAGCGGTACCAGTTCCTGCGCTGGGGCCAGTCCGCATTCGACAACTTCCGAGTGGTGCCGCCCGATACCGGCATTTGCCACCAGGTCAACCTCGAGTACCTGAGCCGGGTGGTCTTCACCGACGACCACGGCCGGGCCTACCCCGACACCCTGGTCGGCACCGACTCGCACACGCCGATGGTCAACGGCCTGGGCGTGGTCGGCTGGGGAGTGGGAGGCATCGAGGCCGAGGCGGCCATGCTTGGCCAGGCCATCTCGATGCTGATCCCCGACGTGGTCGGCGTCAAGCTGGCCGGCGCCCTGCCGGAGGGAGCCACGGCCACCGATCTCGTGCTCACCGTCACCGAGATGCTGCGGCGTCAGGGCGTGGTGGGCAGGTTCGTCGAGTTCTACGGCCCCGGCGTGTCCAACGTCCCCCTGGCCAACCGGGCCACCATCGGCAACATGTCGCCCGAGTACGGGTCGACCGTCACGATCTTTCCGATCGACCGTGAGACCCTGCGCTACCTGACGTTCACCGGCCGGGCGCCCGAGCAGGTGGCCCTGGTCGAGGCCTACGCCAAGGAGCAGGGGTTGTGGTTCGACCCGGACCGCGAGCCCGTCTTCACCGACAGGCTGGAGCTCGACCTGTCGACCGTGGGCCCGAGCCTGGCCGGACCGTCGCGGCCTCAGGACCGCGTGCCGCTCGGCCGGGCAAAGGCCATGTTCGTCGGCGCCCTGTCCCAGTCGCTGCCCGACCACCACCTCTCGGCCGTGGCCAAGGGCGTGGTCGACGAGGCGTCCGACGAGTCGTTCCCGGCCAGCGACCCGCCTGGAGCCAACGGCCTGAACGGCCGGGCCTCCGACGCCGACCAGCCCCATGGGCCCGGCCCTGCCGGCACGCCGTCGAAGGGGCGGCCCCGGGTCAGCGTGCCGGTCATGCTGGAGGACGGCACGACCTTCGACCTCGACCACGGCCACGTGGTCATCGCCGCCATCACGTCGTGCACCAACACGTCGAACCCGTCGGTGATGGTGGCGGCCGGGCTGCTGGCCAAGAAGGCGGTCGAGCGGGGACTGACCTCCAAGCCGTGGGTCAAGACGTCACTGGCGCCGGGCTCCAAGGTGGTGGTCGAGTACCTCGAGCGGGCCGGTCTCACGCCCTTCCTGGAGAGGTTGGGCTACCACCTGGTCGGGTTCGGCTGTACCACGTGCATCGGCAATTCCGGCCCGCTGAAGCCCGAGATATCCGAGGCCGTGAGCGATCACGACCTGGCCGTGGTGTCGGTGTTGTCCGGCAACCGCAACTTCGAGGGCCGCATCAGTCCCGACGTGCGTATGAACTACCTCGCCTCGCCGCCGCTGGTGGTGGCCTACGCCCTGACCGGCACCGTCGACGTGGACCTGTTGGGCGAGCCCATCGGCACCGACTCCGGGGGTCAGAACGTGTTCCTGGAGGACATCTGGCCCACCGACGCCGAGGTGGCCGGCGTGGTGGCGGAGTCGCTGCGGTCGGACATGTTCACCAAGACCTATGGCGACGTGTTCGAGGGCGACGACCGCTGGAAAGGCCTCGCCACGGCCACCGGGCAGCGTTACCAGTGGAGCGACACGTCCACCTATGTCCGACCGCCCCCGTACTTCGTGGACATGGACCGACAGCCCAAGCCGTTGACCGACATAGTCGGGGCGCGGGTGCTGGCCGTCCTGGGCGACAGCGTCACCACCGACCACATCTCGCCCGCCGGGAACATCAAGGCCAGCAGCCCGGCCGGCCAGTGGCTCATCGACGGCAACTGCGAACCCGGCGACTTCAACTCCTACGGCTCGCGCCGCGGCAACCACGAGGTGATGATCCGGGGCACCTTCGCCAACGTCCGCCTGCGCAACCGCCTCGCTCCGGGCACCGAGGGCGGGGTCACCCTCCACCTGCCGGAGGGTGAGCAGATGTCGATCTTCGACGCCTCCATGCGCTACCAGCGCGACGGGGTACCGCTGGTCATCCTGGCCGGCAAGGAGTACGGCTCGGGTTCGTCGCGCGACTGGGCGGCCAAGGGCACGTCACTGCTGGGGGTGCGGGCCGTCATCGCCCGGAGCTTCGAGCGCATCCACCGGTCCAACCTCATCGGCATGGGCGTTCTGCCCCTGCAGTTCGCCGACGGCGACTCGGTCGAGTCGCTGGGGCTCACCGGCCACGAGGTCTTCGACGTCGCCGGGCTGGCCGGGCACGGTCGGCCTCCGCCCGAGCTGTCGGTCACGGCCAACGGGCAGAGGTTCGTCGTGGGCGTGCGCATCGACACTCCCAAAGAAGCCGACTACTACCGCCACGGCGGCATTCTCCAGTACGTGGTGCGCCAACTGGCCGGGACGCTGTAGAGACCACCGTCGGCCGCGTCTCGTGGCCGACACGTGCGTCACCTTGGCGGCGCCACTGCGAGGGCCACAGCCACGTCGCCTGCGGGGTCGGTCCACCAGCGGGCCAGCTCGAGGCCGGCGGCGCCCAGCTCGTGCTCGATGCCGTCGCTGCGGAACTTGGTGCTGATCTCGGTGCGCATCTCCTCACCGGCCTCGAAGTCGACGTTCATACCCAGGTCGTCGACGGGGACGTGCTGGTGGCACGTCGAACGCAGGCGCATCTCGATCCACTCGCGCTCCGGCACCCATCGGGCCACGTGGTCGAACCGCTGCGGGTCGAAGTGGGCGCCCAGCTCGCGGTTCAGCACGTCGAGCACATTGCGGTTGAATGCGGCGGTCACCCCGGCGGCGTCGTCGTAGGCCGCCTCCATGCGGGCTTGGTCCTTGACCAGGTCGACACCCAGCAGGAAGGCGTCGCCGGGCACCATCCCGCCGGCCACCCCCTGGAGCAACAGGGCCCGCTCGCACGGGGTGAGGTTGCCGATGGTGCTGCCCAGGAAGGCGATCAGGCGCCTGCCGCCGGTGGGCAGGGCGTCGAGGTGGCGCTGGAAGTCTCCGACCACGGCGTACACCGACAGGTCGGCGTAGCCGGCCAGGATGGCGTCTGCCGCATCCCGCAGCGTGGCCTCGCTGACGTCGAAGGGGACGAACCGGCGCAGCGTGCCGGCCGCCGACAAGGCGTCGAGCAGCAGGCGGGTCTTGTCCGACGTTCCCGACCCCAACTCGACCAGCGTGTCGGCTGAGGTGAGGTCGGCGATCTGGGCGGCCCGCTGGGCCAGGACCCAGCGTTCGCTGCGGGTGGGGTAGTACTCGGGCAGGCGGGTGATTTGGTCGAACAGCTGCGACCCCCGGTCGTCGTAGAACCACTTGGGAGGCAACCACTTGGGCGTGGCCGTCAGGCCTGTGGCCACGTCCGACCGCAGCGTTGCGGCCAGATCCTGCGGCGTCAGGCGGACGTCGACGGTCACGGCCGGGGCGGTGGTCACGGGCCCTCCAGGGGGGTTACGCCTGCCAACGCCAGGCCGACGAACGTCAACGGGACTGGCGGTGGCCAGTGCGGACAGGGCGGACAGGGCGGGTGGCGTCGGGGCCGGCGTCCCTGGCCGTGCGGAAGCCGGCGAAGATCTGGCGGCGGATGGGGTGGTCCCAGTTGCGGAACGTGGCTCGTACGGCCGAGGCGTGGGTGGCCCACGACCCGCCCCTGAGCACCTTGTACCCGCCCGCCCAGAAGACCTCTGAGTACTCGGGGTACGGAAAGCTGCTGAAGCCCGGGTAGGGCCGGAATTCCGACGCCGTCCACTCCCAAACATCCCCGACCAACTGCTGGGCCCCGCACGGTGCAACCCCGGCGGGCAGCGACCCGGCCGGGGCGGCCCGCCAACGGTCGGAGCCCCACAGCGTGGCCAGGCTCGGGTCGGGCGGCCGGTGCCCCCAGGGGTGGCGAAGCTTGCGGCCGGCCGCCGGGTCCCACGACGCCGCCTTCTCCCATTCCGCTTCCGTCGGCAGGCGGCGCCCCGCCCAGCGGGCGTAGGCGTCGGCCTCGTACCAGCACACGTGCTGAACGGGCTCGCCGTGGGGAACGGGCTCGAGCCGACCGAAACGGCAACGGCCCCAGCCGTCGGCGCCGGGTTCCCATGAGCCCGGCGCTTCCACGCCAGCCCCCTGCCGCCACTCCCAGCCGTCGTCGGCCCACAGCTCCGGTCTTCGGTATCCCCCGTCGTCCATGAAGGCGAGGTAGCGGGCATTGGTCACCGGCGTGGTGTCGAGGTAGAAGGCGGCCACGTCGACCACGTGGGCCGGCCGCTCGTTGTCGTAGGCCCACGGGTCGGTGCTGGTCCCCATCTCGAACGGGCCGCCCTCGACCATCACCTCGGCCGGCAGCCGGGCCGGCGGCGCGGCCACGGCCGGGTCGGGCACGGCCGGGTCGGGCACGGACAGGTCGTCGACGCCCCGCAGCTGCAGCGTGGCCAGCATGGTCTCGTCGTGCTGGTGCTCGTGCTGGACGACCATTCCGTAGACGAAGCCGCGGTCGAGGAGCGGCGCAAGGCCCGCTCCACCGCTGAGGTCGTCCTCGTCGAGCCCGTCGAGGACGTCCAGGGCCCGGGCCCGCACCGCCGCGGCGTAGTGGCGGGCCCGACGGGAGTGGAGCAGCGGCAGCGCCGGCCGGTCGGCGCGGGGGTGGGCGAAGGCGTCATAGACGTCGTCGAGGTGGGCAGCCACGCGGGGCTGGGCCAGCGCGCCCGTCAACCACTGGTCCTCGTAGTTGGCCACGTGGGCCAGGTCCCAGACCAGGGGCGACATGAGAGGCGAGTGCTGACGTAGCAGATCGGGCTCCGGCAACGAGTCGAGCAGGGCCAGCGACCGGGCCCTCGCCTCCTCGAGGTCGGCGGCGATCCGCCCAGGCAGGCCCGGCCGCGTCGCAGCCGGCCGGGCCGGACGATCAGAGGCGCGCTCCATCCCGGGAGCGGGGCTCGGGGCGGGGTTGTCGCTCACCGGGCTGCCGACATCGACAGGCGGCCCGCCCGCCAGCTGTCGAGGGTGTCGTCCGCCGGGCAACGGCGGCGGGCGCAGTAGCGCTGGCGGTAGGCGTCGACCAGGTCGGCGTCGTCGCCCTCGAGCTCTGATACGGCCAGGGCCAGGCACGCATCCGCCGAGCCGGCCAGTGCCGGATGGCCCATCCCGAGCTGGGCAGCCTCGCCCCACAGCGTCTCCGTCCCGGCCACCGCCGCGTGGGTGAGGTCGGGCCGGCCGGCCAGGGCCACAACGACGAGGGCGGCCACCCGCCACCACGGGTCGGGCAGGGCGTCGAGGTAGCGCACCTCCAGCCAGCCCCGCGGGCGCACGGGCGGGAACAGCGTGGACAGGTGGTAGGTGACGTCGTCGGCCGTCGGCCACCCCAGCTCGTGCCCGCAGGTCAGCCATCGGCCGAGCGACAGCTGGTCCTGCACGGGGTGGAATTCCTCCCCGTCATGGCGGATCAGCATCGTACGGGCGCCGATGGCGTAGTCCACCCAGCCGTCGAGCCCGGGCCGGTGAGGTGGGGCGGTGCGGCTGGGATCGATGGCCCGCCAGATGGCCCATCGAGCCGACTGCCAGCCCGTGGGCCGCCCCCCGGCCAGCGGAGAGTTGGCGAATGCGGCGATCAGCGTCGGGCCGGCGTCGTGGAGCAGGCGCCAACGGTCGTCGCCTTCACCGAGGCCGAGGTTGACCTGCACCGAGGCCGTAGCCCCCATCATCCAACGGCCGGCCGGCCCGTCGGTGTCGAAGAAGGTCTCCATGGCCCTGTACCGGGGCGATTGGACTATGCGGACGGGCGGGCGGTGAGGGTCGACACCCACGCTGTGCACGCCCAGGCCGTGGGCCGACAGGGCCGCCTCGACGACGTTCCAGTCTGCGGCCACGGCGTCGCACGCCTCGCCGGCGCTGGCGGCCGGGAGCGAGCTCAGCTCGACCTGGCCGCCGGGCTCGAGGGTGAGCCGGCTGGCTCCGGGAAGGGGGCCGAGTCCGGACAACGACGAATCGAGCACGGCCAGGTCCAGCGGTTCGGTCGGGGAGATGGCGTGGACGACAAGTCGCTCCGTCTCGACGCCCACCAGGTCGTCGGCCGCCGGCCACAGGCACTGCGCCTCGATCTGCCCACGAGCCTCGTCCATGCTCATCTGAGGTCGAGGCGCGGGCACGGCGTTCAGGCCTGGGTGCCCATGGGGCGGTGGCTGAACTGCGACTCGGTGGCGGGACGGCAGACAGCCACCGCAGCCAAGGCCATGTCCATACGGTAACCAACCTGTCCCGTTCGCACGCCCCATCCGGCGAATTGTCAGCGATCTGAAAGATCCCGGTTGCCGGCCCGACCGTCGTTCGGGCCCCCGTCGCCAAGCGCCTAGGAACTGGAACACCGCCATGGCCTCTCAGGCCGGGTACAGGTCCACGTCGGTGGCCTTGACGGTGACCCACACCGGACCGCCTTGTTCCAGACGCAGGTCGGCCACGGCCGCCGGGGTCACCTCGGCCACGAGGGGCATGACCCCGTCCACCCGTACCCGGACACGGTCGCCCTCGCGCCACAGCTCACCGGCCCGGCCAGCCAGGACATTGCGGGCGCTGCCTTCCGGTGGCGACCGGTGCACGGTCACGGCCCGGGGTTGGAACACGGCGAAGGCGTCGCCCACGATGTCGCCGCCCACCACGGCCAGCGACGCCCCGTTGTCGACGGCCAGCCGCCCGGCCTGGGTGCGGCCCCTAACCAGGTTGACGCCCACCATGGCCGCCACCCAGGGCGACCGGGGCCGGGCCGTCACCTCGGCCGCCGTCCCCGTCTGCACCAGCGACCCGTCCTCCACCACGGCGAGGCGGTCGGCCAGGGCCACGGCTTCGAGCGGGTCATGGGTGACGAGCAACCGGCCGCCGTGGTCTCCATGACCAACAGCCCCATGGCCGTCGCCCTGCCCGGCCGGCGACAGGTGCCGGCGCAGGAGGCGGCGCAGCTCGGCTCTGCCGGCCTGGTCGACGGCGGCCAGCGGCTCGTCCAGCAGAAGGACCCGGGGTCGGGTGGCCAGTGCCCGGGCCATGGCCACCCGCTGGGACTGACCGCCGGACAGCGCCGCGGGCCTGCTGGCCGCCTGCTCGGCCATGCCCACCTGGTCGAGCCAGTCATGCGCCTGGCGACGGGCCTGGCTGCGCCCCACGCCCTTGGCCCGCAGTCCGAAGGCGACATTCTCCAAGGCGCTCAGATGCGGGAACAGGACGTGGTCCTGGAACACCACCGCCACCGGGCGCTGTTCGGGTGGGGTACGCAGGCCAGCGGCCGGGTCTTCCAGCGCCCGACCGTCGACGGCCACCGACCCGCGGTCAAGGGCGACGAGGCCGGCCACGGCCCGCAGGAGCGTGGTCTTGCCCGAGCCGTTGGGCCCGACGACGGCCACGACCTCGCCGTCGCCCACCTCCAGGGCGACGTCCAGCTCCAGCGATCCCAACCGAAGGCCGACATGGGCGGTGAGCGTCAAGGCACCACCGCCGGGCGAAGGGGTCCTGCGGTCGGGTTCGTCGCTAGCCGATCAAGCTCAGCTGGATGACGTCGGCCCCCGACACGGTGTCCACCACCGACAGACCCACGGCGGTGGCCATCACCGGCAGGGGGGCGGCCAGGGCGGCCGTGACCGCCGGGCCCAGACGCGAATCAGCCACCGGCATGGCCAGTGTGCAGTGAGGCACCCAACGGCCGGCGAGGTAGTTGTCCCACACCGTGCCGCCGGCGGCCCGGACCGCCTCGGCGGCCTCGCTCTGGGCCGCCAGCAGGGCACCGTCGGTCACCACCCCGAGGAACACGACACTGGTGTCATCCGGGGCCCGGAACACGCCCACGGAGGCCATGGTGAGGGGCAGGGCCGGCGACAACCGCACGGCTTGGCCGAGAGCCCCGGTCAGGCGGTCGATATCCAAGGCGTCCGCCACGGCCAGGGAGACATGGGGGTGGTGGCGGCCATGGGTGGCGGTCGCCAGGGACGGGACGCCGACCGCGTCCAGCCCCGCCCACACCGAGCGGATGATGCTGTCGGCGTCGGGATCGACGTCGAGCTCCAACACCAGCGCCACAGGACGACCATATGCGCCATACGCCGGCGCACTGTTCGGCGCTCATCTGCGGCACCATGTGAAGGTGCAGGTGGCGTCGAGGATCCGTGGTGGCCAGGCCACCCAGCCACTCGTGGCCATCGACGAGGGCCGAGGTCCGGCGGTCGTGCTCCTGCACGGCCAGCCCGGCCAGGCCGCCGATTGGAGCCAGGTGGTGGACCGCCTGACCGGCCTGGGTGTGCGGATCATCGCCCCGGACCGGCCCGGGTACGGTGACACGGCGGGTGCGGCCGCCGGGCTGAGGGCCAACGCCGACGCCGTCGTCCGGCTGCTGGACGACCGGGGCATCGAGTCGGCGGTGGTCTGCGGCCACAGCCTCGGGGGCGGCGTGGCGCTGGCCATGGCCGAGGGCCACCCGAGCCGGGTGGCGGGGCTGGTATTGGCTTCGTCCGTCGGGACGGCCCGCTCGGTCGGCCCCTTCGACCGCCTGCTGGCGGCTCCGGTGCTGGGCCCGCTCGCCACCCTGATCGGTCTTCACGCCCTGGCCCGGGTCAACGTCCGGCGGGTGGTCCACTACCTGGGCCACGTCGACCTGGTGGGGGAGGCGCCCGACGTGGCCACGGCCGTGCGCCAATGGCCCTCACAGTGGCGGTCGTTCGTGGTCGAGCAACGGGCGCTCGTGGCCGAGACCCCCGGCATCGCCGCTCGGCTGGACCAGATCGTGGCGCCCACCGTCGTGGCCATGGGCGAAGCGGACGCCATCGTGCGGCCTGACGAGCAGGAGCTGCTGACCGCCGCCATCCCGGGCGCCAGGCTGGTCCGGCTGGCCGGCGCCGGCCACCTCCTGCCGGTCGAGCGACCCGACGTCCTGGCCGACCTCTGCGCCGAGTTGGCCCACGGCCACCACCGTGCGGCGGGGCCGCACAGCTGAGGCACGAGATCCGGCGGCGACGCCCCACGGGGGTGACGGGGGGGCTTTGCCCAGTGTCAGGATCTCCGTGCTGGACGAGCCCTTGGGGCTGACCTGGCGAGCGCCCCCATGGGCCGTAGCCTGCGACCGTGCGCCGTACCGCCCCGCTGCTGATCTGTGCCGCCCTGCTCGCCGCCGCCTGCAGCGGCGCCAGCCACAAGGCGGCCACCACCACGACGGCCCCTCCGTCGCCGTCCGCCGGGGCGGGTGGGACGCCTTCGACGACCAGGTCGCCGAAATCGCAGTCGCCCACCTCGCTGCCGCCGCCGGCCGCTCTGGCGTGGAAGCCGTGCGACGGCAACGAATGCGCCACTCTCAGCGTGCCTCTGGACTACACCAGGCCGAGCGGCGACCACATCGGCATCGCCATGATCCGCCAGCGGGCCACAGGGGCGCGCATCGGTTCTCTGGTCGTCGACCCGGGCGGCCCCGGCGGCTCGGGCATCGACACCATGTCGTACTTCCTCCAGATCCTGTCACCGGCCATCCAGGAGCACTTCGACATCGTGGCCTTCGACCCACGGGGCGTGGGCCTAAGCAGCCCGGTCCGGTGCATGGACTCCAAGAACCTGGACGCCTTCATCGCCCTCGATCCCATACCGGGCACGGCCCAGAAGCGCCAGCAACTGCTCGACGTCGACAAGGCGTTCACCACGGGTTGTGAGGCCCGCAGCGGAAAGCTCCTCCCGTTCGTGGGTACGGCGGACGCAGCCCGGGACATGGACCAGATGCGGGCGGCCATGGGCGACCAGAAGCTCACCTACTTCGGGTTCTCCTACGGCACCTACCTGGGTGCCGTCTACGCCGAGGAGTTCCCCCAGAACGTGCGGGCCCTGGTCCTGGACGGGGCCATCGACCCTTCGCTCGACACCCTGGCCTCCAACCAGGCCCAGGGCGTGGGTTTCGACAAGGCCTTCTCCAACTTCCTGGCCGACTGCGCCTCCAAGCCCACGTGCTCCTGGCGCCCGGGCGGCGACCTGAGGACGGCGTACAACAAGCTGGTCGCCTCCGTCACCGCCCAGCCGCTGCCCGTGGGCCGGCGCCAACTTACCGCCGGTGAGCTCTTCTACGGGGTGGCCGCGCCGCTGTACGACAAGACCGACTGGCCCATCTTGGCCGCCGCCCTGCAGCTGGCCTCCAAGGGCGACGGCAGCACCATGCTGGAGCTGGCCGACAGCCTGACCGAACGCCACGCCGACGGCACCTACGCCAACTCCCAGGAGGCCAACGCCGCCGTCAACTGCATTGACAAGCCGTCGCCCACCGACCCGGCGGTGTACGACCGGGCGGCCGCCGACGCGGCCAGGACGTCGCCGGAGTTCGGTCCGGCCATCGCCTACGGCGGCCTGATCTGCGCCTCGTGGCCGGTCCCGGCCAAAGGCAGGGCCGAGCCCATCCGGGCGGCCGGCTCTCCGCCCATCATGGTGATCGGCACCACCAACGACCCGGCCACTCCGTACGCCGGAGCCCAGGCCCTGGCCGCCCAACTCAGCAAGGGCGTGCTCGTCACCCGCGTCGGCGACGGCCACACCGGCTACCGGTCCAGCCCCTGCGTCCAGCGCTACGCCGATGCCTACCTCGTGGACCTGGTGGTGCCCCACCCCAACCCCACCTGCAGCAGCTGATCGGCCGCGTCCGTTGCGGGGCCCAGGCCTCGGTGGGCGCGGGCGAGCGGGAGTACGCCGGCCCGCCGGTTCAGCCCGGGTCGAGCTCTACCTGGTAGCCGCCTTTGGGGCCCTCGACGTAGACGATGTCGGCGATGGCGCCGGCCCGCCGGAGGTCGCCTTCGACCTGGCGCAGGGCGGCCAGCCGCTCGACCGAGTCGGTGACCCTGAGGCGGGCGACGGGCGCCCGCATCGACACCTTCGCCGCGCTCTTGGCACCCCGCACGGCGGAAAGGGCGGACACAGCCACCCCGGCCACCAGACCGTCCACGCCGACGGGAAGTTCCTCGGCCGTCGGCCACGGTGCCCGGTGGACAGAGCCCTCCTGCCACCAGCTCCACACCTCCTCGGCGACGAACGGGAGGAACGGGGCGAAGAGGCGCTGCATCACCGAGAGGGCCAGGCGCAGGGCGGCGCGGGCGGACTGCGCACCCTCGTCGCCGGCCTCGCCGTAGGCCCGTTGCTTCACCAGTTCGAGGTGGTCGTCGCAGAAGGCCCAGAAGAAGGCCTCGACCCGCTCCAGTGCCCGGGCGTAGTCGTAACCCTCGAAGGCGGTCGTGCACTCGCCCACCAAGGTTCCCAGCCGGGTGCACAGGGCCAGGTCGAGAGGATCGCGGGGCGGCGCCGGCGCGGCCGGCTCGCCGAAGGACAGGGCGAACCTGGACGCGTTGAGGAGCTTGATGGCCAACCGGCGGCCGATCTTGAACTGGTTGGGGTCGAGGGCGGTGTCGGTGCCGGGCCGGGCGCTGCAGGCCCAGTAGCGCACGGCGTCCGAGCCGTTCTGGTCGAGGACGTCCATGGGCGTCACCACGTTGCCCTTCGACTTCGACATCTTCTTGCGGTCGGGGTCGAGGATCCAGCCGTTGACCGACGTATGGGCCCAGGGCAGCCCGGCGTGCTCGAAGTGCGAGCGCACGACGGTGTCGAACAGCCACGTGCGCACGATCTCGGGGCCCTGCGGGCGCAGGTCCATGGGAAAGGTCCGACCGAACAGGTCCGGGTCGTCCTCCCATCCGCAGGCGATCTGGGGGGTGAGCGACGACGTGGCCCACGTGTCCATCACGTCCGGGTCGCCCACGAAACCGCCCGGGACGCCCCGCTGCCCGGCCGTGTACCCGGCGGGGACGTCGCTGGACGGGTCGACAGGCAGCGCCGCCTCCTCGGCCACGATGGGGTGGTCGTAATCGAGCGAGCCATCCTGGCCCAAGGGGTACCAGAGGGGGAAGGACACGCCGAAGAAGCGCTGGCGTGAGATCAGCCAGTCGCCGTTGAGGCCCTCCACCCAGCTCTCGTAGCGCTGGTGCATCCACGCCGGGTGCCACTCCAGCTGCTTGCCCAACCCCGACAGCGTCTGGCGCAGCTCGAGGTCGCGACCGCCGTTGCGGATGTACCACTGGCGCGACGACACGATCTCCAGCGGTCGGTCGCCCTTCTCGAAGAACTTGACGGCGTGGGTGGTCGGGCGGGGATCACCCTCCAGCTCGCCGGCCCGGTCCAGGAGCTCGATCACGGCGGCCTGGGCCTGCTTGACGGTCTTGCCGCCCAGCTCGGCGTAGGCCCTGCGGCCGGCGTCAGTGGTGATCCAGTCGGGGGCGTCGGCTTTCAGGCGCCCGTTGCGTTCGACGATGACCCGCGTCGGCAGCTGCAGCTCCCGCCACCAGGTGACGTCGGTGGTGTCGCCGAATGTGCAGATCATGGCGATGCCCGAGCCCTTGTCGACCTGGGCCAGCTCGTGCGCCAATACCGGGACGTCGACCTCGAACAGGGGGCTCCTGACGGTCGTGCCCAACAGCGCCTTGTAGCGGTCGTCGTCGGGATGGGCGACCAAGGCGACGCAGGCGGCCAGGAGCTCGGGCCTGGTGGTCTCGATCATCACCTTGGTGGTGGGGTCGTCGGCACGGGTGAACCCGTAGCGGTAATAGGCGGCGGTGAGCTCCCGGTCCTCCAGCTCGGCCTGGGCCACCGCCGTCTGGAACGTGACGTCCCACAGGCTCGGTGCCTCGGCCGAGTAGGCCTCGCCCCGGGCCAGGTTGCGCAGGAAGGCCCGCTGGCTGGCCCGTCTGGACCGTTCGCCGATGGTGGCATAGGTCAGCGACCAGTCGACCGAGAGACCGACGCGCCGCCACAGGGCTTCGAACACGTGCTCGTCCTCGGTCGTCCGCCTGAGGCACAACTCGACGAAGTTGGGGCGGGAGCAAGACACCTTGGACCGGGCGTCGGGCTTGGCCGGCGGCTCGAAGCCGGGATCGTAGGACAGCCGTGGGTCGCATCGGACCCCATAGAAGTTCTCCACCCGGCGCTCGGTGGGCAGACCGTTGTCGTCCCACCCCATCGGATAGAAGACCTCTTCGCCCCGCATGCGGTGGAAGCGGGCCAGGGCGTCGGTCTGCACATAGCCGAACACCGAGCCCATGTGCAGCGACCCGGACACCGTCGGTGGCGGCGTATCGACGGAGTAGACCTCGGCCCGGCTCCGGCTGCGGTCGAACCGGTAGGTGGCGTCGTCTTCCCAGTGCCCGGCCCACCTCGCCTCGATGCCCTCGAGAGTGGGCTTGTCGGGAATGTCGGCGGCCACAGGGCAAATCTACCGGGCGCCAGGTTCAGCACCAGGCGCCTGGCGGACACGTCCGGTGGCCCATGGAAATGGTCGCGCCGGGACCCTGCGCCACCTACGCTCCGGGCGATGCTGCGCCTCCACGACACCGCCACCGGTCAGGTGAAGCCGCTCGTCCAGCGCCAGCCCGGCACGGTGACGATGTATGTGTGCGGCCCGACGGTGTACGGGCTGCCCCACCTCGGCCACGGGCGGGCGTCGCTGATCTACGACATCCTCCGCCGTTACCTGGAGTGGAGCGGTGTGGTGGTGCGCCACGTCTCCAACATCACCGACATCGACGACAAGATCATCAACCGGGCGCAGGCCGAAGACCGGTCCGCGGCCGAGGTGGCCCACCGATACGACGACGAGTGGTACCGGGCCATGGACAAGCTCGGCGTGCTGCGGCCCAACGCCGACCCCCATGCCACCGCCTTCGTTGAGTCGATGGTGGACATGGTCGCCGCTCTGGTCGACAAGGGCATCGCCTATGAGACCGGGGACGGCGTCTACTTCTCCGTCGCCGACGTCGACGGCTACGGGCTGTTGGCCGGCCAGCCCCTCGATTCGCTGCGGGCCGGCGAGCGGGTGGAGGTGGCGGTGGGCAAGCGTTCCGCCTTCGACTTCGTGTTGTGGAAGAAGGCCAAGCCGGGCGAGCCGTCGTGGCCGTCGCCGTGGGGCGCGGGCCGGCCCGGCTGGCACACCGAGTGCGTGGTCATGAGCCTCGACCTGCTGGGCGACGGCTTCGACCTCCATGCCGGCGGCATCGAGCTCCGGTTCCCCCACCACGAGAACGAGCGGGCCCAGGCCGTGGCCCTCGGCCACGAGTTCGCCCGCCACTGGATGCACCACGCCTTCGTGGTCGACGCCGTCGGTGAGAAGATGTCCAAGTCGTCGGGCAACGTCAGCAACCTCGCCGAGCTGGTGGACCGCTACGACCCCCGCAGCTATCGGCTCCTCGTCCTCCAGAGCCACTACCGCTCACCGATGACGGTCACCGCCACGACGCTCGACCGGGCTGTGGCCACCCTGTCCAGTCTCGACGGCCTGCTCCGCCGGGCCGTCGACGCCGCCCTGCCCGTCGGCCCCTCGGCGCCCGTCGGCCCCTCGGCGCCCGTCGGCCCCTCGGCCGCCTCGGCCGCCTCGGCCGCCTCGGCCGCCTTGGTCGCCTCCCCGGCGCGGCGAGCGGCGTTCGTGGCCGCCATGGAGGATGACCTCGACACACCGCGGGCCCTGGCCCTGGTCTTCGAATGGGTCAAGGACGTCAACCGCCTGCTCGATGCCGGGGACCGGGACGGGGCCGCCCCCGTCCTGGCCGCGGTGGTCGACGCCCTCGGTGCCGTCGGCCTGGAGGTGGGTGGGGCCACCGATGTCGTCGACGACGCCAGCTCCGGCCTGGTGGCCCGTCGGGATGCGGCGCGGGCGGCCAGGGACTGGCCGGAGGCGGACCGCATGCGGGCCGAGTTGGAGACCGACGGCTGGGTGGTCGAGGACACTCCCGCGGGCACCAGGATCCACCGGCGCTGACCCAAGCGGGTTGGTGGTGGGAACGAAGTGCCGGGGTGGTGGCGTGCATCCCACGGCGCGGAACTGGATTTGACGACGGCGCCGCCACCCCGTGTGCTGGTCGCATGGGCCGGGGCGCACGAGGCGCACGCCAGCGCACCCCGCTCCCGAACGGGTTCGCCACCATTTGGTCGTGCGTCGCCCTCGACCTCGTCGGCTTCGGCATCGTGCTACCGCTGCTGCCCATCTACAGCGAGCGGTTCGGGGCCACGGCCACCACCATCGGGCTCCTTGTGGCCGCCTATTCGCTGGCCCAGGCGGTGGCCTCGCCGTTGTTGGGCCGCCTGGCCGACCGGATCGGGCGCAAGCCCGTGCTGCTGATCTCGTTGGCCGGCACCGCCGTGGGAAGTCTCCTCACCGGCCTGGCCGGCGGCCTCGTGCTGCTGTTCGTGGGCCGCGTCGTCGACGGGTTGTCCGGGGGAAGCGTGTCCGTGGCCCAAGCGGCGGTGGCCGACGTGGCGTCGCCCGACGAGCGTCCCCGGCTGATGGGCCTGTTGGGCGCCGCCTTCGGCGTGGGCTTCGTGGTGGGACCGGCCCTCGGCGGACTGGGCGCCCTCGTCAGCCCGCGGCTGCCCTTCTTCATCGCCGCCGCCGTCGCCGGGGCCAACGCCATTTCAGCCGTTCGCCGTCTGCCCGAGACCCACCAGCGGGCCCGCACCCGCCGGTCGCCCCTATCAGTGGGCGGCGCTGAGCCGGACGTGGGCCGGCCGGCGGTCGGGGGCCCCGCCACCGGGGTGGGGGGGGGGGCCGCCGGGGCCGCCGCGCCGGCCGGGGGGGGTGGAGCCCCC
>JBBSHS010000027.1:0-28630 GCA_038232515.1 Acidimicrobiales bacterium
CCCGGGGGTTGGCCGTAGCCCGGGGGTTGGCCGTAGCCCGGGGGTTGGCCGTAGCCCGGGGGTTGGCCGTAGCCCGGGGGTTGGCCGTAGCCCGGGGGTTGGCCGTAGCCCGGGGGTTGGCCGTAGCCCGGCGGTTGGCCGGGCGGTGCCGGGAAGCCGGGCGGGGGGATGTCGTCATCGGGCAGGCCGGGCCCATGTGGGCCGGTCCACGATAGGGGCCCATCCGACGCCGCGGCCTCGGGTTTCCCCCACGGATCACGATCGTGGCCGGAACCGGACATGTGTTGCCAGGGTAACGGCGCCACCGGCGACCAGTTGCGCCGCCCTGGTGCCGGGCGCCTACGCCTGATCGAGGATCAGCGACCCGCCCCGACGCCCGATGCGGGACCTCAGTTCGTCCTCGGCCAATACCACGTACTGGGCCGCCTGGAGGTCGACGTCCAGGACGCTGAGCAACTCGCCGAGGTCGGCGCCCGGAACCGCTGCCAGGTACACCACCACCCTTGTCGCCTGGTCCACCCGGCTGTGCTCCAGCTGCCATGCCGTCACCATGGGCTGACGGTCCAGGAACACGCCAAGGTCGGCAGGGGCGGGGCCCAGCAGGACCCTGGGCGACGTGCGCCCGCACCGTGGACACGGTGCCACCGGCGTCAGGCGACCTCGCACGCCGGTGCGCAGACGTAGAAGGACGCTGCCCCGCCATCCGACGCTGGTCCACAGCAGCTCGCCGTCCTGGCCGGCGGGCACGGGCAGTCCAGCCTCGTCGACGGCTTCCAGCAGCTCGACGCCGGCCTCGGTGTGCAGGCCCTCGCCCCCGCGGCACTGGAACCACAGCGATCGGCAACCGGCGGGCGCCCACGCCTCCAGCACCACCGCTCCCGGCACCAACGTCTCGAGCCGCCGGCGCGTCGGGGTGTCGATGCGCCGACGCCCCAACACCAGAAGGGTGTGGACACCGTCCTCGTGGGTAGGACGCCAGGCCTGGAGCACGTCGATCAGATCGGCGGCCCCGCCCACCAACACGGTCGGCCCCAGCCGAACGAGCGTGTCGATGTCCACCCTGGGGCCCACCGCCGCGACCGGGAGGCCGGCCAGGCGGGCACCGAGGTTCAGCTCCCAGAACCCGAGCGTGGGCGTGGCCCCCAGCACGCTCACCATGGCGTCGTGCTGACGCAGGCCCGAGGCATCGAGCCAGCGTCGGCCCAGTTCAGCCAGCCGCTCGAGGTCGCTGGCGCTGTACCCGAGCGGCACACCCGACTCCACCAGCCAGTGGATGGGCTTGAAGTCGAGATCGACCCGCGACCGCAGGACGCGCTTGGAGGCGCCGACCAGGCGGGCCAGACGGAGCCGCCAGGCCAGACCCCTGCTCCCGTCGGAGATGATGGACGCCACGTCCGGCCGGAGCAGGAGCCCGCCGGCGTCGGCGTCGAGGATGGCGACGGGTTCGAGCCGGGCCAGATCGGCCGGTCCCCGCATGGCCTTGGCCGACAGGCCGGCGTCGTCCAACCTCTGGCGCCACCACGGCGAGTAGGCCCGCACCTCACGGCCCACGTGGTGACGCAGGGCCCGGCGCTGCTCGGCCTCCACCCGCGCCGGCCTGGCCCGCTCGGCGATCATGGCGACGCATCGTAGGACCGGTGTCCGCCGGACCGCCGATGGGCCCACGCCCTCCGTACCGGTCGATACCGGTCGATACTGGTCCGTACGCACCGGCGGGAGGTACGATCTACAGCCGATGAGCCAGCTCCGTCTCGATCCTCTGACAGGCCGCTGGGTCGTCATGAGCCTCGAGCGCGGTGAGCGGCCGTTCGCCTTCATGCCCCGGTCCCTGCCGGTCGAAGGCGACCCGGGACGGCCATGCCCATTCTGCTCGGAGTACGCCGACACCCAACCTCCGTCGCTGGAGGCGGTGGGCCCTGACGGCCACTGGCAGGTGCGCATCGTGCCCAACCTCTATCCCGCCTTCCAGGGCACCGCCGCCATGGCCGTCACCAACCTCGGCCCCGTCTACACGCAGGCGCCGGCCAGCGGCATCCACGAGGTTGTCGTCATCACCCCTCAACACCCCGCCACCTTCGCCGACCTCTCCGATCCGCAGTCGCTGCTGGTCATGCGGGCCTTGGCCGACCGGATCGGTCAGCACGTCACCGTGCCCGGGCTGCGCTACAGCCAGGCCATCATCAACGCCGGCCGGGAAGCGGGCGCCTCCATCGAGCACCCCCACGGCCAGCTCCTGGGCATGCCCTTCGTGCCCCGGGAGATCACCGACGAGCAGGCCGGATTCGCCCGCTTCGCCGGCAACTGCCTGCTGTGCACGACGGTGGAGGCCGAGGAGTCGGCGGGACACCGTGTCGTCTTCGCCGACGACGACGTGCAGGTCGTGTGCCCCTTCTGGTCGGGTACCCCGTTCGAGATGCTGATCACCCCCCGGGTTCATGAGCCGCATCTGCACGACGCCGATACCGGCGCGCTGGCGGGCGTGGGTCGTGGGCTGCAGCGGGCGCTCGAACTGCTGCGCTGGAAGCTGGGCGACGTGGCCTACAACGTGGCCTTCCACGCCGCTCCCTACAGGAGCGGCAGCGACTTCCACTGGCACGCCCACGTCCTGCCCAAGGTGGCGACCAGGGCCGGTTTCGAGTTGGGCACGGGCGTGCTCATCAACGTGGTCCCGCCCGAGCAGGCCGCACTCGAGCTGCGCTCGGCCTCCGCCGCGGCCTGACTCGGAGGTTCGTGCGGGTGCCGGGAGAGCCGGCTCGGTGCCATTCGGTTGATCGGGGGTAGAAAGCCGACGTGAACATCTGGATCATCGTGCTGATCGTCGTGGTGCTGGCCTTGCTCGTCGCCACCGTACTGCTGCTCCAGCGTCGCCGGCGCGCCGGCGGCGTTATCGCCGCCAAGGGCCGACGTTGAGGACGCTGCTCCTGGCCTCTGAGGTCAACGGTCTACCGGTGGTCACCATCACCGGCGGCGACGACGTGGCCGAGGTGAAGGACATCGTCTACAGCCCTGAGGCCGGGCGCCTCCTGGGTATCACCCTGAACAAGCGGGGTTTCCTGCGAGGGCGGATGAAGGAGGTACTGCCGGCCGAGTCGATCGCCGCCATCGGTCCGGACGCCGTCATGATCATCGACGACAACTGCCTCGTGTCACCCGATCAGGCCCCCGACGACGTGGGTCGCCCGGCCAGCCGGCGCAACGTCATCGGCAACGATGTGCTCACCGAGCAGGGCGCCAGTCTGGGCACCGTCACCGACCTCGTGCTGTTGGGCGGGAGCCGTGGTGACGTCGTCGGCTACCGGCTCGACAAGACGACGGGCGGCGTCGGGTTCATCCCGCTCCCCGCCCAGTTGGCCGTGTCCGGCGTGGCCCTGGTCGTGCCCGATGCCACTGAGGACTTCGTCAGGGACGACCTGGTCGGGCTGGGGGCAGCCGTCGACGAGTACCGGGCCCGCCTGGGCATGGCCACCGGACGGGGCTCGGCGGCAGAGCCGACTATCGAGGTCCCGAGACGAGGAGAAGAAGGCCATGGCCAGCCTGCGTGAGGCCATCGGCCGGCCGGTGATGAGCCGGGCCACCGCAGAGAATCTGGGCAAGGTCAGCCACGTGGTCGTCGATGCCGGCAACAGGACGGCCCGGGCCCTCGTCATCGGGTCGGGCAAGCGGGCGCAGATGGTGGACTGGGCGGCGCTGTCCGGCGTCGGGCCCGACGCCGTCATGATCGGCGCCGAGTCGTCGCTGCGGACACCCACCGGCGACCTCGAAGAGGCCGTCGCCGCCGGCCGGCGTGACCTGATCGGGGCACGGGCCTTGAGCGCAGACGGCGTCGCCCTCGGCTCGGTGACCGATGCCGACCTCGACCCGGCCACAGGCCGGTTGTTGCAGCTGCTGGTGGGCAGCAGAACGATCGACGCCGGTACGCTCCTGGGCATGGGCTCCTACGCCCTGATACTGAACATCGACGCCAGCTGACGGTACGCACCTCGACAGAGACGGTGCGACCACGACCTAAGGAATGAGGTGGCTCGGATGGAACGGCGACTTTGTGCGAGGTGGGCAGGGGCATCCACCGTATGGCTGGTGACGGGTGCCTCTGCTCTGGCCACGGCGGCTCCTGCGTCTGCCCACGTGGACCCCAATATCCCGGTGGCGGGTCCCTCGTTGGCCGGGCAGTCGACCGTTCCGCAGTACGGACAGGCGCTGTGGGCGAGGTCCGCATCGGGTTCGGGGCGTGGCTCGTGGTGGCTCATGGCCGCCGCGTTGGGCGGTGCTCTGCTGCTGTGGGCGGCCTGGGCCGGTGGGCGGGCCGTCCTCCGGCGACACCAGGCGACAGCCCGAGGCCTGCCGCCGACAGCCTCGACGGCCTCGGCAGCTCCTACGCCTTCGGCGGCTTGGGCCGGCGATGCCGTCGAGGCCGAACTGCAGCGGATCACCCATGAGAGCAGCACCGACACGAACATCGACAGGGACATGAGGGTGTTGGGTTGAGGATGGTGCGGCTGGCACCGGTCGCCGCGGTGATGGCTGTGGTGGCTGCCAGCTGTACCGCAAGCTCGTCGGGGCCCGGTCAGAGCGGTTCGACCGCCGCCGTGCGCGGCGAGCGGCCGTTCACGGTGTCGCGCATCGACGCCCCTGCTCCCCAGGCCAGCGGGCGGTGGGCGGAGCGGGTGGCGGCCGCGGCGGTAGCCGGGAAGGGCGGCGACCTCGACGGTGACGGGGTGGGTGACCTCTTCGTCGGCCAGCCCCGCTACAGCACGCCGGCAACCCGTAACGCAGGTCGGGTGTGGGCGGTCAGCGGCAAGACCGGGAAGGTGCTGTACCCGATCGATCCTCCCGAGCCCCAGGCGGACGCCAAGTTCGGATTCGCCACGGCCACGCTGGGCGATGTGGACGGCGACGGCAAGTCGGACGTCGCCGTGGGCACCGACGCCCAGAACGTGGCCGGGAACATGGGACAGGGTGCGGCCTGGGTGTTCAGCGGGGCCACGGGCAAGCTGTTGTACCGGTTGCAGAACCCCCAACCGCAGGCCGACGGCCGGTTCGGGTCGCGTATCAGCTCTGCCGGCGACGTGACCGGTGACGGGGCACCCGACATCGTCGTCGGCGCCTCGTCCAACGACGTTCCCGCCGGATGCGGCCAACAGAACCCGGTTGGGACTGGATGCCACAAGGACCAAGGGCAGGCCTTCGTCTTCGACGGTCGCACGGGCGCCCTGGTGCGCACGCTGGACCTGCCCGCCGCCGCCCAGCCGGCCCCCTCGTGCAGCGGCGGTGGCGGTGGGAGCATGACCGCCAACACCTGTGGTTCGTTCGGCTTGGCCGTGCAGGGCCCAGGTGACACCAACGGCGACGGCGTCCCCGACCAACTCGTCGACGCCGCCAGCCTCGACGGTGTGGGCAAGCTCTTTATCTTCAGCGGCAAGACAGGAGATCTGCTTCTCGCCATCGCCGACCCGCGGCAACAACAGGGAGCCGACTTCGGCTTCCAGGACGCGGCGCCGCTCTCGCCCGGGGACGTCAACGGTGACGGCTCGGCCGACCTCTACGGCAACGGCTTCCTCCAGGACGGCCCGGCGGGGAAGGGCCAGGGTATGGCCTGGATCTTCGACGGCAGGACCGGCAAAGTGCTCTACCAGCTCAACGACCCGACGCCGACGGCCGGGGGACAGTTCGGGTGGTCGGAGTCGACGACCGGTTACAACAGCGGTGGAACGCCGGCCGTCTATGTCGGCCAGTCCCCGCACGAAGTGCCCAATACCCCGGGCGACGGCGGTACCTATGTGTTCGACGGCCGCACCGGCAAGCTGCTGCAGTCTCTCGAGCTACCGCCCTCGGACCGCCAGCCTGTCGGGGCCGACAATCTGGGGCCGAGCCTGGGCTGGAGCAGCGCCTCACCGGGCGACCTGAATGGCGACGGAGAACCGGACTACGTGGCCACCGCTCCGTTCGAGGATGTCGGGCAGAACAAAGACCAAGGAGCGTTGTACGTCTACCTGTCGGCCAAGAAGTAGTACGAGCCGACACCTGCGGGCGCCGACCGCCCGGGCAGCTACTCCAGAGCCAACCAGAGCACCCCGAGGGGCGGGAGGGTGAGCAGGGCTGAGGCGGACAGGTCGTGGAACGGCTGTTCGTCGGCCCACACCTCTCCCCCGTTGCCCACACCGGAGCCGCCGAAGCAGGAGGCGTCGGTGTTGAGCAGCTCCTTCCATCGACCGGCCCGGGGCAGGCCCACGCGGTAGCCGAAGCGGGGCACCGGCGTGAGATTGGCGACGCAGGCCACGGGCCGGGCGCCGGCGGTGGTGGGCCAACGCAGGAACGACACGACCGACTGCTCGGCGTCGGAGGCGTCGATCCACCGGAAGCCCTCGGGCTGGAAGTCCTGCTCCCACAGGGCGGGTTCGGCGCAGTAGATGGCGTTGAGCGACCGCACCAGGTCATGGACCCCTTGGTGCTGGTCCCAGCCGAGCAGGTGCCAGTCAAGGCTCCGGGCTTCGGACCACTCCTGTTCCTGGGCGATCTCTGAACCCATGAACAGCAGCTTCTTGCCGGGGTGGGCCCACATCCAGCCGTAGAGGGCCCGCAGGTTGGCCATCTGCTGCCAGCGGTCGCCTGGCATCTTGTTGAGCAGCGAACCCTTGCCGTGGACGACCTCGTCGTGGGAGAGAGGCAGGACGAAGTTCTCGCTGAACGCGTACAGCAGCCCGAAGGTGAGATCGTCCTGGTGGTAGCGGCGGTGGATCGGGTCGTTCGAGAAGTACCGCAGCGTGTCGTGCATCCACCCCATGTTCCACTTGAAGCCGAAGCCCAGCCCCCCGACGAACACCGGTCGGCTCACGGCCGGCCAAGCGGTGGACTCCTCGGCAATGGTGATGGCGCCCGGCACCCGGCCGTAAACCTCGGTGTTGGTCTCGCGGAGGAACTCGACGGCCTCCAGGTTCTCCCGTCCGCCGTACTTGTTGGGCACCCATTCGTCGGCCTTGCGGGAGTAGTCGAGGTAGAGCATCGAGGCCACGGCGTCGACCCGCAGGCCGTCGACGTGCAACTCCGACAGCCAGTACAGGGCGTTGGCCACGAGAAAGCCACGGACCTCGTTGCGGCCCATGTTGAAGACCAGGGTCCCCCAGTCCGGGTGCTCGCCCTGGCGCGGGTCGGAGTGCTCGTAGAGGGCGGTCCCGTCGAAGTTGGCCAACGCCCACTCGTCCTTGGGGAAGTGGGCCGGCACCCAGTCGACGATGACCCCCAGGCCGGCCTGATGGCAGGCGTCGACCAGGGCGCGGAAGTCGTCGGGGCCCCCGAAGCGCGACGTGGGGGCGAAGTAGCTGGTGACCTGGTAGCCCCAGGAGCCACCGAAGGGGTGCTCGGCCACCGGCAGCAGCTCGACGTGGGTGAACCCGAGGTCGGCCACGTAGCCGGGAAGCTGTTCGGCCATCTCCCGGTAGGTGAGGGACCGGTTTCCCTCCTCCGGCACCCTCCGCCAGGAGCCGAGATGGACCTCGTAGACGGTCATGGGCTGGTGCAGCCAGTCGGTCGAGGCCCGACCTTCGAACCAGGCGGCGTCGCCCCATTGGTGGCGGCTCGGCCCGGTGACCACCGAGTCGGTGCCGGGGGGCACTTCGGCCTGGAAGGCCAACGGGTCGGCCTTGTGCAGCAGGTGCCGGTCCTGGGTGAGGATCTCGAACTTGTAGCGGGCGCCCGGAGTAGCGTCAGGCACGAACAGCTCCCAGACCCCCGAGGCGCCCAGTGCCCGCATGGGATGGACTCGGCCGTTCCACTGGTTCCAGTCGCCCACCACCCGGACCGACCGGGCACTCGGCGCCCACACCGTGAAGGCGGTACCGACGACGCCCTCGTGTTCACGATGATGGGCGCCGAGGACCGTCCACAGGCCCCGGTGGCGCCCTTCGCCCATCAGATGGAGGTCGATGTCCCCCACCGTCGGCCAGAACCGGTACGGGTCGTCAAAGGTGTGCTCGGCCCCGTCGGGCCAGCGGGCCGTGAGCCGGTAACCGGACTCGGCCGCCGCCACCTTGCCGACGAACAGCCCGGCCCGGTGGGCCACGGCCAGGGCGTGGCCGTCAGCCGACACGGTCACTGCGTCGGGAACCCAGGCCCGCACCAGGCCGTCATGGCGGCCCAGCAGGCTGTGCGGGTCGGTCAGCTCACCGGCAACCAGCTGCTCGATGCGGGGGTCGGTGGTCACGGTGGTCATCTTGGTCTTCCTATCCGCACAGCAGGCGGTCGATGGCAGCTCGGGGGATTTCCGCCCAATGGGGGCGGTAGGCGCGTTCGTAGCCCAGTTCATAGGCCGCCTTCTCCAGCTCGAGGCCGCGGAGCAAGGGTCGGGGATCGGTGGGCAGGAGCGCGTTGATCCCGTCCACGCCGAAGTAGCCGGACATGTAGGCGGACCGGTTGCGGGCCTCCCAGCTCTCGGCCTGGGCCGCCAGCCTGTCGGTGTTGGTGCCCTTGGCCCGCTCGGACAGCGCCACCGCACCGGCGTACTGCAGCGAGCGCAGCATGCCGGTCACGTCCTTGAGCGGCGAGGCCGGCGCCATCCGCTCCTCGACTGGTCTGGTCGGCTCGCCCTCGAAGTCCAAGACGTACCAGCCGGTGTCGGTGCGCAGCACCTGTCCGAGATGGAAGTCGCCGTGGGCCCTGATGGCCCTGCCCCCTTCGGCCGCGGCCCGCACGGCGGCGACCACCTCGTCGCCGCCGATGACCCCGTGCCTGTCGAGTTGGGCGGCGACGCTGTCGGCCCAGGCGCCCACCTCTGCCTCGGTGGTGCCGAAGGCGTCGGCCAGCCCCAGGTGCATCTCGGCGGTGAGCTGGCCCAGCCGTCTGGCTTCGGCCGCGAAGTCCCCGCCGGCCTCGGCCGGATCTTCGGGGCCGTCAGCCAGAAGGTCCCGAAGGCTGGTGAGGGCCAGGCTCCAACCGTCGGTGGCGCCCACCAGGAAGGGCTGCACGACGGCCAGGTCGGTGCCCTGGCGGCGCCATACGGCCACAGGCGCGGCGACGTGGGGGAAGCCCACCCGGGCGAGCCCCTCGGTGACCTCGACCTCGGGGTTGGGGCCAGGACTGATCCGCCGGAACAGCTTGAGGATGAGGCGCTCGTCGTACACCACCGAGCTGTTGGACTGCTCGGCCCCCAGGGGGCGGGCCCGCTGCGCCTGCTCGGTGCCGCCAACCACAAGGTCCAACAGGTTCAGCGACGCGTCGCTGTCGGCGAGGGCATCGTGCCACCCGGAAAGATCGGCGTGGTTGTGCCGCTGCAGGAAGTCCGGTGGATGCTCGTTGTCGTGCCGGGCCAGAAGCAACTGGTAGGTGGCACCGTCGGCGTCGACCAAAAGGTGGCGCAGCCCGTTGATCTCCTCGTCGACCCGGATCTGCACCACCTCGGGGGCCGAGTCGCCTGCGTACCACCGCTGACGGGCCAGGTAGGCGCCAAGCGACCGCAGGAAGTCGGTCACGGGTTCCATCCGGGGCCTGGCCGTTGACCCTGCACCGCTCGTCTGTACCCACACGGGTGCACACCATGCCGATTGCTGCTCATGGGTCGACCAGCTGGACCCAGTAGAACGAGTACGGCTGCAGGGTGACGAAGTACGGCAGCTCGCCCACATGGGGGAACGGGACCCGGCCCACCAGTTCGATCGGCATCTTCCCGCCGAAGCGGCCCAGCTGCAGCTCGCAAGGCTGGGCGAACCGCGACAGGTTGCTGACACACACGACGATGTCGTCCTCGTGCTCGCGCACGAAAGCCAGGACCGAGGGGTTCTGGGTGCCCAGGACCTCAAAGCTGCCCAGCCCGAACACCGGGTGCTGCTTGCGCACCTCGAGCATGCGCCGTATCCAGTGGAGGAACGAGTTGGGGTTGCGGGTCTGGGCCTCGACGTTAACCGAGGCGTAGCCGTAGACGGGGTCCATCAGCGGGGGTAGGTAGAGCTGGGCGAAGTCGGCCCGTGAGAAGCCGGCGTTGCGGTCGGGCGTCCACTGCATGGGCGTCCTGACGCCGTCCCGGTCGCCGAGGTAGATGTTGTCGCCCATGCCGATCTCGTCGCCGTAGTAGAGGATCGGGCTGCCCGGGAAGCTGAACAACATGGCGTGCAGCAGCTCGGCCACGCGGCGGTCGTTGTCGACCAAGGGGCTGAGGCGCCGGGCGATACCCACGTTGCGTTTCATCCGCGGGTCCTTGGCGTATTCGGTGTACATGTAGTCGCGTTCCTCGTCGGTGACCATCTCGAGGGTCAGCTCGTCGTGGTTGCGCAGGAAGATGCCCCACTGACAGCCGGCGGGGATGCCCGGCGTCTGGGCCAGGATCTCGGTGATCGGATGGCGCTGCTCCTGGCGCACGGCCATGAACATGCGGGGCATCACCGGGAAGTGGAAGCACATTTGGCACTCGTCGCCGCTGCCGAAGTAGTCGACCACGTCGGTCGGCCACTGGTTGGCCTCGGCCAGTAGCACCTTGCCCGGGTGGCTGGCGTCGATCTCCTTGCGCACCCGCTTCAGGTACTCATGGGTCTCGAACAGGTTCTCGCCGTTCGAGCCGTCCCGTTCGAACAGGTAGGGCACGGCGTCCAGCCGGAAGCCGTCCAAGCCGATGTCCAACCAGAACCGCACGACGTCGAGCATCATCTGGGCCACTTGGGGATTGTCGTAGTTGAGGTCCGGCTGGTGGCTGAAGAAGCGGTGCCAGTAGTACTGCTCGCGGACCGGGTCCCACGCCCAGTTGGAGTTCTCGGTGTCGACGAAGATGACCCGGGCCTCGGACCAGCGGCGGTCGTCGTCGCCCCACACGTACCAGTCGGCCTTGGGGTTTGTGCGGTCCTGGCGCGACTCCTGGAACCACGGGTGCTGGTCGCTGGTGTGGTTCATGATGAGGTCGGCCACCACCCGGATGCCGCGCCGGTGGGCGTTCTCGACCAGTTCGACGGCATCGGCCAGGTCGCCGTACTCGGGCAGCACCGTGAAGAAGTCGCTGATGTCGTAGCCGCCGTCGCGCAGCGGGGACTGGAAGAAGGGCAGCAGCCAGATGCAGTCGATCCCCAGCCACTGGAGGTAGTCGAGCTTCTCGGTCAGCCCCCGCAGGTCGCCGGTGCCGTCGTTGTTGGAGTCGAAGAAGCCTCGGACCAGCACCTCATAGAACACGGCCCGCTGGTACCAGTCGGCGTCGGCGGGGTGCCCGCCGAAGATCGGGTTGTCGGTGAACGTCGTCACGCTCGTGCCGTCTGCATCGCTCCAAGCATGACACTCCGCCACCGCCTGACCGACACCCGGATGGCCCGTCGACGAGCCGGCCGGTGCCGACGAAGCCGGCCGGGGGCATGGGGCTTTGCCAACCACAGTGAGCCGGGGGGCTCTGGCCCTCTCCCGTTACCGGCGGAGGTGGACGGACCTGACGGCGTGGTCCCCGCCCTTCTCCAGGATCAGGTGGGCCCGGGCCCGGGTCGGCTCGATGTTCTGGCGCAGGTTGACCTCGTTGATCGAGGTCCACAGTCCGGTGGCGGTGGCCGCGGCCTCGTCGTCGGAGAGAGTGCTGAAGCGGTGGAAGAACGAGGAGGGATCGGCGAAGGCGGTGGCCCGCAGGGCCAGGAAGCGCTCCACGTACCACGAGGCGATGTACTCGGCTGGGGCGTCGACGTAGATCGAGAAGTCGAAGAAGTCCGCTACGAACTGCGCCGGCGCCCCTAAGGCGGTCACGGGCGCCTGCAGCACGTTGACCCCTTCGACGATGACGATGTCGGGGCGATCCACCACCTGGACCTCGCCGTCGACGACGTCGTAGGCCGGGTGGGAATAGACCGGGGCGGTGACCACGGGGGCCCCCGCCTTCAGGTCGGACATGAACCTGACGAGGCGGCGCACGTCGTAGCTCTCGGGAAACCCCTTTCGGTGCATGAGGTTGCGCTCGGCCAGGACGGCGTTGGGGAACAGGAACCCGTCGGTGGTGACCAGGTCGACACGCGGCTGGTCGCCCCGGCGGACCAGCAGGGCCTGAAGGAGGCGGGCGGTGGTGGACTTGCCCACGGCCACGCTCCCGGCGATGGCGATGACATAGGGCACCGGCGGCGAGTGGCCGCCGAGGAACTGCTCGGTGGCGCGGTGGAGGTCCCGGGCGGCGCTCATGCGCAGGCCGAGGAGCCGGTCCAGGGGCAGGTAGACGTCGACCACCTCCGCCACCGCCACCGCCTCGTTGAACCCGCGCAATGCGGCCACGTCCGGCTCCGAGAGCGTCAGCCGCGTGTCGTGGCGCAGGCTGGCCCACTCGGGGCGCGTCAGTGTGAGATAGGGCGACGGCGCCACCGGCATCGGCCGCGCACCATAGGGGCGACCTCCTGGCGGTCGCGATTCGGGTAAGCAGTTGGCCATGGCCCGGACGCCCAAGACCAACGGATTCAAACGACAGATCACGCCCAAGCAGGTGGGGGGCATCCTCCTCATCGTGCTGGCCGTCATCTTCGTGGCCGAGAACACCAGATCCACGAAGATCCGCTTCATCGGTCCGCAGGCGTCGGCACCGCTGTGGATCGCCCTTCTCGTCTGCCTTGTGCTCGGCTTCGCCGCCGGCGCCCTGTTCATGCACCGTCGCCGAGCCTGAAACCCGGTTGCCGTCGGCGACGCCGCCGACGGCGCCGTCGAATGGCGGCTACAGCGCCCGGAGGCTGACCACGTGGCCGGGGGCGTCCGCCGGGTCCAGGCGCACCCAGGGATTTGGCCCCCGCCACACGAAGCGGTTGCCGGTCAGCTCGTCCAGCGCCTCCATGGGCACGTCGGGGGCCAGGCCCAGCCGCTCGAGGTCGAGCTGCAGCCATCCCGCCTGAGGCTCGAGCGGGTCGAGGTTGGCCACCACGAGGACGGCGTCGTCGCCCTCGCGCCTGGAGTACACGAACAGCCGGTCGTTGTCAGCGCCGTGGACGAAGGCGCCGCGCAGGCGCTGCAGAGCCGGGTGGAGGCGGCGGATGGCGTTGAGCCGGCCGAGGAAGGGTGCGAGGCTGTCGGGCCGGTTCCATTCCCGCCGCTTGAGCTCGTACTTCTCCGAATGGGCGTACTCCTCGTTCTGGGCGCTGGCGGGCTCGTTCTCGCCCAGCTCGTAGCCGGCGTAGACGCCCCAGGACGGAGCCATCGTCGCCGCCAACAGCGCCCGGAGGGCAAAGGCCGAGCGCCGCCCCCGGCGCAGCGGGCCCGACAGGATGTCGGGGGTGTTGGGCCACAGGTTGGGCCGCATGTAGTCGGCCTGGCGCCCCTCGCTGATCTCCTCCAGGTACTCGGCCAGCTCCCAGCGGGTGGTACGCCAGGTGAAGTACGTGTAGCTCTGGCTGAACCCCACCTCGGCCAGCTTGGCCATCATCTTCGGCCGGGTGAACGCCTCGGCCAGGAACAGCACGTCGGGGTGGCGCGACTGCACGTCGGCCAGGCACCACGACCAGAAGGCGAGCGGCTTGGTGTGCGGGTTGTCGACCCGGAAGATGTGCACTCCCCGGGCGATCCACACCTCCAGCACGTCACGGCAGGCCTCCCACAATGCCACCCGGTCACCGTCGTCCTCGGGCCAGAAGTTGACGGGGTAGATGTCCTGGTACCTCTTGGGCGGGTTCTCGGCGTAGGCGATGGTGCCGTCGGCGCGGTGGTGGAACCACTCGGGGTGCTCCTTGACCCAGGGATGGTCGGGGCTGCACTGCAGCGCGTAGTCGAGGGCCACTTCCATGCCCAGCTCTCGGGCCTTGGCCACCACCGACTCGAAATCGGCGACCGTGCCCAGCTCGGCGTGGATGGCGGTGTGGCCACCTTCTGGGGAGCCGATGGCCCAGGGGCTGCCGGGGTCGTCGGGCCCGGCGTCCAGGACGTTGCCCGGGCCCTTGCGGTGGGTCTGACCGATCGGGTGGACGGGGGGGAAGTACACGACGTCGAAACCCATTGTGGCAATGGCCGGCAGGCGCCTGACCGTGCCCACGAACCCTCCCTCCGATCGGGGGAAGAGCTCGTACCACGCCCCCACCAGCGCCCGCTCCCGGTCCACCCAGAGGCGATACGTGGCCGACTCGGTCAGGTCCAGGGGCCACAACGGCCCGGACATGAGCGTGGCCACCTCGAGCGTCATGGCTGCGCCCACCTGCACGCCCGGCTCCCGCGAGCCGTCCCGCAGTACCGTGGCCGCCTCGTCCAGCGGCCCCGACCGGTCGGCGGCCAGGGTCGCGGACCGGGCGTCCAGCAGGCGGGCACCCTCGAGCAGCTCGGAGGCGATCGACTGGCCGGCGCCCAGCTTGGCCTCCACGTGGTGCCGCCACGTCCCCCAATGGTCGACCCAGGCCTCGATGCTGAAATGGTGCAGTCCGGGGTGGGTCGGCTCGATGACCGTCTGCCAGCGGTCGTTGCCGGCGTCGATCATGGGCGACTCGTGCCAGTCGCCGTCGACACCCTCCGCCCAACGGGCGCGGGCCGCCAACGCGTCGTGGCCGTCCTTGAAGATGTCGGCCGAGACCACCACCAGTTCACCCACCGCCGCCTTGGCCGGGAACTCTCCGGTGGGCGTCGAGGGTCGAACTGCCTCGATCACGATGCGTCCGAGCACTCCTAGTGGACTACCACGATCTGACCACCGGCGAAACCGTTTGCAGCCGGTGCAGGGCAGGGCGGGAGCGAGTTGCCTCCCGGTTCGAGTCGCTCGCGCCCGAGTCGATAGGTTCTGGCCGTGCAAGCCCTGCGCAGCTTCACCGTCCGCACCCGCCTCCCGCCGCCGCTGGCCCCGCTGGGCGAGCTGGCCATGAACCTGCGCTGGTCGTGGGACGAACGGACGCGGGACCTGTTCCGCTGGGTCGAGCCCACGCTGTGGGAGGTGAGCCTCCACGACCCGGTGCGCCTCTTGGGCCTGGTGGGCCGGGGCCGGCTCGAGGCCCTGGTGGCCGACGCCGGGTTCATGGGCTTCATGGACGAGGTCCACGAAGAGCTCGAGCGCTACATGGCCCGGCCCCGATGGTTCCAGAACCGGGGGGGCAGCCCCCTGAGGGCGGTCGCCTACTTCTCACCGGAGTTCGGCATCGCCGAGGCGCTCCCGCAGTACTCGGGCGGCCTGGGCGTGCTGGCCGGCGACCACCTGAAGGCGGCCAGCGGCCTGGCTGTACCCCTGATCGGCGTGGGCCTGTTCTACCGGGAGGGCTACTTCCGCCAGGGGCTCAACACCGACGGATGGCAGCAGGAACGTTTCCCGCTGCTCGACCCGTTCTCCATGGCCCTGCGGCTCATGGACGGCGTGCGCGTCACCGTGGACCTGGCCGGAACGCCCCTCCACGCCCAGGTCTGGAAGGCCCAGGTGGGCCGCATCCCGCTGTACCTGCTCGACACCGACATCGACGAGAACGGTCCCGACGAGCGGGCCGTCACCGATCGGCTCTACGGGGGCGGCACCGAGCACCGCATCCGCCAGGAGATCCTCCTGGGTATGGGCGGCGTCAGGGCGCTCACAGCGTTGGGCGAGCCCACGCAGGTGTTCCATACCAACGAGGGCCACGCCGGCTTCCTGGGGCTGGAGCGCATCCGCGGCCTGGTCGAGAACCACGCCATGGGTTGGGCCGAGGCCATCGAAGCGGGCCGGTCGGGGGCCGTATTCACCACCCATACCCCGGTGCCGGCCGGGATAGACCGGTTCCCCCGGGAGCTGATGGAGAAGTACTTCTCGTCGTGGACCAGAGACTGTGGCACGACCATCGATGAGCTCATGGCCCTCGGCCACGCGCCGGGCGAGGGGCCGGGCGACCCGTTCAACATGGCGGTGATGGGCCTTCGCCTGGCCGGGCGGGCCAACGGAGTAAGCCGCCTGCACGGCGACGTCAGCCGAAAGATGTTCCGTCACCTGTGGCCCGGCGTGCCCGCCGAGGAGGCTCCCATCGGGTCCGTCACCAACGGGGTCCACGGCTTCACATGGGTCAGCCCCGAGATGGACGATCTGCTGACCCGGGCCCTGAACCCCAGCTGGCCAGAGGCCGACGCCGAGACGTGGGCCCGCATAGAGACCGTGCGTGACGACGAGCTGTGGCGGGTCAAGGAGCAGGGCCGGGCCCGGCTGGTGGCCTTCGTGAGGGAACGGCTGGCCCACCAGCTGCGGGCCAAAGGGGGCGACGGCGCCGATCTGGCCTGGTGTAGCGAAGCCTTCGACGAGCGGGTCTTGACGATCGGCTTTGCCCGCCGCTTCGCCACCTACAAAAGGGCCGACCTCCTTCTCTCCCAGCCGGAGCGCCTGGAGCAGCTCCTCCTCGACTCGGATCGGCCCGTGCAGTTCATCTTTGCCGGCAAGGCTCATCCGGCCGACGACCACGGCAAGGAGATCATCCGGCGCATCGCCCAGTTTGCCCGTCGGGCCGAGGTGCGACACCGCTTTTCGTTCGTGGAGGACTACGACATCGCCGTGGCCAGGGTGCTGTACCAGGGCTCGGACGTGTGGCTGAACAACCCTCGCCGCCCGATGGAGGCGTGTGGTACGTCGGGCGAGAAGGCCGCCCTCAACGGAGCCCTCAACTGCTCGATCCTCGACGGCTGGTGGGCCGAGATGTACGACGGACAGAACGGGTGGGCCATCAGCTCCGCCGAGGGCGAGCAGGACCTCGAACGCCGCGACGCCTTCGAGGCGGAGAGCCTGTTCGACATCCTGGAGCACCACATCGTCCCTCTGTTCTACGAGCGACAGGGGGGGCCGGTCCCCCGCGGCTGGGCCCGCCGTGTCAAGCACACCCTGCGGGTCCTCGGGCCCCAGGTGGAGGCGTCCCGCATGGTGCGCGACTACGTCACCACGATGTACGAGCCAGCCGCCTCCCGGGCCGAGGCCATGTCCGGAGTGGGCTGGGCCCGGGCCCGGGCCCTGGCGTCGTGGAAGGACGGCATCTGGCGCGCCTTCGGGCAGGTCGCGGTGGCTCAGGTCGACTCCGATGCATCGGTGGTCGAGCTGGGCATGAAGCGCACGGTCGAGGCGATGGTGAGCCTGGGCGTCCTCACTCCCGACGACGTGGCCGTACAGGCCCTCCACGGCCCCGTGGGGCCCAACGACGAGCTCACCGCGCCCCAGATCGTCACCCTGGCGCTGGTGGGACGGGATCAGCCTTCAGGCCACTACCGCTTCGCCAGCTCGTTCTCCTGCGAACGGGCCGGCCGCTACGGCTACACCGTCCGGGTGGTGCCCGCCCACCCCGATCTCGACGCCCCCGCCGAGATGGGCCTCGTGGCCTGGGCCTGAGCCGAGGCTCAGGGCCTCCTCCCAGCTCTGGGGCCGGCGCCGCACCCTAGGCTGGGCGCCGATGCGCCAGCACGTTGACGGCGACGCCGTCGTCTCCCGCTCCATAGCCTCTACCGGCTGAGCGGCGCACATGGGGCGGGTGGTGGCCACCGCCATCGTCGACGCCGATGGTGTGGCCGCCGTCCTCGAGCCCTGGGACGGCTTCGTACGAGAGCGGCCGACCGGAGACGGAGCCGGCTGCTTCGAGTCTGACATCGGCCCCATGGAGTCCTACCGGCGCACGGTCACCGTCGAACCGGCCCCGGACGGGCGGTCGAGCGTCACCCAGGTCGTCGACTACCGCCTGGCCCTTCCCTTCGTCGGTTTCCTGTACGCCCTGCCCATCCGGAGCCAGCTGAAGCACATCCCGCTCCGGCGGGGCCGCCCACCGTGGTGGGCCCCGCCCGACGCCCTGGACGCCACCGTGGCCCGGGCGCTGTGCGCCCTCGCCGTGATCTCCATGGCTGCGGGGTACCTGGGCACCCTCATCACCCAGACCATGGCCTTTGCCGGCGCTGAGTTCGCCGTGGGCACCGCCGGACAGAGCACCGCCCTGGCCGTCGGCCGGGCCGACATCGTGATCGCCATCGCCGTCGCCGCCATCGCCGACCGTATCGGCCGACGGCGCATCCTCCTCGTCGCCACCGTCCTGGCTGTCGGGCTCAGCGCCGCCGCCTCACTCTCGCCGTCACTGACCGCGCTGGTTCTGGTGCAGGTGCCGGCCCGGGGCTTGACGGCAGGCGCCATCATCGTCGTGTCGATCCTCGCCATCGAGGTGGTCCCGTCACGGTCGAGGGCCTACGCCCTGTCCATCCTCTTCATGGCTGGGGCCTTCGGGGCCGGGCAGTGCGTCATGTCCCTGCCTCTGGCCGACCTGGGCCTGCGGGGCTGGCGGCTCAGCTACGTGCTGCCGCTGGTCTACCTGCCCTTGGTCGTCCGCGCCGCCCGCCACCTGCCCGAGAGCCGGCGCTTCAAGGCCCGCAACGCCGCCGTCCGCCTCGGTGGCCACGGTCGTCGCCTCCTGCTGCTGGGCTCGGCCGGGTTCCTCATCCAGATGTTCGCCACGCCGGCAGGCCAGCTCCAGAACACCTTCCTACGGGACGAGCGGGGGTTCAGCGCCACCCGCATCGCCCTGTTCACCCTGTTGACCAGCACGCCGGGCGGCATCGGCGTCGTCGTCGGCGGCAGGCTGGCCGACGTGCGGGGCCGGCGCCTGGTGGGGGCCGTCTCCGTGATAGGGGGGACCCTGTTCACCGCCGTGCAGTTCGTGAGCCGGGGCTGGTCGCTGTGGGCGTGGTCGACCATGGGCTCGATCCTGGCTGGGGCCGGTGTCCCCGCCCTGGCCGTCTACGGCCCCGAGCTGTTCCCCACCGGCGTGCGGGGCAAGGCCAACGGCATCCTCACCGCCGCAGCCCGGGCCGGGGCCGTGACCGGGCTCCTGACCGCCGGCCTGCTCAGCGGGGCTGTGGGCCAGCTCGGTCGCTCGCTGTTCATCCTGTCGGCGGCCCCGCTGGCCGTCGCCGTGCTCATCCTGGTGGCCTATCCCGAGACGGCCGGCGTCGAGTTGGAGCACCTGAACCCCGAAGACGACGCAGACCCGCCGTTGGGCGGGTCTGCGTCGATATGAACGCCTGCGGTACGGCTACGGCCTACTCGGTGGAGCGGGCCACCCGGCGGCGGACCTGGTCGACCACCACGAAACCGAGGAGCCCCAGACCGCTCAGCCACAGGTAGATGACGTTGGTCCCACCCGTCCTGGGCAAGGGCCCCTGCGCCGCACCCGCGCCCACTCTCGGGGCGGTGAGCACCAGGCGGCCGGGGACGGCGAGATTGATCACGGCGTTGGAACCGCCGGCGGCGCCCACCGCACAGGTTCCGACGACGTCCAGCGTGTCAACGAACGTACCGGTCCCCGAGCTGGGGTCGATGTTGACCATGATCTTGGCCTGGCCCGTGCCCCCCGGTGGTATGTCCCCGGTATTGGTGAACACGACGGTGACGATGTTATTGGCCGGATTTTGGGGGTCGGTGGTGATCGGACTGATCGACGCCGCCTGCGGGATCGTCTGGCCCACGGTGAACCGGATGCCCTTGGGCGCCGAGATCACGTCGGTGAACCTGACGTTCCTCAGGATGCAGGCGTTGGGGTTGGGGGCACCCAGGGTGTAGACGAAGTTCTGGCCGGCGGTAACCGGGTCGGGCGTGGCCGTCTTGGTCGGGTGCAACGAGCAGGCGATGCCACCGTCCGGCACCCGGGCGGTGGCCTCCAGGTGGCCGAGGAACACATCGGCCGCTTGCAGGCCGGGCACGGCGTTGAGCACGGTGAGGTGGACGATGTTGGCCGACGCCGCCGCGGTGGTGCCGTTGGCGGCCACGCTTGACGTTCCCGGCCCACCGATCTGCAGGCGCAGCAGCCCGTTGAGCGCCCCGTTGCCCAGAGTGGCGGTGTCGAAGCCGTTCGGGCCGACGATGTCGCTCAGCTTGATGACGATGGGAACCGCCCCGGCCAGGGTGATGGTGGCCACGGTGGCGCCGCCGCTCTGGCCCGGTGTGGGGCCGAAGCTGGTGAACGCCCCACCGGGAACCCCGGTGGCGGCCGCCTCCAAGGCGAACTGGCCGAGGGTGAGGCTGATGGTGGCGAGCGATGGGACACCGGCCACTCCGACTCCGATGTTGACGGGCGCCAGCACCTGGGTGTTCATGCTGGCCAGGCCGAAGGCGTTGCCCAGCTGGACGCCGGCCTTGTTGGTCTGGGGCACCAACCGGGTGCTGGAGATGTTCTTCGACACCCCCGACGACTGGACCAGACCGAGGACGCTGAGGTTGGTGGCGTCGGCCTCGGCGTCGGTGAGGTTGCCGCCCAGGAAGCACTGGTTGCTCGACAGGTAGTTGGCGTGGGCCGTGCTGTGCAGCAGGGTGGCCGAAGCCAACGGCGCCAGGTTGACGGGGACGCTGGCCATGTCCGTGCTGGGCGGTGGAGCCTCGGCCGCAGCCAGGGCGGTCAGGTTGATGTTCCCGCCGGTGGTGGGCGGTGCCACCAGGCCGGCGCTCACCGCTGAGGCGTTGGCGTCAGCCTTGTTGGTGGAGAACCCCCCAGTCTTGGTGCGGTTGATGGGGAGCCCGTAGGTGTTGTTGACCGGGCCCAGCCCCTTGGAGGCGACCAGCGCGTTGGCCGGGGCCACGTCGGCCTTGGCCACCTGGGTGGTGCCCAGGGTGACGGCCCCGACGTGGGCCAGGGAGCCGGCTCCGTAGCCGGCGAAGTCAGCCTGTTCGAAGGGCACCGGAGCGGCCGCGCCCGCCGGTGCGGCCACGAAGGCAGGGGCCACCAGGGCCAGCAACCCCCCAACGGAGACGACGGCGACCCGTCGGCGCCAAGCGGATGTCGATCGGTTGGGCATCGTCACTCCCTGATTCGTAATGTCGTACGACAGATGTCTGCCTGATGAGAACGGTCGAGCCGGCCGATACTGGCGAGACGGCGCGACCGCTTGTGCGGCATTGTGTCAGAACTTGGCGACCAGGTGTGCCATCCACGCCGACACAGCCTCTGCCACCGGGCCGTCCTGGCGGCGAAGTCCGTGGTCAGCGCCTTGCAACCACACATGGGACACCGTCTCGGGAATCACTGCGGTGGCGCCCTGAAGCTCCGCTGGCGCGGCAAACGCGTCCTTCGTCCCCGAGACGAACAGACAGGGGACGTGCACCGAGGGGAGAATGGGCTGTCCTGGCCCGGTCAGGTCGGCCCGGCGGGTGCAGTGGATAGCTGACCAGCACCAGACCGGCCGCCGGCCAGCCATCGCTCACCGCCATGGAGCACATCCGGCCGCCCATCGAGCGGCCACCCAGCACCACCCGCCCGGCCGGCACACCGGCCCTGGCGGCCAGGGCGTCGGCGGCGTCGACGACGGACCGGATGAGACGGGGTGCCGCCGTCGTGCGGGGCAGATCGATGCGCTCCACCGCCACGCCGAGGGCGGCCACCGCCTGGTCGATGGCCACCAACTGGCTGTGGTCCCTGTGGGCACTGGCCCCCGGCGTGAGGAGCAGGGCAGCGACCGGTGACCGGGGGCTCATGGACCGGCTTGCGGGGCCCGTCAGGGCTCGATCCGTAGCAGCAGGCGCCGGGCCTCGGACAGCTCGGCGATGCGCTGACCGGCCTCGACCGGATTTCCCCCGACATCGGGATGGGCGGCCCGCACGAGGTCGCGGTAGCGGGTCTGCACGGCCACCCGACCGGGCTCCTCGTGGGCGGCGAAGCCCAGCACGTCGAGTGCCCAGCCTTCGCCGATGTTGGGAAGCCGCCAGGACCGGTAGGCGGCCTCGTCGCCGGTCAGGTAGGAGATGAGCCGTGGGCCGGGGCCACCATCCCAGCGGGTGGCCCGGCGCAGCAGCCGGAAGACCTCGGAGCGGGCCCGGTAGGTCAGTCGGGCGGCGGCGTAGGCGGCTCCCAGTACCTGGGGCATCGGATGCTCCTTGTCTTGCAGCTCGAGGGCCATGTCCTCGCCCTCACCGACCAGCTTGTGACAGCTGCGGTCGAGGCCGACGGCGTCGACCTGGAACCGGTGGCGAAGCCGGGGCTGAGGGATGCGACGTCCCTGCTCGAGGTCGTCGAGCAGCCGGGCCAGCCCCTCGACGGCCTCGTCGTCGAGCCGCGGATGGAACGTGGCCGTGATGCCGGCCAACAAGATGCCGCCGAAGCCGGGTGGGGGATCGGTGGGCAGGTAGAGCTGGCCGAGGGCGACGCGCCGGGTGGGGGCGATGGGCCGTGAGTGGCGGACCTCGAGCTCGGCCAACAGCACGGCCGGACGCTAACGCCTGAACGGCGCTGCGCCGGGTGCGCCCGACGGGCCTTACCGGCTGCGCTCCCAGGTGGCCCGCAGGCGCCCGGCGCTGCGGGCCGCCCGCTCGAATCGGCCTGACCGGATCAGGGTGGCCACCGCCTCCGCCCGCCCCACGACCTCGGCGTAGCCGCGCGGCGGCGACGGTGACGGCCCCCTCTCGACGAACGCGACATGAGCGGCCATGAAGGCGTCGACCTGATCAGCGTCGGGATCACCCTGCTCGATCTCCCAGGCCGCGTCATACAGGTCGAAGGCGGTGACCACCGGCTCCGGCTCGGGCAGGCCGTGGCGCTCGATGTCGAGAAGATGCCGAATCTGACCGGCGTCGCGGGTGGGCACCACGAGCCCCGTCCCGCTGAGCGTCCCCCGGAAGCCGAGCGCATTGACATTGGCCGTGAAAGCGCGCCGTCGGTCCGGCGCCAGTCCCTTCAACTCGATCGTGGTGAGTGACCGCGCCCGCCCGTTCATCGGGTTCATCGCCGCCGAGCGTATTCCGCCGAGGACGCCCCGCCGGCCGGGGGGCGCGTGCGGAGTACTGGGCCTTCGCCGGGCCAGGTTTGCCGGCGGAGCCGGCCGGGGGGTGTGGGGGCCTTGCCCCCCACAGGTTCGCCGCCGGCTTTGCCGAAGGCGAACAAGAGAGTGGCGAGCGAAGCGAGCACCCAAAGGCCTGAAAGCATTTCCGCCGCAGGCGGCCGAGCCGAGCGCAGCGAGCGAAGGCCGCCGAGGACGGCCCGCCGAGGACGGCCCGCCGAGGACGGCCCGCCGAGGACGGCCCGCCGAGGACGGCGGCTACGGCACGTAGTAGCCAAGGAAGGCAAGGGTGGCGTAGGTGCCCATGGCCAGACCGGACAGGGCCGGGACCCACCGGCTGGCCCGGCGGCCACGACTGATCACCGCGACGGCGACGACTAGCACGACCGAGCCCCAGGCATAGCGCTCGAGGCTTCCCAGGTGCTGGGCGGCCAGCGCCACCACCACGGTGACGACGCCGAGGGTGGCCAGGCTGGGGGGCAGGGCCCTGACGGTGGGCACGAGCAGGGCGACAAGGAGCACGACCCACACGTAGTGGGCGTCGGTGCCGACGTGACCGGTGGCGACGCCGGAGACGGACCTGGCCACGGTGGCCACCGGGTCGACGGTGCGGCCCCGCAGCCCCGCCACCTGCTGGACGCGGAAAGGCAGGTACCAGTCGCCGTAGACGTGCTGCACCCACAGGAGGTAGGCGGCGGCGCCGACGGCCGGGGCGGCGACGGCGCCGGCCCGGGCCACCAGCTCCCTGAACCGCACCCCACGAACCCCCCGAAGGCCCTCGACGAGGACGGGCAGCCCCAGGAGCAGACCGGTGGGTCGGGCCAGCCCGCACACCAGGCCGAACAGCGCCGCCCACCACCACTGTTGCCGGCGCAGGCACAGCAGGGCGAGTACCAGAGCGGCCAGCGCCAGCGCCTCGGTGTAGCCCATGACCAGGACGAAGGCCGGTGGCGCCAAGGCGATAAGGGTGGCTGCCCGCCGGGCGGTGGCTCCGTCGCCGGTCTCATGGAGCGTGAGCCGGTGCACGGCGGCCCCCAGGCCGAGCGCAGGAAGGTTGCCGAGCAGCAGCAGGGCGGCGCTGACACCGGTGACCGCTCCTACGGCCCGGGCCAGCAGGGGCAGGAGGGGGAAGAAGCGCAGCGTCTCCAGGCCGGTCCGGGGTCGCCGGGCGATGGTGCCGGCGTAGCCGTGGCGAGCCAGGCTCTCGTACCAGTCGGCGTCCCAGCCGAGGAGGCCCCGGCGCCCGAACCGGGCGGTGTAGGGAAGCTGCAGTCCGGTGTGGTGGCGTACGAACCAGACGGCCACCAGGGCCAGTGCCACCAGCGCCCGTGCCACCAGCCAACCGGGCAGCGCCGCCTGCACATCGACCCGCCAGCGGCGGGTCGGGCTCATGACCGTGGGCGCCGGGAGCCGCTCGGAGTCCGGTCGCTCACGGGCGCGACGGCACGTCGACCATCGTCGAGCCGCCGGCCGGGAAGGCGACCAGCGCCCCGTTCTCGGCGTAGGTGCCGGGCTTGGCCGCCACTACCTGGTGGCCGGCGGGGCGCAGGGCCGCCATCCGCGCCTGGACCTCGGTGCAGGTCCGGGCGGCGGTGCGATAGCCGGAGCTGGTCACCAACCACACGGCGTGATCGGGACCGGCCCGGTCCACCAGGGCCTGGGCGAAGGCTGCGGGTGAGGCGGCGTCACTGACCTGCTGGTAGTCCACCCAGTCGACGAACCGGGGGCCGGCCAGGCGGGGGAAGGTGAGCTGGGGCAGAGCGTCGCCCAGGAGCCGGTTGGTGTCGGGAGCGATCTGGTCGGGGCAGTAACCGACTACGTCACCGGGTCGGGCCGCGGCCTTGAGGTACCGGGCCAGCACCCCGGCCTCCGTGCGCTTGACGTGGGCCAGGTGGAAGGAGATGCCGAGCCCCAGGAGGCTCACGGCGGCGAGAACGGCCACACGGGCCCACAGACCGGGGAGGGCGGCGACGCCCAGGCCACACAGGACGATGAACAGGGGCAGCACCACGGACGTGTACCGGCCGACAAAGGCGGACCGGGTCACCAGGCCGGCCACCATGGCCAAGGCCGGCGTCAACAGGAACACGGCCATCAACGGCCAGGCCGTGGCGTGGCCGCGCACCTCCAACTCGACCCGGCCATGATCCGAGGCCCGGCCGAACAGGCCGAGCAGCAGTAGCACCGACAGCAGGAGGGCGAGCAGCTTGGGCCCGTCGGCTCCACCCCCGGAGAACTGGGTGATCAGCTCTATGAAGGCGGAGGGAGCAGCCGGTACGGCCCACGGCGTGCCGGTGTGCCCGGCCTGGAAGAGGAACGTCGGCACCCAGGGCAGCCACAGCAGGCCTCCCACTGCCAATGCCCCGACCACCCGCCAGGCCGACCGGCGTGCCGCCACCGAACCGGAGCTCCGAAGCGCCCTGACCAACATGACCAGACCGACGGCGGCAACCAGGTACGTGCCCCAATAGTGGGTGTACAGCGCGGCGGCGGCGGCCAACGCCACCAGCGCCAGGCGGCCCCATGTCGGACGCTCCAGGGCGGCGACCACGGCCAGCAGGCCGAGGGCGGCTTCGAGGGCCACCAGCGCGTACATCCGGTTCTCGGTGGCATAGCGCACGGCAAAGGGGTTGGTGGCCAGCAGGATGACCGCGGGCCAGGCCGCCCCCGGATGACCCAGGCGCCTGGCCGCCAGCCACACGGTCGGCAGGGTGAGGGCCGATGCCAGGCCGGACAGCGAGCGCACGGCCACGTCGCTGGTGCCAAACACCGACATCCAGGCGTGCAGGACCATGTAGTAGAGGGGCGGGGCGCCGTCGTGGCGCAGGGCGCCGGGGATGCGGCCGATGGGCAGCCGGGAGATGTTGACGGTCAGCGCCTCGTCCAGCCACAGGTCCGATCGTGCCCACACCCGTAGCACCAGTCCGGCGGCGACCACGAGGGCGGCGACGACGGCCAGGGCCAGGCGGGGGCCGGACCGCCAGCCCGGCTGGTGGCTTGGGTTGTCGCCCTCATCGGTCAGGGGCGGTCGGCTGGCAGTTAGCGTCACAGGGTGGCGCAGAAGGTAGTAGCCAAAAGCTGCTCTTTCCCAACCACCCCCACGGGCGCCGGCCCTGCCCCAGGTCGGCTACGTTCCAGTCCATGAGCAAGCTCAGGACCCAGCGACGAGGTGCGTCATGAACCCCACCCCCCAGCCTGCTGACCGCAACCTGGCTCTGGACCTCGTTCGTGTAACCGAGGCGGCGGCGTTGGCTGCCGCCCGTTGGATGGGCCGGGGTGACAAGGACAGCGCCGACGGCGCCGCCGTCGACGCCATGCGGGCCATCCTGAGCAGCGTGACGATGGATGGCGTCGTGATCATCGGCGAGGGCGAGAAGGACGAGGCGCCCATGTTGTACAGCGGCGAGAAGGTGGGCGACGGCTCGAAGCCCGAGACCGACATCGCCGTAGACCCGCTGGAGGGCACCACCCTGTGCAGCGAGGGGCAGGGCAACGCCATCACGGTCATCGCCGTGGCCGACCGCGGGACGATGTTCGACCCCGGCCCGTGCATGTACATGCACAAGGTCGCCGTCGGCCCTGAGTGCGTCGGCGTCATCGACCTCGACGCGCCGGCGGCCGACAACCTGGCCGCGGTGGCCAAGGCCAAAGGCGAGAAGGTTCGTGACATCACCGCCGTCATCCTCAACCGGCCCCGCCACGACGAGCTCATCGCCCAGGTCCGGGCGGCCGGTGCCCGGATCCGGCTCATCTCGGCCGGCGACGTCGTCGGCGCCCTGTCCACCTGCTTCGCCGAGTCCGGCGCCGACGTGCTGTTCGGGATCGGCGGGACGCCGGAGGGCGTCATCACCGCAGCCGCGCTGAAGTGCATGGGCGGCGACATGGTGGGCCGGCTGTGGACCCGCGACGAGGACGAAGCCAAGCTGGCCCGCGACCAAGGCTACGAGCTCGACCGGATCCTGTCCATCAACGACCTGGTGAGCGGGGAGAACTGCTTCTTCGCAGCCACCGGCGTGACCGACGGCGAGTTGCTGAAGGGTGTCCACTACGACGCCCACGGAGCAACCACCCAGAGCCTGGTCATGCGGTCCAAGTCGGGCACCGTGCGACGCGTCGATGCCCGCCACCAGCTGGCCAAGATCGCCGAGTTCTCGACCATCAGCTACTAGCGCGGCCGAGGGGCGATGGCCCAGGCGGGTCCCACGTGCCGGGCCAGCCTCGGAGTTCCCAAACCCAAGCCGGTGATCGCCGAAACGGCCGCATCGCACCAACAAGCCGCCGATGGCTGGTGGGAGGTTCCGGCGCCTACCCCTAAATACGCCCCCTTCCTTGTTTGGGCTTGTCAGCTATCCCTAAGTAAGTAAGGAGGTGCTGTGTCTCGGGTTATGCGGCGGCGCTGGGCAAGCGATCTCGCCGCGCCGTCCTGCCACGCCCGCCAGGGCTGCGAAGACCAAGCCTACGTGCCCGATCATCTCGTCGGGCGAACCATCACGCTTGATGGTCCGGTCGCCGCGGACGTGGCGGAGGCCGAGGCGGCCGTGGCACGATTCAACGTCGATGCCGCAGCCCTGTTCGACACCGAGGCCTTGGCGCGGCTCCTGTTCCGGGCCGAGTCGATCGCCTCGTCCAGGATCGAGGGCCTGGAGGTCGGCGCCCGTCGGTTGCTCCGCGCTGAGGCGGCCCGCGACGTCGACGACACCGGCAGCGATGTCACCGCTACCGAAGTGCTCGGAAACATCGACGCCATGGTCCACGGACTCGAATCTGTGCAGGAGGGCAACCCGATCACAGTCGAGTTGCTGCTCGACATGCATCGTCGGCTGTGGCCGGTTCGCGGCTGGCCGAGCACGGTGGACGCTACCGCGACGTCCAGAACTGGATCGGTGGGAGCGACTACAAAGCGTGCGCCGCTGCGTTCGTCCCGCCTCCGCCCGAGCACGTCGAAGACTGATGGCGGACATGGTCGCCTTCTGCAACGACGACACGCTGCCGGCGGTTGCGCAAGCGGCGATGGCCCACGCCCAGTTCGAGACCATCCACCCCTTCATCGACGGCAATGGGCGCACCGGCAGGGCGCTCATCCACCTCGTCCTGCGCAGGCGCGGCCTCTCGCCGCGCCTGCTCCCGCCGGTCTCCCTGATCCTCGCCACTCGGGCTTACGACTACATCGATGGCCTGACCGCGACGCGCTACCGGAGACCGGCGGCCTCCCGCAAGGCGCACGAGGGAGCCAATCTGTGGATCGGCCGATTCGCAGGCGCCTACACCCGGGCCGTCGCCGATGCCGCCTCTTTCGAACGTCACGCACAGGAGATTGAGGCCGGCTGGCGCAAGCAGCTCGGCAGAGTGGGCGCCGACTCCGCTGCGGACCGCTTGCTCCGCGTGCTCGTGGGCGCTCCGGTACTCACAGTCAACAGCGCCGCCAACCTCATCGGCCGCAGCTTCGTGCAGACGAACGAGGCCATCACGCGACTCGTTGAGGGCGGCATCCTGCGGCAGGTCACTGTGGGACGGCGGAACCGGGTCTTCGAGGCGCCCGACATCATCGACGCCTTCACCGATCTCGAACGGCAGCTCGCCAGCCCTGAGGGCGATACGCGTGCCTCGGAGCCGACCCGGCGAGTGCCGCGCCGTCGCCAGTAGGTGCGAGCCCGCTCACGACGGCTGTGGCAGAACGCCGGGAGGCGCTCCGCAGCGCACTCGTCCAAGGCTGATGCCCCCGCGCCCACGCGCTGTCTACAGCAGGAGGTCGACCCCGTCTACTGCTGGCGTCTCGCTGAGAGCCTTGACGATCAGCGTGAGCGTCCGAGGAGCGATGGGTCGGCCGGCCATCGCCGCTGTGAACGTCGGCGGGCTCACGCACGCGCCGCGAACAGGTCGGTGGTGCCGTTGCGCTTGTAGTCGTGCGTCATGGTTCCGGCCCGGCCCCGACGCATGGGCAGGCTCGGCTGGGTCCGGTCCAGCGCCTGGCACTGGGTCTTCTCGTCGAAGCTGAAGACCACGG
>JBBSHS010000028.1:0-28609 GCA_038232515.1 Acidimicrobiales bacterium
CACGACGCCGGCCAGTTCGGTGCCGGACACGACGCCGGGCGGTTCGGTGCGGAACACGACACCGGCCTCGTCGACCACCGTCGGTTCGACCAACACGCCGCCCACGACCGCCAAGAAGTGAGGGCGGTCGTACTCGTCGGAGGGCTCGGCACCCGCCTGCGGCCGCTGACCTATACGACGCCGAAGAACCTGCTGCCGGTGGCTGAGGTCTCGATCATCGAGCGGGTGGTGGCCTGGCTGGCCTCCTACGGAGTCGACTCCGTGGTGCTGTCCATGGGCTACCAGCCCGGCGCCTTCAGAGCCGCCTTTCCCCAAGGGACAGTCTGCGGTGTGCGGGTTCATTACGCCGTCGAGCCCGCACCCCTCGACACCGCAGGTGCCATCGGGTTCGCGGCCGCCGATGCGGGGATCGACGAGACGTTCGTCGTGGTCAACGGCGACGTACTCACCGACATCGACATCGGCGCCCAGCTCGACCACCACCGCCGGACGGGTGCGTTGGCCACCATCGCCCTCAGTCCCGTCGAGGACCCCTCACGCTTCGGGGTGGTGGCCACGGACGGCCACGGTCGGGTCACCGCCTTCGTCGAGAAGCCGCCCCCCGGCCAAGCCCCCAGCGGGTTCGTCAACGCCGGCACCTACGTGCTCGAGCCCGAGGTCCTCGGCCGCATCCCCACCGGCGTGCGCATGTCGGCGGAGCGCACCCTCTTCCCGGCGTTAGCCTCCGAGGGTTTGTTGTCCGCCCTCGAGTCCGACCGTTACTGGGTGGACGTGGGCCTGCCCGATTCCTACCTGCAGGCCGCCTTCGACCTGTTGAACCCGGCGGTGCGGGCCGGGCCTCCGGCACCCGGCGCCATCGAGGTGGCGCCTTCGGTGTGGGCCCTCGGGGCCCCCCGGCTGGCCGACGATGCGGCTGCGCTCGCCGGTCCGGGGACGCTGTTCGGCGCCGGCTCCGACGTGGCCGCCGGGGCCCGCGTGGAAGCCAGTGTCATCGGCGCCTGCGCCCGGGTGGGACGAGGTGCCGTCGTACGCGATTCGGTGTTGCTGGCGGGAGCCGTGGTCGGCCCTGGCGCCGTGGTGGAGAACAGCATTCTCGGGCATGGCGCCACGGTCGGTGCCGCGGCCAAGGTGGGGGGGATGACGGTGCTCGGCGCGGGCGTGGAGGTGGAGGCCGGGGCCGTGGTGGACGGGGCCCGCTGGCCGGAGTGAAGGCCCTCGTGACCGGCGGGGCTGGTTTCATCGGCTCCACCCTCGTCGACCGCCTGCTGGCCGAAGGGCACGTGGTGGACGTGGTGGACGACCTGTCCACCGGGTCGCTCGCCAATCTTTCAGAGGCCAGGGCCCAGCACCATGGAAAGTTCCGGTTCCAGCAGCTGGACATCCGTTCCCCGGACTTGGCCGCCCTGGTCGAACGCCGCCAGCCCGAGGTCGTGTTCCACCTGGCCGCCCAGGCCGACGTGCGGGTGTCGGTGACCCGGCCGCTGTTCGACGCCGAGGTCAACGTGCTCGGCAGCCTGAACGTGCTGGAGGCGGCCCGCCGGACCAAGGTGGCCAAGGTCGTGTTCGCCTCGTCAGGGGGGACCATCTACGGCGATCCCGATCCGTCGGACCTACCGGTCAAGGAGAGCCACCCCCAACGGCCGCTGTCGCCCTACGGCGTGGCCAAGAAGGCGGTGGGTGACTACCTGCTCGCCTACCGCGAGCTGCACGACCTGGAGTTCACCGCCCTGGCCCTGGCCAACGTGTACGGCCCCCGCCAGGATGCCCACGGCGAGGCGGGCGTGGTGGCCATCTTCACCGGTCATCTCCTGGCCGGCGAGCCGTGCACCATCTACGGCGACGGCCGCCAGACCCGTGACTTCGTCTACGTGGACGACGTGGTCGACGCCTTCGCCCGCGCCGCCGTGCGGGGGAGTGGGCTGCTGTGCAACATCGGCACCAGCGTCGAGACCAGCGTCGACGAGCTGTACCGGGCCACCGCCGCCGCCGCCGGCGTGGACCAGCCGGCCATCTACGCGCCGCCCCGTGCGGGCGAGCTGCAACGGTCCAGCCTGGACCCGGGCCGGGCCGCCATCCACCTCGGTTGGCGTCCCTTCACCTCCCTGGAGGAGGGCGTGCAGACCACGGTCGACTCGGCTCGCTGACGCATGGGCAGTGGCGCTGGCTGACGGGATTGTGATGGGCCCATATGGGGGTGACGAGACTCGTCTGGCGCTTGGACATCCCCGTATGGGGCCATCCGAAGCCGTGCCTCAGCGGAGGCGGCCGGGGGCGGGGTCGGGGACGAGGCGACCCCTCACGACCCGAAACGGATGGTCGGCCGAGGCCAACAACGCGTCGTCGCCGGCCGCGTCGCCGTAGGCCCACAGCTCGCGGCCCTCGCCCCGGAGGTGCTCGTGCAGGCGCCTGACCTTTTCCTCGCATCGGTTGTTGAGGCCGGCGATCCGGCCGGTGAGCACCCCGTCCAGCCCCACTTCGAGCTGGGTCCCGAGGACGGTGGGCACACCCAACCGGTTGGCCACCGGTCGCACCGTGCATTCTGGCGAGGCGCTCACGATGGCCACCTCGTGTCCCTGATGCTGATGCCAGTTCAGTCGTTCCAACACCGCTGGGCGGAGCTGGAGCACGGCGGCGGCGGCGTGGCGCTCGGCCACCTCCTGGACCCTGGCCATGGGGAGGCCGACGAGGACGCGGGCCAGCAGGGCGGCCTTGGCCGCGTCGCGGTCGGCCCGGCCGACGGCGGCCAGGCCGAGAGACCGGCTGTCGCAGAGCAGGGCGCGGACCAATACGGGCGTACCACACAGGCGTCGCAGGAAGGGGAGGAGCGTGTCCCGCCGGGTCAGTGTCCCGTCGAAGTCGAAGGCGGCGACGGCCCTCGGTCGCTCCGTCACCCCGGCAGGCGCCGGAAGACGACGGTCGGAAGATGGCGCATGACCACCATCGCCCAGCGCAGCGCGGGGGGGGCCCACACCACCCGGGCCCGGCGGCGCAGCCCGGCCATGGTGGCGTCGGCCACGACCTCCGCGGTCGTGGACAACGGGGCCGGTGCCATCCCGGCCGTCATCTTGGTGTGGACGAAGCCCGGGCGGACGATGAGCAGGTGGGCCCCCGAGCCGGCCAGCGCGGAGGCCAGGCCCTGGCTGAACCCGTCGATGCCGGCCTTGGTCGACCCGTAGACGTAGTTGGCCCGCCGCACCCGTTCGCCGGCCACCGACGACAACACGACGATGTCGCCGTGCCCCTGCGCCCGCAGGCGGTCGGCGACCACGGTGAGGACCGACACGGGCCCGACATAGTTGGTCCGGGCCACGGCCACCGCCTCGGCCGGGTCGATCTCGCACACCGCCTGGTCGCCCAGCACACCGAAGGCCACGATCACGACGTCGAGGTCGCCGTGGGCGGCGATGACCTTGTCGACGACCTCGGCGTGCGAGGCGGTGTCGTCGGCGTCGAAGCCGACGAGGTCGACCGTGGTGGCACCCGCCGACCGCAGACGGGCGCCTGCTTCCTCGAGCCGCTCCGGTCGTCGACCGGCCAGCACGACGGTACGAGCCCCTTCCCTCACCAGCCGGTCGGCGATTGCCAGTCCGATGTCGGACCCGCCGCCGAGGACCAGTGCGGTCTGGACCGAACCGAGGGCGTTGCGCATGGTGTGGAGGGCTCCTTCGCTCAGGGGGCCAGGACGCCGAGGCGGCGGGCCAGGTCCGAGCGCAGGACGCCTTTGGGGTCCACCTCGGCCTGGATGCGCCGCCACTCGGGCAGTGCCGGGTACATGATCTCGAGCAGTTCGGGGCGCAGGCGGGAGTCCTTGGCCAGGTACACCCGGCCGCCGGCCTCCACCACCAACTCGTCCATTCCGTCCAGCAGGGCGGCGAGCCCGGGTACGGCGGCCGGCAGGTCGAGGGCCAGCGTCCACCCGGGGCGGGGGAACGACAGCAGCCCGGCCTGCTCGCCGAACCGCTTCAGCACGGCGAGGAACGACGGGCACTGCTGGTCGCTCAATCGCCGCACCGCCTCCCTCACGACGTGCTCGGCCCCGAACGGCACCACGAACTGGTACTGGAGGAAGCCCCGGCGGCCGTAGATGCGGTTCCAGTCCCGGAGCAGGTCGAGCGGATGGAAGAAGGCCGGGATGGTCTCGATACCGCCCACCTCGTGAGCCGGCGCCCTGCGGAACCACAGCTCGTTGAACGTCCGCACGGTCATGGGGTTGAGAAGCTGCGACGGCGCCCACGGCGGGATGGTGGCCACCGGCCTTGGCGCGTAGTCCAGTGGGAGTCGACGACGCCGGACAGGCAGGTCCTCGACGGTGGCATGGTCGCCCCGGGTGAGCACCGACCGGCCCATGGACCGGCCCCGGGCCAAAAGGTCGACCCAGGCCACCGAGTAGCGGTAGCGGTGGTCGCCCTCCTCCATGGCATCCAGGCAGGCGTCCAGGTGGGGCAGGCGGTCGGTGTCCACCCGGCAGTAGGCCGTCTCCACGCGGAGCATGCGGATGGTCGCCTCGGTGATGATGCCGGTGAGGCCCATGCCGCCGGCCGTCGCCCAGAACAGGTCGGGATCGGCGGTGGGCGTCACCGTCCTGGTCTCGCCAGCCGGGGTCATGAGGGTGAAGGAGTCGACGTGGCGGCAGAACGACCCTTCGCCGTGGTGGTTCTTGCCGTGGATGTCGTTGGCGATGGCGCCGCCGACGGTGACGTGGCGGGTTCCCGGGCTGACGGGCACGAACAACCCGAGCGGCACCGCCTGGCGCAGGAGGGTGTCCAGGCTGGTCCCGGCCCGGAGGGTGACGCCGGCCCCGGCCAGGTCGATGTCGACCAGTCCACAGAGCCCGGTCATGTCGAGCACGGCCCCCCCGGCGTTCTGGGCCACGTCGCCGTACGAGCGGCCGAGGCCCCTGGCCAGCACGCCCCGCGACGGTGGGTCGGCCAACAGCCGACGGACGTCGTCGTCGGTCGTCGGCGCCGCCACGGTGGCTGCCGTCGGCGCCGTGCACCCCCAGCCGGTCAGGAGCCGCCGAGAGCCGGGTTCAACGACCAAGGCTGACCCCGAGCCCGAACACGGCCACCCAGCACACACCGAGTACCAAGAGGGTGCGATCGGACAGCACGACGTCCTCCGGGGCACCGCCGTGGCCCTGCTCGATCATCAGCGCGTAGCGCAACAGGGCCAGCACGAACGGGACGATCGAGAGTTGGTACCACCCCGGGTCGGAGTGGGCGGCGCCCTCCTCGAAGGCCCACAGGGCGTAGGCGCTCACGGCCACGGCCGACGCCAGCATCCAGACGTAGCGGATGTAGGTGAGCGTGTAGCCGGCCAACGCCGGCCGGCTGGCCAACTCGTCCTCGGCCAGGTTGGCGAACTCGCCGTGACGCTTGCCGGCCACCATGAACAGCGAGCCGGCGCCGGCGACGATGAGGAACCACTGCGAGATCCTCACCTCGCCTGCGATCCCGCCGGCCACCGCCCGGATGATGAAGCCGGCGGCGACGCAGGCCAGGTCGATGACGGGAACGTGCTTGAGGCGCAGGCTGTAGCTGACGGTGAGCGCCAGGTAGAGGCCGATGATGGCGACGTCGGCCCAGCCCAGCGTGGCGGCGACGGCCAGCCCGGCGACCACCAAGCCGATGCCCACGCCCACTCCGAGGCGCAGCGGGACGGCGCCGGCGGCGATGGGGCGGTGGCGCTTCTTGGGGTGCAGGCGATCGGCCTCGACATCGGCCGCGTCGTTCAGGAAGTACGTCCCACTGGCGGCCAGGCAGAAGGCCGCCAGCATCACCACCGTGCGGGACAGGACTCTGGGGTTGGTGAGGACGCCGGCCGCCCCCGGGGCGGCGAACACCAGCACGTTCTTGACCCACTGCTTGGGGCGGCCCTCGCGCAGCAGCGCCATGGGCAGACGGCGGGACCTGGCCCGGGCGACGTCGGGAACTGTCACCGAGCTGGTTCGACCGTCTGGGTCGGCGGCACGGGCGTGGGGAGAGGCGTCATCGAGCATGTCGAAAGATCGCCACCACACAGTGGCGGAGTGGCCGTGCTGATCCTAGCTGCGACCCCTCTGGCCGCCCCCGGCACGGTATGTAGCAGACGGAGGGCCGGGCGGACGCGGGGCCCTGGCCCCACCCGGAGCCGAGAGCCGGGCTCACCGGAACAGGTCCTCGTGGTAGGGCCTGACGATCTCCGACCGCACCGAGCCCTCGCGCCGCCATCCCCGGTCGACGCCACGGACGATGGCCACGGGGACCCCCCTGGACTTGCCCATCACCAGATCGGCGGCGGCGGCGATCTCGTCGGCCACGCACACCTCGGTCACCTGCAGCTCACGCCCGAGCGCGTCGGTCGAGCCCCGCAGATCGACGACGGCGGCGATGCCGGCACATCCGATGGCCACGTCGGTGACGCCCTTTCGCCAGGTGCGCCCGAAGGTGTCGCTCACCACCACACCCACCGAGCGGCCGGTCCGGGCCCGTATGCCGTCGCGGATGCGGCGGGCCGAACGATCGGCGTCGACGGGCAGCAGCGCCGCCCATCCCCGCTCGACGTTCGAGAGGTCGACACCGGAGTTGGCGCACACGAAGCCGTGGGCCGTCTCGGTCATGACGAGGTCGCCCCGCCGCCGCAGGACCCGCACCGCCTCCCGCTCGACCAGCCATTTGTGGCCGCGGGGATCCTGCGGATCGACGGGCTCCAGCCGTCCTTCCGCCTTGCTCACCACCTTCTGGGTCACCACGAGCACGTCGTCGTCGACCAGCTGGTGGCCTCCGGCCCGGTGGATGAGCTCGGACAGGACGTCGCCGGGCCTGACCTCGGGCAACCCGTCGATGCCGATGACCTCGAGGTTCACGGGCCCAGCGCCACCTGGGCAAGGGCGGCGGCGTCCTGGGGGAGGCGCATCACGGTGTTCGTGACCACGCAGCGCATGCCGGTCCGCTCCACCTGTGGCGCCAGGCCGGCGTCGGCCTGGTCGATGACCAGAGTGGAGGCGATCGGGGCGTAGAGCCGGGCGACGCCCACGACACTGGCGTCGTGGCCCAGGTCGGTCAGCAGCCGGGCGGCCGGGCCTCTCAGCGCCGCCCCGGCGACGATGGGGGAGATGGCGACGACGTCCGGGCGACGTGCCTCGACGGCCCGGCGGACGCCCCCGACGGCCAGCACCGGGTCGATGGACACGATCGGGTTCGAGGGGCAGATGACGACCCGGTCCGCCTCGGTCATGGCTTCCAGGACGCCGGGGGCCGGTCGAGCATCGGTGGCCCCGTCGAAGCGCACACCGGCCACCGGCCGGCTGTGGGCCATGCCGACGAACCACTCCTGGAAACCGACCTCCTCACCGGACTCGGCCAGGGTGATCGTCGTGCGCAGGACGTCATCCGTCACGGGCAGGAGCCGCAGGCGCAGGCCGAGGGCCCGGCCCACTTCAGCCGTCACCGTCGACAGGGTCGCACCCTCAGCCAGGCGGCCGGTGCGGTACAGGTGCATGGCCAGGTCGCTGTCCCCCAGCGAGAACCACGTCGAGCCGGCCGCCGACCCGGCTGGTCGTCCACCCGCCAGCCGTCCAAGTGCGGCCATGGCACTCCAGGTCTCGCCGGCCAGGCCCCATCCCCGGTCCTCGTCGGACAGACCGGCCAGGCTGTAGGCGATGGTGTCGAGGTCGGGACTGATGGCCAACCCGTGCAGCACGGTGTCGTCACCCACGTTCACGATGGCGGTCGTGCCCCCCGGATCGACGACGCGGTCCAGTCCCCGCAACAGGCGGGCCGCCCCCACGCCGCCGCACAGGGCGGCGACCCGGACGGTGGGGATCACCGCAGGGTGCCGGCAACCAGGTCGAGATCGGCGCTCACCATCATCTCGACGAGTTGCTCCAGGCTGTGCTCGGCTTGCCAGCCCAGGACCTGCCGGGCCTTGGTGGCGTCGCCGATGAGCAGGTCGACCTCGGCGGGCCGCATGAAGCGCTGGTCCTGCACGACGTGGTCACGCCAGTCGAGCCCGGCGGCGGCGAATGCCAGCTCGCAGAACCGGCGCACGCTGGTGGTGACCCCGGTGGCCACGACGAAGTCACCGGGTTCGTCCTGCTGGAGCATCAACCACATGGCCCTGACGTAGTCGCCGGCGAAACCCCAGTCGCGCTCGGCGTCGAGCGTACCTAGGGGCAGCTTCTCCGCCAGCCCGTGCTTGATGCGGGCCACTCCGTTGGTGATCTTGCGGGTGACGAACTCCAGCCCCCGACGGGGGCTCTCGTGGTTGAACAGGATGCCGCTGGAGGCGTGCATGCCGTAGGACTCGCGGTAGTTGACGGTGATCCAGTGCCCGTAGACCTTGGCCACGCCGTATGGGCTGCGCGGGTAGAACGGCGTCGACTCGCATTGGGGCACCTCCCGCACCTTTCCGAACATCTCCGACGAGGATGCCTGGTAGACGTGGGCGTCGGGGCAGGCGAGGCGTACGGCATCGAGCAGCCGGGTGACGCCCAGGGCAGTGGTCTCGCCCGTGAGCACGGACTGGCTCCATGACGTCTGCACGAACGACTGGGCCGCCAGGTTGTAGACCTCGGTGGGGTTGTGTTCTCGCAGCAGGTTGATCATCGACACTTCGTCGAGCACGTCCCCGTGGGTCAGCGTCACCCGGTCCTGGATGTGGGCGATGCGCTCGAAGTTGAGGGTGCTGGACCGCCGCATCATGCCGACCACCTCGTAGCCCTGGTCCAGCAGGTGCTCGGCCAGGTAGGAGCCGTCCTGACCGGTTATGCCGGTGATGAACGCCCTTCTCGCCGCCATGAGGGGCCAGGTTACCGGCCCCGGCATCCGGTCGGCCCGGGCCGGCGGCTTCGCCCACCGCACCATTCGGAGACCATGAGGGGGCCGGCGGCTAGGGTCGTGTGTCGGCCACGCCGAGAGAACCGGGTGTCGGTGCACCGATGACGCCCGCGGAGTCCTCCATCGAGCCCGAGGTATCCCTGCGGATGACCACCTTCAGCCAGACGTTCATAACGGAGGCAGCCGCCGTGCTGGCTGCCGTCGACACCGCCGAGCTCGAGCGGTGCGCGCAAGGCCTGGCCGCCGTCCGGGACGACGGGGGACGCCTGTTCATCCTGGGCGTGGGTGGCTCTGCCGCACACGCCTCCCACGCCGTCAACGATTTCCGCAAGATCTGCGGTTTCGAGGCCTACGCCCCGACCGACAACGTGGCCGAGCTCACGGCGCGGACCAATGACGAAGGCTGGCCCACCGTGTTCTCCGAGTGGCTGCGCGGCTCGCGCCTGGGGCCGCACGACGGCCTGTTGGTGTTCTCCGTCGGGGGTGGTGACGAGGAAAAGCAGGTGTCGGTCAACCTGGTCCGGGCCATCGAGCTGGCGGTGGCCAGGGGCGCGTCGGTCTACGGCATCGTGGGGCGGGACGGCGGCTACACGGCCAAGGCGGCCGACGCCTGCGCGGTGGTGCCGGCGCTCTACCCCGACCGCGTCACCCCGCACACCGAAGGGTTGGCCGCCGTGCTCTGGCACCTGCTGGTGAGCCACCCGAGGCTGGCCCGCGTCCCCACCAAATGGGAGTCAGTGCCCCAGTGAAGGAGTCGGCACAGGAGTTGTCCCGCCGCGTCTGCATCGTGGGCGGCGCCGGCTTCATCGGCAGTCACTTCACCGACCGCCTCCTGGGCGACCCGGCCACCGAGCGGGTCACCATCTACGACAACTTCTCCTCCGGTCGTGAGTGGCATCTGGCCCACCACGTCGACGACGCTCGCCTGGACGTCGTGCGGGGTGACGTTGCCGACCTCGAACGTCTGACCGACGCCATGGCCGGAATCCGCACCGTCATCCACCTCGCCTCGAACCCCGACATCGCCCGGGCCGCCACCGAGCCGGCCATCGACTTCGACCAGGGCACGCTGCTCACACACCACGTCGTCGAGGCCATGAGGAGATCCGGGGCGGGAACCATTCTCTACGCGTCGGGGAGCGGCGTCTACGGTGACCTCGGTGAGCTCGAAGTGGCCGAGGACCACGGCCCGCTCATCCCGGTCTCGACCTATGGCGCCAGCAAGCTGGCCGGCGAGGCGCTCATCGCCTCGTACTGTCACATGTTCGACCTGACCGGTTGCGCCTTCCGGTTCGGCAACGTGGTCGGTGCCCGCCAGACCCACGGCGTGGGCTACGACTTCGTGCGCCGCCTCATCGACGAGCCGTCCCGGCTGCGCATCCTGGGCGACGGCAGGCAGAGCAAGTCCTATATCCACGTCACCGACGTGATCGACGCCGTGCTCCTTGCCGCTGTCGCCGCGCCGAAGCCCTTCGCCCAGCTCAACGTGGCGACCGGCGACTATCTGACGGTCACGGAGATCGCCGACCTCGCCGTCGATGTCCTGGGCCTCGATGCCGCCGCCACGTCCTACGACTTCACCGGTGGCGACCGGGGGTGGAAGGGCGACGTCCCCGTGGTCCGGTTGCACACGGGCCGCATTCGGTGCCTCGGTTGGTGCAACCAGATGTCCACCCGCCAGGCCCTGAAGGCGTCGCTGGAGTCGATGCTCGATGACGCCCGCGCCGGGAAGCTCAGCTGATGGCCGACCACCGGCCCGGGGCCGGCGCCGTGTTCCTCGACCGTGACGGCGTGCTCAACCGAGCCGTGGTCCGCCGGGGGCGGCCGCATCCTCCGGCATCGGCGGCTGAGCTCGAGATGCTGCCGGGCGCCGTGGACGCCTGCGAGATGCTGCGGGCGGCCGGGTTCATCCTCGTCGTCGTCACCAATCAGCCCGACGTCGCCCGGGGGACGCAGTCGCAGGTGGAGGTGGAGGCTCTCAACCACGAGGTCCGACGCCACGTGCCCCTCGACGGCGTCTACGTCTGTCCCCACGACGACGGCGACCGGTGCCCCTGCCGCAAGCCCAGGCCCGGCCTGCTGGTGGCGGCGGCCGACGACCACGGGATCGATCTGACCGCCAGCTTCATGGTCGGTGACCGGTGGCGGGACATCGACGCCGGGCGGGCGGCCGGCTGCCGCACCGCATTCATCGACTACGGCTACGACGAACGCCGGCCCCGCTGGGCCGACGTCGTGGTCGGCGACCTTTCCGAAGCCGCCCACTGGATCTGCTTGATGCAGTCCGAACCCCGAGAGGAGCTCCGTGCCGGACTCTGAGACACTGACCATCAAGGTCTTCGCCGACGGCGCGGATGTGGACGCCATGTTACGGCTGGCCGCTGACCCGCGCATCGCCGGCTTCACCACGAACCCCACTCTCATGCGCCAGTGCGGGGTGTCGGACTACGAGCGTTTCGCCCGTACCGCGCTCGACCACATCTCCGACCGCCCCATCTCCTTCGAGGTCTTCTCCGACGAGCTCGACGAGATGGAGCGCCAGGCCCACCGCATCGCGTCGTGGGGACCGAACGTCTACGTCAAGGTGCCCATCACCAACACGCGGGGCGAGGACGCCACCAAACTCGTCTCGCGCCTCACGGGCGACGGGGTCAAGCTCAATGTGACGGCCATCCTCAGCCTGCGCCAGGTACGGTCGGCCACCGAAGCGCTCGAGAGCACCGCCGGCGCCATCGTCTCGGTCTTCGCCGGTCGGGTGGCGGACACCGGTCGTGACCCGGTGCCGCTCATGTCCGCTGCCCTCGAGCTCGTCCGTGAGGAGGCCGCCGCCGAGCTGCTGTGGGCCAGCCCCCGCGAGATCCTCAACGTGGTGCAGGCCGACGCCATCGGCTGCCACATCGTCACCGTTACCAACGACCTGCTGAAGAAGCTCCAGGGACTCGGCCGCGGCCTGGAGGACGTCTCGTTGGACACGGTCAAGATGTTCCGCGACGACGCCGTGAGGGCCGGCTTCACTCTGTGATCATCACCCGCACGCCACTGCGGATATCGCTTGGCGGCGGCGGCACCGACCTCCCCTCGTACTACCGCCGCTTCGGCGGCGGTGTCATCTCCGGCACCATCAACAAGTACATCTTCGTGGCCATCAACCGCACGTTCGGCGACGATTACTTCCTCAAGTACTCGTCGCTCGAACGGGTACGTTCGATCGACGACATCAACCACGCCATCTTCCGTGAGGTACTGCGTCAGCACGCCATTGGGCCGGCCGTGGAGCTGGTCAGTCTGGCCGACATCCCCGCCGGTACCGGGTTGGGCTCGTCGGGCGCCTTCACCGTCGGCCTGCTGCGCGCCATCTACGCCCACAAGCGTGAGCACGTCACCTCCTACGCCCTGGCCGAGGAGGCGTGCGCCATCGAGATCGACACGCTCGGTCGACCGGTGGGCAAGCAGGACCAGTACGCGGCCGCCTTCGGCGGGGTTACCTACTTCGAGTTCGAGCCGGGTGGCAGGGTCCACGCATCACCCGTCAACATCTCGAACGAGACTCTGCGGGACCTCGAGGAGCACTTGGTGATGTTCTTCACCGGTTACTCCCGCGACGCCGACCTGGTGCTCGAGGAGCAGAAAGCCAGATCCGAGAAGGGCGACGAGGAGATGCTGGAGAACCTCCACTTCGTCAAGGCCATCGGGGTCAGCAGCCGGGAGGCGCTCGAGCGGGGCGACACCGAGGAACTGGGCGCGCTCATGGACGAGCACTGGCGGCACAAGAAGAAGCGGTCGGCGGCCATGTCGAACCCGAGGATCGACCGGTGGTACGACCTCGCCATGTCGAACGGCGCGCTGGGCGGCAAGCTAGTGGGTGCCGGGGCGGGTGGGTTCCTCTTGTTCTACGCCAAGGACCGCGACTCGGTACGCCGTTGCATGGTCGGTGACGGACTGAACGAGGTTCCGTTCACCTTCGACCACGACGGCTCGAGTGTGCTCGTGCGGCACTGACCGGTGCAGTGCCTGATCCTCGCCGGTGGGCTCGGCTCCAGGATGCGGCCGTGGACCGAAGCGGTCCCCAAGGCGCTACTACCCGTGGCTGGCCGCTCCTTCGCCGACTGGCAGCTCGACTGGCTGGCGGCCGGGGGCGTCGACCGGGTCGTGTACAGCGTCGGGCACCTCGGCGACGCGATCGAGGACCACGTGGGCGACGGCCGTCGGTGGGGGGTCGATGTGCGTTACGTGAAGGAGGGGGCCGTCCTGCGGGGAACGGCAGGGGCCATCCGCCTGGCCGCCGAACATGGCGTGCTGGACGACACTTTTTTCGTCCTCTACGGGGACTCGTACCTCTGCGTCGACCCGCGGGCGGTGGCGGCCGCCTTTGTCGCCGCCGGCCGGCCCGCCTTGATGACCGTTTACCACAACCGCGGCAGCTGGGACACCAGCAACGTGAGATACCGCGACGGCGTCGTCGAGCTCTACGACAAGGCCGGCACCGGGCCGGACCAGCTCGAGTACATCGACTACGGCCTGATGATCCTGGCCCGCCGGGTCATCGAGGAGGCGCTCGAACCAGGTGCGTCCGGTGACCTGGCGCCAGTTCTGCACTCCCTCAGCCGGCGCCGTCAGCTTGCCGGCTTCGAGGTTACACAGAGGTTCTTCGAGATCGGTTCGCCCGGCGGTCTCACGGAGCTGGAGCACTATCTGCGGGCACGTGGCGACCCTCCCGGGCCCAGCTCCTGACTGGCGGTTGGCTGTCCCCGACCAGGCTCAGGCTTCCGCCGGTCCAGGGGTGGTGAGCCGGCGGCGCACGGCCACCGCCTGGCCGTTGAGGTTCCGCACCAGGGCGACGTCGGGGTGGCCGTGCAGCTCGTCGATGACGGTGCGGATGCCGTCGGTCGTGGAGGAGCCGTAGTCGTCGAAAACGACGATGCCGCCGAGCACGAGGCGGGGCAGCAACCAGCTGAAGGAGTCGCGGGCGCCTTCGTAGACGTCCACGTCGATGTGGGCGAACTTGAAGGTCCGGTCGGACACCGCCTCTCCCGTGTCGTCCGGGAAGATGCCGACGAGGACGTCGACATTGGTCAGCCCGAGTCGTGCGGCCAGTGCTCGCACAGTGGCTTCGTCGGCATCGTCGTGCTCGCCGCCGACGTACACGCTGTCCCTGGCCCCGGCCTTGACCACGCCGGCAAAGGTGTCACACAGGAACATGGGGGTGCCCGGCTGGCGCTGGGCCAGCCGGTGGGCGACGAGGCAGCCGGCACCGCCCCTCCAGCACCCGATCTCGATGGCGTCGCCCCGAAGATCGCCCACCTGGTCCGACAGCTGCCAGAGCTCGTACAGGCGCATGTCGTCGAGCAGCGTGCAGGCGGCCATGGAACCGAGCATGGCCCGGAACCCCTCGTCGACCTGCCACGGGCTGTAGGTGGCGGTCGAGATGATGGTGTTGTGGCCGAGTTGGCCCCGCAGGGCGGGCGTGACCAACTGGCGGGCGGTGTGCATGGCCACGGCGGCCGTACGGCGCAGGGTTTCCAGGCGCCGTATGCGCTGCGTGGCCGAGCCCTCGCTCATATTGGCTCCTGTCGTGGCCGGCGGTGGGCTCTGCCCGGCCAGCCCGGTGACCCGGCCCACCCGCGCCCGGGGCGGCGTCGGACTATAGCGACCGGGGGCCCTGTGCACCTATGGCGACACGCCAGGCCGGCTGGCGCTAGCGTGACCTCCTCGATGCCGTGGCCGGACGCCGGGCGTCTCCGGGCCATGAGCGCGACGGGTGGAGCCCATGAGGACTGCTGTGGTCGGTGCGGGAGCCAGCGGCCTGTCGTTGGCCCTCCTCCTTGACGGTGACGTCGTCGTGTACGAGGCGTCGGGTCGGGCGGCCGGGCACTGCGCGGCGACGGTGCGGGACGGTTGGACCTTCGATCGCGGGCCCCACATCATGTTCTCACGCGACCAGGCCGTCCTCGACTTCATGGTCGCCAGCCTCCAGGGCAACGTCCACCGGTCACGTCGCAACAACGCCATCTGCATCGACGGGCACTTCGTCAAGTACCCGATCGAGAACGACCTGGCCGGCCTTCCGACCGAGTGGCGGGCCCGCTGTCTCCTCGACTTCCTGTTCAACGACCACGCCGACATGTCCGAGGCGCCGGCCAATCTTCATGAATGGTTCCTGGGCGTCTTCGGCGCCGGTCTGACCGACCTCTACTTCAAGCCGTACAACGAAAAGGTGTGGAACGTCCCCCTGGCCGAGCTCTCGATGACCTGGGCCGACCGGATCCCCCGTCCACCGGCCCAGGACGTGGTCAAGGGCGCGCTGGGGGTCAGCACCGAGGGGTACGTCCACCAGCTCAACTTCCACTACCCGCTGGTCGGTGGCTATGAGGCCATCCCCGCCGCCTGGGCTGCCCTTCTCCCCCCCGGTGTGCTGCGCCTCGATACGCCGGTGACGGGGCTGGCCACCACGCCGGATGGCGTCGAGGTCACCAGCGCGGCGGGCGTGGAGTCCTTCGACCGGGTGGTGTGCACCACTCCCATGCCCGCCTTTCTCTCGCTGGTCGACGATGTCCCCGACACCGTGCGCCACGCCGTCGGATCGCTCCGGATCAATCCCATCGCCGTCATCACCCTCGGTTTCCGGGGGGTCGACCCACACCGTTTCACGGCGGTCTACTTCCCCGATGCCGACTACCTGGTGAACCGGGCCAGCGCGCCCTGCGTCTTCTCCCCCCGTAACGGGCCCCAAGGCTGCTACAGCATCCAGGCCGAGATCACCGCCGCACCCGGTGACCCGGTGGTGCACCGTAGCGACGACGACCTCATCGAATACGTGCTGACGGGGTTCATCGAGAACGACGTCGTCCGTCCCGACCATCCCCTCGTCTTCGCCGACGTCCAGCGCTACGACAACGCCTACGTGGTCTACACCGTCGGCTACGAGCGCCACGTCGAGACGGTGAAAACCTGGGCCAGGTCGAGGGGCGTGCACCTCCACGGCCGCTTCGGTGCGTTCGAGTACCTGAACGTCGACGGTTGCGTGATCAGCTCGCTGGCCCTGGCCGCCGAGCTCAACGGGCGCCCGACGTCGCTGGCTGAGATCCACCTGCCGGAACCGGCCGATGGCTGACATGCGACCGGTCGGCTCGCCACAGTACGACGACGTAGCCGTCGTGATGATCACCAGGAACGAGGAGGAAGCCATCGCCAAGGTGATCGACGATGCCCGGGCGGCACTGCCCGGAGCAGAGGTCATCGTGGTCGACGGGTCGACCGACACCACACCGCAGATCGCCGTCGCTCACGGCGCACGGGTCATCCGCGAGCCGGGCGGAGGCCCGGCCCCGGCGCTGCTGTGCGCCCTCACCGCATCCGACCGACCGATCGTCGTCACCGTGGACGCCGACGACACCTACCCGCCGGAGATCTTTGCCGACCTGGTCGATCGCGTCCGTGGTGGCGACGACGTGGCCGGCACCGATCGGCTGGGCCGACGTCCCCCCGACACCATGCCCTTGCCGAACTGGCTCGCCAACGTCGCCTTCGGCCTCATCGGCAGTGCCCGGGCCCGACGTCGGTTACGCGACCTCCACTCCGGCCAGCGGGCCTACCGGCGAGAGGTGCTCGACCGCTTCGTCTGGGACACGACGGGGCTGGCCTTTCCCGTCGACCTGCTCTTGTGGCCTGGTTGTGCCCACTGCCGGATCAGCGAGGTGGTGATCCCCTACCGTGACCGGATCGGCGACACGACCTTGTCCAGGTGGCCCAGCGGCAGGCAGACGCTCCGCCGGCTCTTCCGATCTCTCAAGCCGGTCCGCGCCGTTCGTCCCCGCTGACGGCGTCCGTGCTCTTTACGGCGCGTTGACGACCGAGGGCCCGGTTTCAGGCCCGGGGATCACGGTTAGCTTGTCGGATCGTGGATGCCGCGGGCCGGGCGGTCGACCTCATTCTGCGCTTCGGGGACGCCCGGGTCTTCGTGGTCGGTGACCTGCTCCTCGACGTGCAGCTCTGCGGCGAGGTGGAGCGGATCTCCCCGGAAGCTCCGGTCCCCGTGCTGCGCCAGCGCGGTTCGAGCTCGGCGTTGGGTGGCGCCGGCAACGTGGCCGCCAACGTGGCGTCGCTGGGGGGCCAGGCCGTACTCGCCGGTCGCCTGGGCCTGGACTTCGAGGCCGACACCTTTGTCGAACTGGCCACCAGTCGGGGCATCGGCACCGGGCACGTCATCCGCTCGGCCGGCGCACCGACCACCCGCAAGACGCGCGTGGTGGCCGGGAACCAACAACTGTTGCGCATCGACCGCGAAGACTTTGTCCCCCTCGACGACTCCGAGGCGGCGGGGCTCGTCGCCGGTTTCGAGCGTTTCGCCGACGGTGGTGGCCATGCCTGTCTCGTCCTGTCTGACTACGCCAAGGGTGTGCTCGACCGCCGGATCACCGGCTCGCTCATCGCCACCGCCAAACGCCGCGGGGTGCCCGTCGTAACCGACCCGAAGGCACGCGACCTGAGCCTTTACCGCGGCACGACGGTGATCAAGCCCAACCTCCACGAGGGCCGGGCCCTCCTCGTGCACCTCGGCCGGGGCCATGAGGTCGGCACCGGCCCTCCTGGGCCGACCGAGGTCGACGCCATCTGCGATGCCGTCTTGGGCGCCGCAGCCGCGGACAACGTGGTGCTCAGCCTGTCGGCCGCAGGGGTGGTGGCCAAGGGCGGCGACTTGGACGGCACCCGGGCCACGGCGTCGACCGTGGTGGAGGTGGCCGATGTGTCGGGAGCGGGCGACACCATGGTGGCGGTGCTGGCGCTCGGCTGCGCCCTGGGTGGTCCTCTGCCCGTGCTCGTCGACCTGGCCAACTTGGCCGCGGGCTGGGCCTGCGGCCGCCTGGGCACGGTGTCGATGGAGGCCAGCGACCTTCTGGCTGCTTGGAAGCGCGGCACCGAGGGCCTGCGGCCCGAGAAGATCGTGGGCGAGGACGAGCTCAAGCGGCTGTCGTCGTTGCTGTGGCGCGAAGGGCGCAGGATCGTGTTCACCAACGGCTGCTTCGACCTCCTGCACGCCGGCCACCTCCACCTGCTCCAACAGGCCCGTCGCCTCGGCGACGTCGTCGTCGTGGGCGTGAACGCGGACGCCAGTGTGCACAGGCTCAAAGGCCCGGGCCGGCCGCTGCAGACGGTCGAGGACCGAATGGCCGTCCTGGCCGGTCTGGCCGCCGTGGACTTCGTGGTGTCCTTCGAAGAGGACACGCCGGCCCGGCTCGTCGATCTCATCCGTCCGCACGTATTGGTCAAGGGAGCCGACTACGCCCCCGGTCAGGTGGTTGGCGGCACAGCCGCATCGGCCTGGGGCGGGCGGGTGGAGATCGTGCCTCTGCTGTCGGGCCTGTCCACGACGGCGCTCGTCGAGGCGGGGCGGCGCCGTGCCCATCGGTGAGGCGACGCTGGGCCGAGGGCGCGGGTTGCGGGCCGGACAGTCGGCGGCGGATGGATTAGATGGTGCCGGGGCGCCGATGCCCAGGCGCTTGGCGCCTGACAACCGACACGATTGAGTCAAGTCCGCGCCGCGCCGACAAGGCCAGTGATGGCCGCTTGGAGTTTGTCGAGCTGACGGCGTAGCGCCTTGGAGGCTGCGTCGGGTTCGCGATGACGGTCAGCCCACGAACGCAGGATCCCCGCCGTAGGTGCGGGTGGGGAACATCGCCGCTAGTAGACCGAAGGGTGACCTGACCGCTCGTCGGGCGGGGACGAAGCCCCGGTAGACTGGGCGGACGATGCCTGAGCACGACGAACCGCCCGCCGCTCACGAGGTTGTCATCATCGGAGCCGGTCCGGCCGGGCTCACGGCCGCCTACGAGCTCGGCAAGAAGGGCGTCACGTCCACCGTTCTCGAGGCCGACACCGTGGTTGGCGGCATCAGCCGGACCGCCGAACGAGACGGTTGGCGCTTCGACATCGGCGGCCACCGCTTCTTCACCAAGGTGCAGCGGGTCGAGGCGCTTTGGCACGAGATCCTGCCCGACGAGGACTTTCTGCTCCGGCCCCGCATGAGCCGGATCTACTACAACGGGAAGTTCTTCGACTATCCGCTGAAGGCCATGAACGCACTCAAGGGCCTCGGCGTAATCGAGGCCTTCCGATGCGTGTTGTCCTACGTGTGGGCCCGCATCCGGCCGCCCGCCGACCAGACCAACTTCGAGGGCTGGACGGTCAGCCGCTTCGGATGGCGCCTGTACCGGATCTTTTTCAAGACCTACACCGAGAAGCTCTGGGGTGTCCCGGCCGACCAGATCCAGGCCGACTGGGCGGCCCAGCGCATCAAGAACCTCAACCTCGTCAACGCCATCGTCAATGCTCTGCTCCCCAGTCGCAACCAGAAAGACATCACGTCGCTGATCGAGGAGTTCCAGTACCCCAAGTACGGCCCCGGCATGATGTGGGAGCGCTGCGCCGAGCTGGTCCAGGGCCAGGGCTCCAAGATCGTCTTCGACACCAAGGTGGACAGCATCCGCCACGAGGGCGGCCGGGCGCTGGCCGTGGTCGGCACCCACCAAGGAGCGTCGACGGAGTACCCCTGCACGGCGGTGGTGTCCTCGATGCCCATCACGTCACTGCTCAAGGCCATGGACCCGCCCGTGCCCGCCGGGGTGGCAGAGGCGGCGGACGGCCTTTCCTACCGCGACTTTCTCACCATCGCCCTGGTCATGCCCGAGGACCTCGGCTTCCCGGACAACTGGATCTACGTACACGATCCGACCGTGGGACTGGGCCGCATCCAGAATTTCGGCTCGTGGTCGCCCTACCTGGTCAAGGAGGGGCGGACCTGCCTGGGCCTGGAGTACTTCGTCACCGAAGGCGACGAGCTGTGGACGTCGACCGACGAGGCGCTGGTCGAGCTGGGCAAGCGGGAGCTCCACGACCTCGGTCTGCTGGCGGACCAGTCGAAGGTCGAGGCCGGCTTTGTGGTGCGGATGCCCAAGGCGTACCCCATGTACGACGCCACCTACAAGGCCAATGTCCAGACCCTGCGGGACTGGTTGGCCGAGAACGCGCCCAACGTCTACCCGGTCGGGCGCAATGGGATGCACAAGTACAACAACCAGGACCACTCGATGCTCACGGCCATGCTCAGCGTCGAGAACATCCTCGGGGCCCACAACGACGTGTGGTCGGTCAATGTCGAGAAGGACTACCACGAGGAGGTGAGTTCCACCGACGTGGCCTCCAAGCCATGACGCCAAGGTGACAGGATCTGGCCCGGTGCGGGCCTTCGTCACCGGCGCCCACGGCTTCGTGGGCAGCCATCTGGTCAACCATCTCCGGTGTTGCGGTGACGACGTGGCCGTACTGCCCGAGGGCGTCGACATCTGTGACGTCGACACCGTCACCCATGCCCTGCAGGCGGCGGCTCCTCATGTGGTGTACCACCTGGCCGGGTGGGCCCACGTCGGCGAGTCCTGGCGCCATGCCGTCGAGGTGCACCGAGTCAACGTGGTGGGCACGGCCGCCCTGCTGGCCGCCGTCCAGTCCACCGGCGGGTCGCCCCGCACGCTGGTCGTGGGGTCGGCCGACGCCTACGGGCCACCCGAGGTCGACGGCCTGCCGCTGGCCGAGGCCGACCCGTTGCGGCCGGTGTCGCCCTACGGCGCGTCCAAGGCGGCCGCCGAGGTGATCGCAACGCAGGTGTGGCGCTCGTCCGGCCTGCCGGTGGTGCTAACCAGGTCCTTCAACCACACCGGACCGGGTCAGTCGCCGACCTTCCTCGTCCCGGCTCTGGCCCGTCGTATCGCCGAGGCCAGCGTCGACCCGGACAGCGGCGATGTCGCCGTCGGCAACCTCGGCGCTCGCCGTGACCTGCTCGACGTCGAGGACGTGGCCCGGGCCTACCGCCTGCTGGCCGTCCGCGGCGAGGCGGGTGTCGCCTACAACGTCTGTTCGGGCACGGCCGTGGCCGTGGTCGACATCGCCCACCGGCTCCTGACCATGGCCGGCGGGGATCTCCGGCTTGTCCAGGACCCGGCCCTCATGAGGCCCGTCGACGTCCCGGTCCTGGTGGGGGACAACAGCCGGCTGCGGGCGCTGGGCTGGGTTCGCCGCGTGGCCCTGGACCAGACGCTGCGCCGGGTGCTCGACGCCGCGTTGGCCGTCGCGTCCTGAGCTCAGGACCCGTCGTTCAGGCGGCGTTGCCGAGAAGAGACCGCAGCTGGTCGCCGGCGTCCCTGGTGGCCTGGCGGGCCTGCCTGACCAGCCCCTGCACCTGCTCGGGGAGCCGGGCCTCGATCTCGTCGAGGCGGGACTCGACCTCCTGGGCGACGGGCCCCAGCCGGCCGTCGGCATCCCTGGCCAGTCGGTGGAGCTGGTTCTGCGTGACCTGGAGCTGGGCCTCGAAGGTGCCGCACGCCTCCTCCACCTGCGCCTCGACGACGCGGAGCACGTCGGCCACCTGGGCCTGCACCCGGGCGCTCTCGCCATCCAGCTGCCTGGTCAGGTCGTTGCGGGCCACCTGCGCCTTCTGGAAGGCGATGACGCCCATGCCGATGGTGACGTAGGCCGCGTCCTTCAGGGCCCTGGTGACTTCGGTCATGGGTGGCTCGTCTCCGTCTTCGGTGGCGTCTTCGGTGGCGTCCTCGGTGGTCCGCCTGTGCGCTTGCATCATACTGTTTGTCGCTAACCTTTGCAAGCGCCGGGCGGGTGGCCCATACCCGACGGGGGCCGAGCCGGCGTCTAGCCTCGAAACCTCGTATGGAAGCCATGACGGAGGCACCGCCGGTGGTTGCCGTGGTCGTCACCCGCGACCCGGGGCCTTGGTTCGAAGAGGCGTTGGCCGCTCTGGGTGCACAGGACTACCCGGCCATGTCGGTGCTGGTCATCGACGCCGGAAGTGGCCAGGAGGTGGCCCCCCGAGTGGCCGCCGCCCTGCCCAGCGCCTACGTCCGGCGACTGCCTACCGACCCCGGGTACGGTGCCGCCGCCGACGAGGTCCTGACCATCGTCCAAGGCGCCTCCCATCTGCTGTTCTGCCATGACGACGCCGCCCCCGAACCGGACGTGGCCCGACTGCTGATCGAGGAAGCCTTCCGGGAGAACGCCGGCGTCGTCGCCCCCAAGCTGGTCGAGTGGGACGCGCCCGACCGGCTGCAGGCTCTCGGCCGTAGCGCCGACCGGGTGGGCATGGCCGTGGAGCTGGTGGACCGGGGCGAGCTCGACCAGGGACAGCGTGACACCGTGCGCGAGGTGTTCGTGGCCCCGAGCGCCTGTTTCATGGTCAGGGCCGACCTGTTCACCAGCCTGGGCGGCTTCGACCAGGTCATCGGGCTGGCCGGCAGCGACCTCGACCTGTGCTGGAGGGCCAGGGTGGCGGGGGCCCGTGTCCTGACAGCACCGGCGGCCCGGGTCCGCCACCGGGCCGCCACCGCCGCCGGTGAGCGCACGAGCCCCGGCGGTCCGGCCACCGAGCTCGAGCCGAAGGCCCGGCTGCGCACGCTCTTGGTGGTCACCCCCGCCGTCCGCCTGCCATCCACGGTCGCCCGGGCCGGGGCCCGCACCATCGTCGAGTGTGTACTGGCCCTGGCCCTGCGTCGGCCCGGCCGGCCCGGGGTGGCACTGGGTGCCTGGTCGTGGAACCTCCGCCGCCTCGGTTCCATCCGACAAGCCCGCCGGCGCCTGCGGCCGTTGCGTTCGCTGCCGGACCGTCGGGTCCGAGCCACGATGCGCACCAGCGGTGCATTGTCGGCGCTGTTCAACGACGTGGCTGCGGCCGAGGCAGGCGGGAGGTCGCTGGGCACTGTGGGGCGCGACGCCGTCGGCTGGTGGCGGGCGGGCGGCTTGCGCCGCATGTCCATGGTCGTCTTGGCCATCGCCGCCGTACTCCTCGTGGGTAGCCGCCATCTCCTGGGCCGGCCCGTCCCCGGCGTCGGCACGCTGGCCCCGTTGCCCCACGCCGGCACCCTGCTGCGGGTGTACGCCACCGGGTGGCGTGTCGCCGGCCTGGGCGGGTCGCACCCTTTGTCTCCCGCCCTCGCCCTGTTGGGAATGGCCGGGGAGGTGTTCCTCGGCAAGACCGGCCTGTTGTGGTCGACCGTGGTCCTGGGCTGCGTCGTGGTCGGTATCGTCGGCGCTTACCGCCTGGCCCGTCCCATCGGCTCATGGCGGCCCAGTGCGGCTGCCGTCGTCACCTACGCCTCGGTGGCGCTGCCCTACGACGCGTTGGCGCGGGGCCGGCTGGCCGGGTTGGTGTTGTACGCAGCTTCCCCTTTCGTGCTGCTCCGCCTCCTAAGGGCCACCGCCCTGTCCCCCTTCGGAGCCACGGTGGCGGACGAGGAGGAAGCGGGGCCGGTGACCGGTCCCGACGGGTCCCGGCCGGTCGGGACCCGTCGGGACGGGCACGACCACCCCGGCGACGGGTCGCGCCTCGTAAGTGCCGCCGCTCGACTGTTCGAGCGCCCTCTGCGGCGCCAGCCGACCGGGGCGACGGGCACAGATGCCGAGGGAGGGCCCCGACCGGCGTCGGCGTCGGGCGCCACCGGTGACGACGTCCTCCTGCTCGAACGCCCACCCACCGGTTACGAGGACAGGGCCAGCGGCGACACCTTGACCGAAGTGGGCCAGGAGCACGCGCTCGACGAGATGGGCGCCTTTGACGACATGGTTGATCTCGACGACCTGGTCCGCACCCGCGTCGCCACCCGTCGGGCCCGACGCACGTCCGCCCCCGAGCCGGTCAACGTGCCGGTCCCGGTCCGCAGTCTGCTCACCCAGGTCGTCGGTCTCGCTCTGCTGGTTGCCGTGGCCGCCGCCCTCGCCCCCGAGGCCCTTGTCGTCACCGCCGTCATGGCCGGCGCTCTCGCCCTTTCGGGCCTGTTGGCCGGGCCGGTCGACCGGATGGTGCGGGGCGCGGCCGTGGGCGCGGCCGCCGTCGGCGCCGCCGGCCTCCTCCTCGCTCCGTGGAGCCTCGATCTGCTGCGCTCCGGCCGTTGGACCGGGCTGGTGGGGGTGGGACCGTCGATACGCAACGCCCCGGGGCTCACCGACCTCCTCCGGTTCTCGACCGGGCCCACGCCCACCGGCGTGGCCGGCTTCGCCCTGCTGGTCGCCGCCCTGCTGCCCCTGCTGCTCGGCCGTGGCTGGCGATTGGGCTGGGCCTCCCGGCTATGGGTGGTGGCCCTGTTGTGCACCGCTGTGGCCTGGGTCATGGGACGTGGATGGCTGGCCGTCGCCCCGGTCCAGGCCGGCGCCCTCCTGGCCCCGGCGGCGGCCTCGCTGTCGCTCAGCGTGGCCCTCGGCGTGGCCGCCTTCGAGTTGGACCTGCCCGGGTACCGCTTCGGATGGCGCCACCTGGCCACGGCCGTGGCTGCTCTGGCCGTGGCCGTCGGGACGCTTCCCGTCCTCGCCGCCGCCACCAACGGACGGTGGCATGCTCCCAGCCGCGACCAGGCCAGCGTCTTGTCGTGGATGCCCGACACCGCGGCCGAAGGGCCGTTCCGGGTGCTCTGGCTCGGGGCTCCCGAGGTGCTGCCACTGCAAGGGAACCGGCTGTCGAAGGGTCTGGCCTACGCCACTTCCCTGAACGGGCCGCCTGACGCCCTCTCGGAGTGGGCCGGTCCGGTGCGGGCCGCCGATGCCCCGCTGGCCGTTGCCGTCAGCGCCGCCCGCCAGGCCCAGACCACCGCTCTGGGCCGGTTGCTGGCCCCCCTGGGGGTGCGCTATGTCGTGGTGGCCACCAAAGCGGCACCGGCGGGGAACGGCGCCGTGACCCGGTCCGTTCCCGCCGACCTGCCGCCCGCACTGTCCGCCCAGCTCGACCTGCGCCAGATCGAGAGCGACCCGAGCCTCCTCGTCTTCGAGAACGCGGCGTGGGCCCCGATGCGCTCGCAGCTGCCGGCCGAGACGGTCGACGCCAGCCGCAGTACCGATCCGCTCGACGCCCGGAGGGTCGATTTGAGCGGCGCGTCGTCGGTTCTGGCGCCCACCCGGGACGGGTCGCAGCGGTTCACGGGCGCCGTCGACGCCGGACGAGTGCTCCTGGCCGAGGCGCCGTCGCGGCAATGGTCGCTCCGGGTGGGCGGCGTCAGCGCCTCCCGCCAGCGGGCCTTCGGTGCCGTGCTGGCCTTCGACGCGGGCTCCGCCGGCCCCGGCGTGCTGCACTACCGCACGCCGCTGGGGCACACCCTGATGCTGTGGTTGCAGCTGCTCCTGTGGCTGTTCGCCATCGCCGTGGTGGTGCGCGGCCGCCGACCTGCCCGGCGCCTCGAACAGGACTGGTCTACGGCCGGAGCCGCCACCAAGGCGGCGGCTCGCCCGGCGCCCAGCGCAGTGAGGGTGATGTCACCGCTGTCGGCCGGGCCACCACCGTCGCCACCTCCATCTTCCCCACCTCCATCTTCGCCACCTCCATCTTCGCCATCTCCGCCCCCGCCCCCAGCGCCGGTGGCGGCCGCCGTCGAGCCGTTGGCCGACGACCATCTGATCGTCGGCCAACAGCTGACCGAGGACACGGAGGACGCCGGCCTGGCCGCCGGTCCAGCCGGCTCCCTCGACCTCAGGGCCAATGACGAGGATGGCGACGAGGACGATGACACCGGCGCCTTTCCACCGCCGCCAGAGGTGCCGGGGCGGCAGCGGCGGGTCAGGCGCACCCGGGGCCGTGCCATCCGCCTGGGTGACGAGCCTCCGCAGGAGCACAGGTGAGGTCCAGGCCGGGTTTCGTCCTCGCCCTTGCCGTGATCGCCCTCCTGACCGCCGCCGTCGTGTTCGACGCCCGGGTCGGTCGGCCTGGGCCCACGGCCCCTCTGGCCGCGGCCCGAACGGTCGGGGTGCCCATCGCCACGCCCAGCGGTGCGCTGTCCTCCACGTGGTTCTGCCCGGGCGGCCAGTCGGCGCCCGACCAGGTGGTGGGCACGTCGGTGTCCCTCGCCAACCCCACCGGCCACCAGGCCACCGGCCGGCTCGTGGTGATCCCCGTCACCGGTGACGCGCACGAGTCACCCGTCACCGTCCCACCCCGGGGCCAGACGGTGGTCGACCTGGCCACCGTCTTCGGCGGTGCCGTGGTGGCCGGGGCCAGCGTCGACCTCGACCAGGGAGGCGTGGTGGTCCAGGAAACGGTCAAGGTGCCCGATGGCACGATGGTGGCGCCCTGCTCGTCGGTGGCCGGCACCACCTGGTACACGGCCGCCGGGTCGACGGGCCGGGACGCCGATCTGCTGCTGTCGGTGCTGAACCCCTTCCCCGACGACGCCATCGTCGACCTGACCTTCGCCACCGACCAGGGCCCGGCCGCCCCGGCCGATCTCCAGGGCGTGGTGGTGCCGAGCCGCCATCTCGTGGTGGTTGACGTGGGCGACAAGGTGCGCCGGCGCGACGCCGTGTCGGCCAGCGTCAACGCCCGCCGCGGCCGGGTGGTCGTGGCCAAGGTCCAACGTCGCGGCACGTCCAGCACCTCGACGCTCGCCTCGCCGGTCACAGCCCCGACCTGGTACTTCGCCAGCGGCGACAAGCTCGACGGGTTGACCGACGGGCTGGAGTTGTTCAACCCGAGCCCCCAGGACGCCAACGTCACCGTCGAGCTGAACCTCGACAAAGGCGCCGCCGAGCCGGTCTCGACCACCGTGCCGGCCGGTGGCCGGGCCGAGGTCGTGGTGTCCGGCATAGCGGCCATCGCCAAGGGCGTCGGGTACGCCGCCACCGTCCAGTCGGTTGACGGGGTCGGCATCGTGGCCGAGCGGACCTTCCTCGCCTCGCCGCCGCTGTCCCGGTCCAGCGGCGTCGACGAGCTGGGCATGATCGGGGGGGCCGTCCGTTGGGTGTCGGCCGCCGGCGACCTCAAGGGCAGCGACGGTCTGGCCGTGGTCAACCTCGGGATAGATCCGGCCACGGTCACGTTCCTGGCCCTGGACGGCAAGAACGAGCCGGTCCCCGGAGTGGGGCCGCTCACCGTCCCCTCCGGCGCCCGGGCCACCGTCCCGCTTGAAGGCCACCTCGCCCAGCGGGGCCAGGCCGTGCTCGTCGAGTCGGACCAACCGGTGCTGGTCGACCGGGGTGGCTTCGACCCGGCAGGCTCGGTGTCGTCCTTCGTGGCGGCCGTCCCGTTGGGCTGAACGGCGTCAGGGAGGCCCCTTTGGCCGCCGGCCCGCTTACCGACGGCCGGGCTGCCAGGATGAGGAGCCGTGGAGAGGGTGCTCATCGCCGCCGGCCTGGTCGCCGTCGCCGTCGTCGTGGCGCTCGTCCTGCGGCGCCGTCCCACCGAGGCTCCCACGCAGCCGAAGCGCTGGCCGGTGCCGAGCCAGCTCGACCGGGCCGACTTCGAGAGGCCCGAGATTCCCTGGCTGGTCGTGGTCTTCACATCGTCGACGTGCGACTCGTGCGCCGGCGCCCTCGAACGGGCCGTCCCGCTGGCCAGCCCACAGGTGGTCGTGCAGGAGGTGGCCTGGCAGGACGCCAAGGACCTGCACGACCGCTACTGCGTCGAAGCGGTGCCCTGCACCGTGGTGGCCGACGCCCGAGGAGTGGTGCAGGCCGGCTTTGTCGGCCAGGTGGCCGCCTCCGACCTCTGGGCCGCCGTCGCCGCCGCCCGCGACGCCCCGGACCCCCCGTAGCGGCGACGACGTGGGCGCAACCACCCCAGCAGTTCCTCGCACTGCGAGCGGGCCTTCAGCGGGCGGGGGTGGCCTCGGGGTCGGGGTGCTCGGGGGTGCGGTCAATGTCGTCGTCGGCGAAACGGGCGACGGTGCTGATCTTGCCGTCATCGGCGTGGACGGGGCTGCCGAAGGCGGCGTCGATCAATGCCGCCACCTCGGCGCCGTTGATCGTCTCCTTCTCGAGCAGGGCGTGGGCCACCGCCTCCAAGCCGGTGCGGTGCCTGGTCAGCAGGCCCATGGCCCGTTCCTCCTGCTCGCGCAGGATCCGCTCCACCTCCTCGTCGATGACCCGGCTGGTCACGTCGGAGTAGTCCCGGGCGTTGTGCATGAGGTCCTCGCCCAGGAACACCTGTGCCTCCTGGCCCCATGCCATCGGGCCTATGCGCTCGGACATACCGAACTCGCGCACCATCTTGCGGGCCATCTCCGTGGCCCGCTGGAGGTCGTTCGAGGCGCCCGTCGACAGCGATCCCTGGGTGATGCGCTCGGCACACCGGCCCCCCATCATGACCACCAGCGAATCCTCGATGTACTCGCGCCAGTAGGTGTGGCGCTCCTCGATGGGCAGCTGCTGGGTGACCCCCAGGGCCATGCCGGTGGGCAGGATCGTCACTTTGTGCACCGGGTCGGCGTTGGGCATCACGTAGGCGCACACGGCGTGGCCACCCTCGTGGAAGGAGGTGGCGATTTTCTCCTTCTCCGACAGCACGGTGGACTCCCGGCGCTGGCCCATCAGCACACGGTCGCGGGCGGCCTCGAAGTCCCTCATCTCGATCTCGTGCCCACTGCGGCGCACGGCGTGAAGGGCGGCCTCGTTCACCAGGTTGGCCAGGTCTGCGCCGCTCATGCCGGGCGTGCCCCGGGCCACGACCTTCAGGTCGACATCCCGTCCGATCTTCTTGTCCTTGCAGTGGACGGTGAGGATGGGAATGCGCTCCTCCAGGTCGGGCAGCGGTACCACGATCTGGCGGTCGAAGCGGCCGGGCCGCAGCAGCGCCGGGTCGAGGATGTCAGGCCGGTTGGTGGCGGCCATCATCACGACGCCCTCGGTGGTCTCGAAGCCGTCCATCTCCGACAGCATCTGGTTGAGGGTCTGCTCCCGCTCGTCGTGGCCCCCGCCGAGGCCGGCGCCCCGCTTGCGCCCGATGGAGTCGATCTCGTCGACGAAGATGATGGCCCTGCCCA